>NZ_RAWI01000127.1 GCF_003612125.1 Corallococcus praedator
GGACCGTCGCGCCCTGGGGCGCGGGCGGTGCGCCGACTGCGGGCGTGCTCACCGTGGGACGTGCGTGCGCGGGGACCGCCGTGTTCTGGGCCGGGGGCGTTGAACCGACGGCGGGGGTGCTCACCGTGGGGCGTGCGTTCGCGGGGACCGCCGTGCCCTGGGCCGGAGGCGTCGCACCGACTGCGGGTGTGCTCACCGTGGGGCGTGCGTGCGCGGGGACCGCCGCGCCCTGGGCCGGAGGCGTTGCTCCGACGGCGGGAAGGGCGTTGGCGGTAGGCCGTGCTTGCGCGGGCGCACCCGCCGACGCGACCTGCGGCGGAGGTGTTGCTCCCACGGACGGAATCCCGGGGACGGTGGGCCGCGTCGCGGACGCGGAGCCCACGGGCGGAACTCCCGGTGGCGGCGAGCGCGGCGTGGAGGTCATCGGCGCGATGCCCGGAGGCGTCGGACGCGGTGCCGCGCCCTCGACTCCCATGGGAGCCACTCCCGGCGGTGCCGCACCCACGGGCGCGAGCCCCGCGGGCGTCGGACGCGGCGGTGCTCCTCCCGCTCCCACGGGCGCAAGCCCCGCTGGCGTTGGACGCGGTGCCGCGCCCTCGGTTCCCATGGGAGCCACTCCCGGTGGTGCCGCACCCACGGGCGCGAGGCCCGCTGGCGTCGGACGCGGGGGGGCTCCAGCGGTCGGCGCACGCGGCGGTGCGGCCGGGCCCGCGGGCTTTTCCACCGACGCCACCCCACCGGCCGATGAAGGCCTCGCCGTCGCCGGCGCCACCGCCGGGATTCCCGCGGACGACGGGGACTGCGCTCCCGCGGGCGCGACTGGGGGCGGCGTGGCGCGGGTGGCCGGTCCGGTTCCCACCGGCGGTGCCGCGCGCGGTGGAACCGCTGGGACGGCGCCGCTCGGGGGGCGTGGCGCGGGCGCGACGGACGGGGGGACGGCCGCCGTCAGGCGGGGCAGCGCTGGACGTGCGGGTGGCGCGGGCGTGGAAGGCCCTGGCGGTGCGCCGGACGTCGGATCAGAAGGCTCGGACATCGGCGGTGCCTAGTTGGCCATGGCCGGCAGGTCGTTGCTGTTGTGGCCCGCGAGCCGCGTGTTGCGGTTCGACTGGATCGACTGCTGGATGTCCGCTTCCGTCATGCCGGACGACAGCGTGATCGACGTGGACGTCTTCTGGCCCGTCTCCACGTCACACGCGGACACGTTCACCAGCCCGTCCGTGTTGATCTCGAACGTCACCTCGATCTTCACCTCGCCGCGATACCCGATGCGGAAGCCCGCGAACTCGAACTCGCCCAGCATCTCGCACTCTTCGGCGCGGTTGGACTCGCCCTGGTACACGCGGATCTTCACCTTCTCCTGCCCGTCGCGGCTGGTGGTGAAGGTCTTCGAGCGGTCGATGGGCACCGGCGTGTTCTTGTCGATGATCTTCTCGGTGTACCCACCCACCGTGCCAATGCGCAGCGTCAGCGGCGTGACGTCCACCAGGAACGTCTCCGTCTTACTGTCCAGGAGCGCGTGCGACTGGAGCGCGGCCCCCATCGCCACGACCTGATCCGGGTTGATGCCCTCCAGCGGATCCTTCTGGAAGTAGTGCTTCACCGAGTTGCGGATGATGGGCAGCCGCGTGGGCCCGCCCACCAGGATGACCGCGTCGATGTCCGCCGCCGTCAGCCGCGCGCTCTGCAGCGCTTCGTCACAGACCTTGAACGTGCGCTGCACCAGGTCCATCACCATCCGGTTGAACTGGTCCTGGTTGAGCGTGTTGCGCAGGTCCATCACGTTGCCGTTGGCGTCCTGGCAGATGCCCTGGCAGACCACTTCCGCCGTGCCGTACTGGCCCACGTCGATCTTCGCCTTCTCCGCCGCGTCCTTGAGCATCTGCAGGCAGTACTTGTTCTGCCGCAAATCCAACCGCGTGCGCGCCAGGAAGTCGTCCGCCATCCACGTCATGATGCGGTCGTCGAAGTCGTCGCCGCCCAGGTACGTGTCGCCCGCCGTCGCGAGCACCTCGAAGACGTCCTTGCCAATCTCCAGGATGGACACGTCGAACGTGCCGCCGCCCAGGTCATACACGACGACGCGCTGGTTGACGTCCCGGCCAAAGCCATACGCGAGTGCCGCGGCGGTGGGCTCGTTGATGATGCGCAACACCTCCAGCCCCGCGATGCGGCCCGCGTCCTTGGTCGCCTGACGCTGGTTGTCGTTGAAGTACGCCGGAACCGTGACGACGGCCTTGGTCACCTCGCGGCCCAGGTACGTCTCCGCGACGGCCTTCATCTCCTTGAGCACCAGCGCCGAAATCTCCGGCAGCGAGTAGCTGCGCTCGCGCACGCCGATGCGCACCGAGTTGTTCTCGCCCTCGACGATGCGGTACGGCATCACCGCCTGCGCCTTCTTCACCTCGTCGGAGAAGTAGTAGCGGCCGATGAGCCGCTTGGCCGAGTACACCGTGTTCTCGGGGCTGGTGATGATGTTCTTCTTCGCCGCGTTGCCCACCAGCACGGACCCTTCCTCCAGGAAGGACACGCACGAGGCATGCGTCGTCTCGCCCCACTCGTTGGGGATGACCGTGGGCTGGCCTTCGTGGACGACGGACACGCACGAATACGACGTGCCCAGGTCGATGCCGATTGCGATGTCGTCCGCCATTCCGTCTCCGGTAAAGACCTGCACCCCGGTTCCTCTGGGGGGGAGCTGCCGAGAAGCGGACCGAGGTTAGGCCCCACGGTGTGACGTGTCAATTCACTGGAAGGCCAAACGCCAGCCATTTCAAGGGCTTAGCGCCAGAGCAGGGGAGCAGGGGGGCGTCGCTGAATCGCACCCACCCCGGCCTTATCCCTAGGAAGGAAGGGGGGTACAGCGCATGTCCGCGATTCTCGCCGCGTTGTCGTCGGATCCCAATCTCCTGCGGTGCGAGCTGCACCGCCTGACACAGCAGGTCGTCCTGCGTCCGGACGCCCGCGCCAATGCCCTGGGCGTGGGCTCCTATGCCCAGGAGGAGGTCCTGCTGCGCCGGCTGGCCCCGGGCACGGACGTCACCCTGGACGACCTGGGCCCTCCACACGAATCGGAGGCGGTGCTCTTCCACGCGGGTCGGCTGCCACCCGGCCTGTCGCCCGAGGACAACACCCAGCCCTTCCGGGCCCGCCACTGGCTGTTCGCCCATCAGGACCCGCTGCCGGGCTTCGAGCCCCTGCGCGCTCCGCTGCTGGCGCGCGTGCCGGAGCACCTCCAGCGGCAAGTGCGCGGCGCCACCGACAGCGAGGTGCTCTTCGCCTTGTTCCTCAAGCACCTGCGCGACGCGGGCCGCACGGATGATCCACGCCTGGAGCCGGCCGTCGCGGGGCGCCTGCTGCGCGACACGGTGCGCGAGGTGGAGGCCGCGCTCGTGGCGGCGGGGCAGGTGCGCACGCCCCCGCTGAATCTGGTGGTCACCAATGGCGCGGTGCTCCTGGCCACCCGCTGTGGCGAATCTCCGCTGTACTACACGCGCCTGGAAGGCAGCGCGGAGTGCGAACGCTGCGGCGTGGACGCGACGACGTCGGAGGCCTGGCCCGCGGTGGGGGCGCACCGGCGCCGACGCACCGTGGTGGTGGCCAGCCACGTCACCCGCACGCAGGGCTGGGTGGAGCTGGCGCCGGGGACGACGCTGGCGGTGGGGCCGGACCTCCAGGTCCAGCACCTGCCTCCGGCCTGAGCCGGCTTGAGTCCGGCCGCTCGCGTCGGCGGGCCTCAGGGACCGCCGAAGAAGGACACTTCGAGGAAGCGCACGTAGAGGTTGCACGCGGCGTGGAAGAGGGTGCAGCCGACGATGGTGCCGGTGCGCTCGCGCATCCAGCCGAACAGCAGGGCGGGGAAGAACACCGCCAGCCGCCACGTCTGGAAGATGGCCAGGTGTCCCAGCGCGAAGAGCAGCGCCGTCACCCAGAAGGCCTTCCCCAGCCGACCGCCCAGCACCACGCGCCCCTGGGGCCACGCGTCGCGCAGGCGGGCCTGCACGTAGCCCCGGTAGAAGAACTCCTCCGGCAGGGCCACGACGAAGAGCTGATCGATGATCCACTCGCCGAAGCGCGGGGGCAGGCGCGGCTGGAAGTGGCCTTCGCCGATGGTGGGCGTCAGGTGGCGCGCGAGCCCCGGGGGCAGGTGCGGCACCACCTGCACGAAGGCGGCGAAGCCCGCGAAGAACAGCGGCCCCACGATGAGCGACAGGATGACGAACAGGCGCAGGTCCTGCTTCCACGCGTGCAGGGACAGGCCGTAGTCGCGGTAGTCCTCGTCACGCCAGCGCATGGGGATGAGCGGCAGGTAGAGGAAGCCCACCGTCGCCACCAGCTTGGGCACGCTGGTGCCACCGGCCAGGAGGAACGCGCCGACGATGCCCAGGAAGCCCAGGGCCCAGAGGCCCACCGCTTCCTGCACCGCGCTCAAGCGGAATGGTGGCCCCGGAGGCCGGCTCATGGCGCGTCCGCCGACGCGAGCTCCGCCTTCACCGCGCTCAGGGGCAGCGCACGGACGGCCTTGCCCCGGCGCTCGACGACGACGGCCACCAGCCGCCCGTCCCCGTCGTACAGGGGGCTGCCCGGCGCGAGCGTCAGGGGCACGTCGAAGAAGGGCGCGGGCGCGGCCTTCGCCTTCGCGGCGCGAGGCGTGTCCCTGCGGCCCTTGCCTCCCGGCGTGACGCCCACGACCCAGCGGCCCGCGAGTCCCTCCGGCACCAGCCGCACCGGCGCGGCGGGCCATGCGCCCTGGGGACCGGCCACCACCGCGACCTGGAGCACGGTGCTGGAGAGCACCACGCGCGCCGTCAGCGCATTGCCCGCGTGCTCCACCTGGGCGGACTGGGGGCCCACGTGCGCCACGGCGGTGAGGACCTGCCCGTCCGCGCCCACGATGATGCCGGGGCCGGCGTGCTGGGGACCGCGCACGCGCACCACGGAGCGGGCATGCAGTTCCAGCACGCGCTGGAGGTCGGCGCGCGACGGACGGGCCTCCGCGCCGGCCCGGGTGGGCGTGACGAGGAGGCAGAGCAGGGCGAGGACGAAGAGGAGCGGGCGGAACATCTGCGCGCCCGCGAGCCTATCAGCGCTCCCGCAGGGCGGCGAGGAAGCTGGCCGCGGGCCGGGTGTTGAGGATGTCCTTCTTCCTCGCCCAGCCCCGGCGCGCGGTGGCCACCGCGTAGGACAGGTTGCGCAGGTCCTCCTGCCGGTGCGCGTCGCAGCTCACCACCAGCTTCACCCCGCGTCCGACGGCCTGCCGCACGTACTCGGCCTTCAGGTCCAGGCGCTGGGGCTTGCCGTTGACCTCCACCGCCACGCCCCGTTCGGCCGCGCGCTCCAGCACCTCCTCCATGCGCAGGGGGTAGGGATCCCGGCTCTGGATGAGGCGCCCGGTGGGGTGCCCCAGGATGTGCATGTGCGGATTGTCCAGCGCGGCCAGCACCCGGCGCGTCATCTGGTCCTCGTCCATGGAGTGGCGCACGTGGATGGACGCGATGACGACCTCCAACTGCTCCAGCACGCTGTCCGCGTAGTCCAGCGCGCCCGTCTCCAGGATGTCCACCTCGATGCCCTTGAGCAGCCGCACGCCGGGGACCGCCGCGTTCACGCGGTCGATCTCCTCCCACTGCCGCTTGAGGTCATCCACCTTGAGGCCGCCCGCGTAGATGGCCGCCTCGCTGTGCTCGGTGATGGTGAGGTACTTGAGGCCCAGGGCCTGCGCCGCGCGCGCCATCTCCTCCAGGGAGTTGCGCCCGTCGGACCAGGTGCTGTGCGCATGCACCGCGCCCTGCACGTCCTCCAGCGTCACCAGGTCCTCGGGCAGCTTCCCGGCCTTCGCCGCCTCCACCTCGCCCGAGTCCTCGCGCAACTCCGGCGGCACCTCCTGCATGCCCAAGAGCCGGTACAGCGTCGCCTCGTCGGGGACCGGGACCTTGGTGCCGTCCTCGCGGTGCACCCCCCATTCGGAGATCTTGAGGCCCTGCTCGTGCCCCAGGTTGCGCAGCCGGATGTGGTGGCCCTTGGAGCCGGTGAAGTGGTGCAGCGCGGTGGCGAAGTCCTCGTCCGGCAGCACGCGCAGGTCCACCTGGAGATCGCCCGCGACCATCCGCACGGAACACTTGCTGTCGCCCTTGCCCAGCACCGTCGCCACGCCCGGCGCGTTCGCGAGCGTGTCCAGCACCGGCCCCGCGTCCTGCGCGGAGGCGATGAGGTCCACGTCGGACACCGTCTCCGCGCGGCGGCGCACGCTGCCGCCCAGGCTGGCGCGCACCACGCCCGGGGCCGCGCGGATGAGCTCCAGCAGCTGCTCCGCGATGGGCAGCGCGTCGCCCAGCAGCTTGCGCTCGCCCTTCGCGCGCCGGTACACGGCGATGCCGTCCAGCAGCTTCGTCTCGCTCTTGGCGCCAAAGCCCTTGAGCTCGCGCACGCGGCCTTCCTGGCAGGCGCGCTCCAGGTCCTCCACGCTGCCGACCTGGAGTTCCTTCCAGAGCACGGCGACCTTCTTGGGGCCCACGTCGGGCAGCTTCATCAGCTCCAGGAGGCCGGCGGGAAAGCGGGCCTTCAGCTCCTCGAAGGCGCTCATGCGGCCGGTCTTCACCAGCTCGGAGAGCTTCTCGGCGAGCCCGGGCCCGATGCCCTGGAGGTCCTGCAGGCGGCCCTCGTTGACGACGGCGCCCAGGTCCTGCGGCAGGTTCGCGATGCGGTCGGCGGCGATGTCGTAGGCCCGGACGCGGAAGCCCGTCTCGCCCTGGAGTTGAAGCAGCAGGGACATGTCCCGGAGGACCTGGGCGACGGTCGCCTTGTCGGTGAGCACGGCCGCGGAGGGTGTCACGTCGGAAGTCACGGTCGGAAAATTAATGCTGGGGGAAGGTGGATGCAGGCCCGGACGGGTTGTGGGAAAAGGAACGCGGAAAAAGGAACGCAATGACGAAGATAAAGCTGGGGCCCGCGGACTTCGCAGAGAGGGAGATGCGCGGCTACGAAATCGGCAAGCGCAACGTCTGCATCGCGAAGATCCACGGCCGGTACAAGGGCCTCGACGACTGGTGCAACCACGCCGGGTGCCTGCTGTCGGGCGGCCGCATCGAGGACAACACCGTGGTGTGCCCCTGCCACGAGGTGGGCTTCGACATGGACACCGGGCAGAACGTCACCTCGCCCGGCGTGTGTGATGACCAGCCGACGGTGCACCTCGCGGTCGAGGACGGCACGCTCGTCGTCGACCTGCCCGACGCCTGACCTCTTCCCGCACCGCCCCCTTTCGACCTTCCGAGGAGCGTCCACCATGGGACACGACGGACACGACCACGACCATGACCCCCGTCATGGCCACTCCCACCCGCATACCCCGGGGCATGAGCACGAGCACGGCCAGGACGGTCACGCCCACGAGCACGCTCCCGAGGATGCGCACGGCCATGCTCACGAGCACGGCCACTCGCACGAGCACAGCCACGCTCACGAGCACGGCCATGACCACGGGCACTCGCACGCGCACGGTGGTGACCCCGGGCATTCGCATGAGCACGGCCACTCGCACGAGCACAGCCACTCGCATGACCACGGGCATTCGCACGAGGGTTCGGCGGTGGCGGCGGAGCACAAGTCGCGGGCTCCGGTGCACGTCAGCGCGTTCGTGGTGACGTGTTCGGACAGCCGGGACGCGGCGCACGACCGCAGCGGGAAGGACCTGCGCGAGGGCCTGTCCGCCGCCGGGCACACCGTCGCCGGCCACACTGTCGTGAAGGATGATCCGGAGGCCATCCGGGGCGCGCTCGCGCAGGCGCAGGCGGCGGGGGCTCGCGCGGTGCTCTTCACCGGCGGCACGGGCATTGGCCGGCGCGACTGCACGGTGGAGACCCTGCGCGCGCTGTTCGAGAAGGAGCTGCCCGGCTTCGGCGAGCTGTTCCGGATGCTGTCGTACCAGCGGATCGGCAGCCCCGCGATGATGTCGCGCGCCACCGCGGGCACCTACCAGGGGATGATCCTCTTCGCGCTCCCGGGCTCACCGCAGGCGGTGCGTCTGGCGCTGGAGGCGCTCATCCTCCCCGAACTGGGCCACGCGGTGCGCGAGCTCACCCGTTAGGAAGGGAAGGGCGCGCGGCACCAGGGCCGCGCGCCCGCCGATGACGGAGGAGCGCATCAGATGAAGAAGCGCCGTGGCGCGCACACCGGACTGAGCACCCAGGCGGCCGAGCGGCTGCGCCCCCGCCTGGACGCGTTCCTCGCCTCCACCGACGCGGGGGCCCGCATCGGCTTCGACCCGGTGGAGTTCCCCCATCGCTACCAGGACCCTCGCGACGTGGAGGTCAGCGCGCTGCTCGCGGCGGCGCTGGCGTACGGACGCGCGGACCTGTTCCGCCCGAAGGTGGATGGACTGCTGAAGCACATGGGCCCCTCCCCCGCGGCCTTCGTGCGCAAGCTGGACGTGGCCGGCGCGAAGGCGCTGCTGACGGGCTTCGTGTACCGCTTCAACGTGGGCACCGACCTCGCCGTGCTGCTGCTGGGCATGGGCCGGGCGCTGCGCGAGCACGGCAGCCTGGAGGCGCTCTTCGTCCAGGGCTGGAAGGCCAGCGGCACGCTGCACGGCGCGCTCGCCGCCTTCACCGCCGCGCTCCGCGACGTCCCCATGGAGCCCCTGCGCGAGGCCATGGGCCCCGAGCGGGGCCTGCACCACCTGCTGCCCTCGCCGCTGGGACCGGGCGCGGCCAAGCGCCTCAACCTCTACCTGCGCTGGATGGTGCGCGGACCCGACGCGGTGGATTTTGGCATCTGGAAGCAGGTGCCCCCGTCCGTGCTGCTCGTGCCGCTGGACACGCACATTGGACGCATGGCGCTCCACCTGGGGCTGACCCGCCGCACGGATCTCACCTGGCGCACCGCCGAGGAAGTGACGGCGTCCCTTCGCGCGCTCGATCCCGACGACCCGGTCCGCTACGATTTCGCTTTGTGCCACTACGGAATGAGCGGGGCCTGCCCGGCGAAGACGCTGCCCCAGCACTGCGCCCGGTGTTCGCTCCTGTCCTCATGCAAGGTAGGACCCCGCGTCGTGGCTCGCGCCTCCCTGCAAGTCTGAGTCCCACCAGACCCTGAAAATGTTTGCAAGCGGTCCTCATGGCCCCTCGTTGACGGGTTGGCCCCGGATGGCTGCAATGCGGGCCGGCGGCGCGGGTGTCACGGACCGCGGGGCGCGAGGAGCAACGCGGTGCAGGCAATGCTGGTGGCGGTCCCAGCCCCGGTGGCCCAGGACGTGGAGCGCGACCTCTGCGCCACGGCGGCGGGACGCGCGTGTCGTGTGCTCCGCGTCGAAACGCCCCCGGAGCCCCTGCCCGAGGGACTGCTCGTGCTGTGGGACCATGGAGGTCCCCTGGAGGCGGTGAAGGCCCGCTGCCAGTGGGTGCACGCCCGGCGGCTGCCGACGCGCTCCTGGCTGGTGGTGCTCACGTCCCGCGACGGCGCGGAGGCGGAAGTCCTCAACGAGGCGGGCGCGGACGAATGTGTCGCGCCCCCCGGCACGCTCTGGGGCGCGAGGATCGCCGCGCTGCGCCGGCGTTCGGCGGATGGGGATGCGCAGGCGCTCCGGCGCACCCGCGACATCTTCCAGGGTGCGCTGGACGCGGTGCCGGAGCCGCTGTTCGTCAAGGACCGCGAACACCGCTACGTCGCGGTGAACAGCGCCTTCTGCCGGCTGATGGGGCAGTCCGTCGAAACGCTGCGCGGCAACGTGTCCTCCTCCGTCATCCCAGCCCATGAGGCGGAGCTGTCCTGGCGCCAGGACGAGCGCGCCTTCACCACCGGGCAGACGGTGGAGGACGAGGGCGGCTTCACCGACATGAAGGGCCGCTCCTGCGAAGTGCTCACGCAGCGGGCCGCGTACACGCTGCCCAACGGGGAGCGCTTCGTCGTGGGGCTCGTGCGCGATGTCTCCGAGCGCTCCCGGCTGGAGACGCAGCGGCGGCTGGCGGAGCGGATGACGTCCGTGGGGACGCTGGCGGCGGGCGTCGCGCATGAAATCAACAACCCGCTCTCCTACGTCACGTCCAACCTGGCGTACCTCTGGGAGCGCGTGGCGCAGCCGGTGGTGCCGGCGGAGCAGTTGGAGGAGTTGCGGCAGGTGGTGGCCGAAGCGCTGGAGGGCGCCGGGCGCGTGCGCTCCATCGTGCGAGACCTGCGGACCTTCTCGCGGGTGGAGGAGGAGAGCCACGGCCCGGTGGACGTGCAGCGGGCGGTGGATGGCGCGCTCAAGCTGATGCGCGACGAAATCCAGCACCGCGCGCGCCTGACGTGCGAGCTGGAGCCGGTGGCCGCGGTGCTCGGCAACGAGGGGCGGCTGGGACAGGTCGTCACGCACCTGCTGCTCAACGCGCTTCAAGCCTTCGGCGAGCGGCCCGCGGAGGAGAACCTGCTGCGGGTGCGCGTGCGCCCGGGCCGTGAAGGGCACGTGTTGATCGAAGTGGAGGACAACGGCCAGGGGATGCCCGGCGACGTGCGCCAGCGCATCTTCGACCCGTTCTTCACCACGCGCTCCCCCAAGGGCGGCACGGGGCTGGGGTTGTCCATCTGCCTCACGCTGGTGCACGCGATGGGCGGCCACATCGAGGTCGCCAGCGAGCAGGGCCAGGGCAGCCTCTTCCGCGTGGAGCTGCCGGCGCTCACGGCGCAGGCGGAGGCGTCGAAGCCCGTGGTGCTCGCGGTCCCGGCGGACGGGGCCGCGCAGGCCGTGCGCGCGACGAGGAACCTGCGGCGCCTGCTGCTCATCGACGATGAGCCGGCGGTGGGCAGCGCGGTGAGCCGGCTTCTGCGCAACCTCTACGACGTGCACGTCATCCAGGACGCGCGCGAGGCCCTGAAGCGGCTGTCCCATGGGGAGCGGTTCGATGCCATCCTCTGCGACCTGATGATGCCGGGCATGAGTGGCATGGACTTCCTGGTGGAGCTGGAGCGGTTGGCGCCGGAGCTGGCGCCGCGCACCGGCTTGATGACGGGCGGGGTGAATCCCCAGGCCCGGGAGTTCGTGGGCCGCCGAGCGAAGGAGCTGCTGGAGAAGCCCTTCGAGCGCGACCAGCTGTGCACCTTCGTCGAAACCCTGATGCAATGAAGCGCCGCACCCGCTGGACGCTGGTGGCCGCGCTGTCGGTCCTGCTGCTGGGGCTCGTCTTCCTGCTGCCTCCGGAGCTGCGGGGGCTGTCCTTCATGCTGCGAGCGGCGGGCCTTCGCGGCACCACGGCGGAGTCGCTGGCGCGCTTCGACACCGGGCCCTTCACGGTGTCGCAGCTCCAGGTGCCCACGCGCCACGGACCGGTGCGCGCGCGGCTCTACCAGCCGGCGGAGCGCAAGGGCCGGCTCATCGTGCTCACCTCGGGGGTGCACGCGGCGGGCATCGACGAGCCGCGACTGGTGAAGCTCGCGGGGGACCTGGCCACCGGGGGACAGCCGGTGCTCACGCCAGAGCCGCCGGACCTGTTGCGCTACGAAATCACCCCGCGTCTGACGGACGTCATCGAGGACACGGCCCTCTGGGCGCTATCGCAATCGGCGCTGACGCCCGACGGGAAGCTGGACCTGTTCGGCATCAGCTTCTCCGGAGGCTTGTCCGTCGTCGCCGCGGGGCGGCCGTCCCTGCGCGACAACGTGGCCGCGGTGCTGTCCTTTGGCGGTCACGGCGAGCTGTCGCGCGTGCTGACCTTCCTGTGCACGGGCGTCCAGGCGGACGGGGTGCGCCGCAAGCCGCACGACTACGGCGTGGTGGTCATCCTGCTCAGCGCGGCGGACCGGTTGGTGCCCCCCGAGCAGGTGGAACCGCTGCGCGCCGGGGTCCGCACCTTCCTGCACGCGTCGCACCTGACGCTGGTGGATGGGAGGCAGGCGGAGGCGACGTTCGCGGAGGCTCGCAGGCGGGAGGCGGAGCTGCCCGAGCCCTCCGCAACGCTGTTGCATCAGGTGAACACGCGCGACGTGGCGGCGCTGGGGGCCCGGTTGCTGCCGCTCGTGAAGGACTTCGCGGGGGATCCGTCGCTGTCGCCGGAGCGTTCGGCCCCGCCGCGAGCGCCGGTGTATCTGCTGCACGGGATGGACGACACGGTCATCCCCGCGATTGAGTCCACGCTGCTGGCGCGCGCGTTGGAGCCCTTCACGCGCGTGCACCTGATGCCCACGCCGCTCATCACCCACGCGGAGATGGACCGGGAGGTCAACGCGCTGGAGGCACTGCGGCTGGTGCGCTTCTGGTCAGGCCTGCTCGCGGAGTAGGGCCGCTCCCGGCCCGTGCGCAGGACGGAGCGTCATGGGACGGCGGCTTGACGTCCGGCACGGAGCGGTCTGCCATGGGGGGCATGTCCGTATCCCTCGTGGTGTCGGCTGGGCTTGGCTGGCTGTTGACGGCGGCGCCTCGCATCCTTCCGTGCGCTCCGGACACGCCCGGGTGGACCGAGGCGCGTGACGGACTGGCCGCGTTCGACAAGCAGGTAGACGCACTCGCGGACGGCGACACGGTGGCCCCGCTGCGCCCGGCGATGATCGCCCTGCGGGATCTGCGCTGCTTCGCGCTGGCCCGCGAGGAGGATGCCTGGCTGCCCGTCTCGGAACCCGACTCCGGCGAACAGGACGTGTCCGCGCTCGCGTTGAAGACGTGGTGGCGCGACGGCGGCAAGGCGTTCTTCGCGTCCCACCTGGAGCTGGGACGTCCCGGGCCCCACACCGTGGTCAACCCTCCGGAGCTTCGCGCGGTGCTCACGCGCGAGCACTCCAAGGGACATCGGCTGGAGGCCCTGGCCTGTCCTACGAAGGCCGACGCGTGCGGCATGGAGACCGGACCGTGGCGTGCGCGGGCGGAGCAGGCCTTTCGCCCGGAGTTCCTGCGCGATGGCCAGCTTCGTGCGTCCGCGAAGGACCGACCCCGTCCTCCGGACTGCGCCGCACGCGCGAGGAAGCAGCCCGCGAAGCAGCGCTACAAGACCTGGCGCGAGTGCCTGGCCGACGCTCCGGGAGCACTGCCCGTGCTGCCCGCGCTCCCGCTGGGACGCATCCGCGCACCGATGGACGGCTGGCTGGTGGTGCGGGGCCGACGCGGGCACCACGCCTTCTGTGATCAGTTGGACGCGTTCCACCTGGTGACCGGCGCGACGTACGAAGCCCGCAGCTGCGGAGGGCTGGCGTTGCAGTCCCAGGGACGGGTGGACGTGGTTCGCACGGAGGCCGCGCGCCGCTCCGAGGTGCGGGTGGGCCGCGTGGATCCGGAGCGGCTCCGCGAACTCACGTGGATGCTGCTGCTGGCTCCGGAGGTGCAGGCCGACGTGCAGGTGGAAGCCCTGCGCACGCCCGTGCCGAAGGACTTCCGGATTGAATGGACCGCGACGAACCTTGTGGGCGGGGTCCAGGGAGGAATGTTCGGAGGCTCCTCCGGACAGACGCGCCTCAACTGGAGCTGGTTTCCCTCGGGAGGCGCCGAACCCTGGTCGGGCACCTGGACCTACCCGTGGTCCTGGGCCGTCGGAGAAGACTACGTGAACGAGCTGCTGGAGGACGCGGAGGCCACCTTCCAGGAAGGCTGTCCACGGCAGCCCGTCCCTTCCCGGATGATGGCCTTCACGCGCGAACCCGCCGTCCACGGACTCGATGCACCGAACGGCGTGGGCCGCGTCCAGGACGCCCTCGTGGAGGATTTGAACGCGTGGCGGCCACCCCCAGGCTGCGTCCCGGGCGCGGATGGCGGCTGAGCCATTGGACGGGCCGCGAGCCACCTGACGATTGCAGCAGCAAGCTTCCGGAGCAGCAGGCATCCGGGCGTCGCCCAGGCGACAAGGCCCTGGGGGGATGGTTGCGGGGCGGGGCGGCCGGTTAAAGCTGATGCCCCATGAGCGTCAGTCTCCCCGACGTGCTTCCTGATGAAGACGTGCTGGATTACGTGCAGCGGCAGCACGGTGCCTTCGATGCGCGGCTGTACCAGCAGGTGCTGGGCGCGGCGAACGCGTTCAAGGAAGGCGATGCGGCCATCGGGGTCGCGGCGGCGGACGAGGACTCGCGGCAGCGGGCCCGGACCCTGTTGTCGCGCACGCGGCTGGAAGACGTGCACGCGCACCCGCCCTTCGAGGACCGGCTGCACGTGTTCAGCCTGGAAGCGTGGGACGCGGCGCGCTGGCGGCGCGTGGCGGACTGGACGCTGGGTCAGCTCAAGGACTTCCTGCTCACCGCGGACGAGGCGTCCGTGCACGACGTGCTCGACGGGCTTCCCAGCGACGTCATCGCGTGCGTGGTGAAGCTGATGAGCGACGCGGAGCTGAAGGCCGTGGGTGGCCGCGTGTTCCATCCGCTGCCGGGGAGCCGCGTGGGCGCTCGGGGCTACCTGGGCGCGCGGTTGCAGCCCAACTCGCCCACGGATCATCCGGAGGACATCCGCTGGCAGGTCTTCAACGGGTGGGCCTTCGCGGTGGGGGACGTGGTGCTGGGGACCAACCCGGTGTCGTCGGATCCGACGTCGGTGGCGGCGGTGGAGGCGGCGCTGCACGAAGTGCTGGTGACGTTCGGGCTGACGGACGTGATGCCCCACTGCGTGCTGTCCCATATCGACGTGCAGGCGCAGGTGGAGGCGCGGCACCCGGGCACCACGGGCATCTGGTTCCAGAGCCTCGGGGGGAACGAGGCGGCCAACCGCACCTTCGACGTGACGCTGGAGAAGATGGTGGCGCACGCGGCGTCCCGCACCGGGCGGTGGGGCCTGTACTTCGAGACGGGGCAGGGCGCGGACGCGACGAACGGGCACCACCACGGCACGGACATGCTCATCCACGAGTCGCGCAAGTACGGCTTCGCGCGGGCCCTCAAGCGCCGGGTCGCCGTGGCGCAGGGCAGCGCGGGGCGGGACGCGGCGCCGTGGGTGCACGTCAACGACGTGGCGGGCTTCATCGGGCCGGAGGTGTTCCGCACGCGCGAGCAGTTGGTGCGCTGCTGCCTGGAAGACATCGTGATGGGCAAGCTGCACGGCCTCACGCTGGGCCTGGACGTGTGCTCCACGCTGCACATGGACGTGACGCTGGATGACCTGGGCTGGTGCCAGGAGCAGCTCGCCGAAGCGGGGCCCGCGTACCTGATGGCGCTGCCCACGCGGAATGATCCGATGCTCAGCTACCTCACGACGTCCTTCCAGGACCACGTGCGGTTGCGCGAGCGGTACGGCCTGAAGGTGGATGACCGGATGTGGGCCTTCTTCCAGCGCCTGGGCGTCATCGACGCGGCCGGCCGCCCCACCGAGCACTTCGGGGATCCACGCCACGTCTACGTGCACTACCGCCGGCACCATGGAGACACGCGGCCGGAGGCGGAGCTGCGCGCGGAGGCGGAAGCGCAGATGGCGAGGGTGCGCGCCCGGGGCGTGCCGCTGGCGGTGGGCCATGGCGAGGAGCCGTGGACGCTGGAGCCCGCGCTGGAGCAGGACCTGCGCCAGTTGTACGAGGACGCCAAGGTGGGGCTCTGGTCGGAGCTGTCCGACGCGACGGTGGAGTCCCTGTCCGGAGCGGTGCGGTTGCGGACGTGCTCCGAGGACCGGCGCGACTACATCCTGCATCCGCCGTCGGGCGAATCCCTGGACGGCGATTCAGAAGCCGAGGTCCGCAAGCTGCGCGAGCGGCACGCGGGACGGTGGGACGCGCAGCTCGTGGTGTCGGATGGCTTGGATCCACGGTCGCTGATGGACGCGGGGCACCTGGCGCCGTTCGTGGAGACGCTGCGCGCGGAGCTGGGCGCGCAGGGCTGGAGCGTGGCCCCCGAGGTGCTGGTGGTGAAGCACGGCCGGGTGCGCGCGGGCTATCAGGTGGGGCGCCTGTTGTTCGGTGACGAAGGTGACGCCACGCCTCGCGCCATCGTGCACGTGATTGGTGAGCGCCCCGGTTCGGGACATCACGCCTACTCCGCGTACCTCACGGCGCCCGCCGCGAGCACGTGGGCGACGCCAGGGGCGGTGGACCACGACCGCACGCGGCTCATCGCCGGCATCTCCGACACCAGCGTGCGCCCTGAAGACGCCGCGAGGGAGGCCGTGCGCATCCTCGAGGAGCTGGCGGCCACCGCGCGCACGATGCCCCCGAGCGCGGGGGACACGGCGGCGATGGGGTAGGGCCCGAGCCCGTGCCTCACCGCGCCGACGCGATGCTCGCCGCCGTGCGCACGCCGCCCACCGCCGTGGCCAGGGTGCTCTGCCCCGGGAACACCGAATCCCCCACGAGCCACAGGCCCCGCTGCGCCTGGAACGGGCCCAGCAACCGGTAGTTGCCCAGGCCCGCGCGCCGGGGCACCCCGCCCACCGCGCCGCCCTCTCGCAGCGTGAAGCGCTGGAACGTGCGCGGTGAGCCCGTCATGACGTGCACCACGCTGCCCATCCACTCGGGGGCCAGCGCCTCCAGGCCTTCGCGCATCCGCGCATGGAGGTCGGTGAAGTAGGGCGCCTGCGCTTCGGGCGCCATGGCCGCCAGCTTCTTCAGGGGCACATGCGTGGACACCGTCACCGTCCGCTGGCCCGGACGCGCGCGCCCTTCGTCCGCCACTCCGCTCACCGAAGCGAACAGGTGGTTGCCCTCCGTGAAGGCCGAACCGGGCTTACGCACCAGCTCCAGGTGGTGCGCGCTCCCCGAGTCCCCTTCAGGCGGACGCACCACGAGATACAGCATCGCCGCGCCCCAGCCGCCGGCCACGCGCTCGGCGAGCGCATCCACGCGGGGCAGGCGTCCCACGGGCACGTCCAGCAGCGAGCGCAGGCCCTGCGGCAGCACGTTGGCCACCACGTGCCGCGCGAGCAACTCACCCCGCCGCGCCGTCACCCGCCAGCCGCCGTCCACGGGCGTCACCGCGCGCACCTGGTTGGCCAGGAGCACCTGTCCGCCCCGGGCCTGGATCGCCTTCACGAGCGCCGTCGCCAACCGGCCGATGCCGCCCCGCACGTGCCCCGTGCCGCGCCAGTAGTAGTCCATCGCCGCGAACGCGAAGGGGGCCTCTGCTTCCGCCGCGGAACACTGCACGGTGATCTGACAGAGCGCATCCAGGTAGACGCGCAGTGGCGTGAAGTGCTCAAGCCCGTGGTGCGCGAGCACCGCGCCCAGCGGCCGGCCCAGCCAGCGCGTCAGCGGCGCATACGTCCACGCGCGCCCCGCGTGCCGCAGCAGGGACGTCACGCTCAACGGAGGCAACAGGTCCGGGTCATCGAACAGCGGCCAGAGCGCATCGGCCACCCGCGCCTGGAGCTGGAAGAAGCGCCGCAAGGCCTCCACGGGGGCGCCCGGCATCGCGCTGAAATCCTCGATGAGCCGCGCGCGGTCCCGGTGCACCGGCAACCGCAGTCCGGGGGCTCGCATCTCCACCAGCGGATCCAGCCAGTCCACCGTCACATCCAGCGAATGCTCGCGGATCCACCGGCCGAAGAGCTGATGCGCCTCGAAGCCGGAGAACAGCGTGGCGCCGGACTCGAAGCCGTAGCCTCCCCGGCGGAAGGTGCTCGCGCAGCCGCCCGGATAGTTGAGCGCTTCGCAGAGCGCCACGCGCGCGCCCCGGCGACACAACTCCAGCGCGGTGGCCAGTCCACCGAAGCCCGCGCCCACCACCACCACGTCGTACCAGGTGTCCGACATCGCTCAGCGAAAAGGGACCGGCACCGGAAGCGGGCCGGGGGAGGCCCGCTCCATCCGGTGCCGGTATCGCGCACATGGCCAGGCGCGACGGGATGTTCCTAACGGGCGCGCTTTCCCACCGCGAACCTTTTCCCCTGCCCCCGGGGGGCAGGCGTCCAGGCGCTTTCACTGGCGGACACCCGGGGCCTACCGGGGCAGCTTGAGGTTGATGTTGAACGTGTACGACACGTTCACCGGGCGGCCCTGGAACGTCATCGGCCGATACTGCCGCGAGTACAGCGCCGACAGCACGGCGTCATCCATGTGCGGCAGGCCCTTGATGATGCGGCAGTTGCGCACCTGGCCCTCGGCGGTGATGACGCACTTCACGGAGACCGTGCCTTCCACGCCCGCGAGCTGCGCCTCTCGCGTGTAGCCGAACTGCGCGCCGCCCAGCATCTCCGGCCGGGACATGCCGCTCCCGAAGGGAAGCACCTCCGTGCCGGTGGTCTCCTGGACCGGGATGTTCGGCACGCCGATGGCTCCGATGGAGCTGGTGCTGTCCGGGTCTCCGTCCGGGTGCCCCACCGGCTCGTCGGAGCCCGGGCCCACGGTCGGGTCGGTGTTCGTCGCGTCCGCCACCGTCGTCGGCTCCGGGTCCGGCTTCGGCTCCGTCAGCGCGGTGGGCATCGGCTTCGGGGTGCGCGGGATGCGGTCGGTGCGCGGCTTGGGCTTCGGGGCCACCGGGTTGGCGGCGGCCGGCTTCGGCTGCGCGGCCTGCTGCACGCCCTTGCGGATGGCGGGCTGGCGGAAGACGACCACCGGCTCCTCCTTGAGGGCTTCCTCCGGCGGGCGGCCTGAGATGAAGACCACCAGGCCCAGGAGTCCCGCGTGCACGCCGATGGACAACCACGCGCCCGTACCGAACCGTTCCGAGCGCAACCCCCGCCGTTCGATGACCGACTCAAACATGTGCCCGCCTCCTGGTTGGGGCGGACGCTCCAGGCGTCCCGTCCCCACAAGAGGCAACCTACGGAGTCGCGCACCCCGAAGGGCGGACAGCGCTCCATGTGTTCGTCATGGTTTTGTCATGACGGGCCGGCACCCGGCACTTCCATGCGGTAGCCCACGCCGCGCAGCGTGTGGATGGTGAAGCCAGACACGCTCGTCCACCCGAGCTTCTTCTTCAGGTTCGACACGAAGTTGTCCACCGTGCGCGGATCCACGATGACGTCGCGGCCCCACACCGCGTCCAGGATTTCGCCCCGGGGCAGGGCGCGGTCCCGGTGGCGCAAGAGGAACGCCAGCAGGTCGAACTCCGTGCGCGTCAGGTCCACCTCACTGCCGTCCGCGCGCAGCACCGCCCTGCGGCCCAGGTCCAGCGTGAAGGCGCCGAACGTCATCACCTGCGGCGGCGCCGTGCCGGCCCGGCGCACCAGCGCCCGCACGCGCGCGAGCAGCTCCCTGAGCCGGTACGGCTTGGTGAGGTAGTCCTGCGCGCCCGCTTCGAAGCCGCGCACCAGGTCATCCTCCAGCGAGCGCGCGGTGAGCATCATCACCATGCTCTTGACGCCCTCGGAGCGCAGCCGGCGACAGAGGCTGTAGCCGTCCTCGCCCGGCAGCATCACGTCCAGGATGAGCAGGTCGAACACGCGGCCCTGGAGCAGCGGCCCCGCGTCCTTCGCCGACGCGGCGTCCGTCACGTCGTAGCCCTCGTCGCGCAGGTTGTCGCGCAGGCCCATGCGCAGGTTGGCGTCGTCCTCGACGATGAGGATGGAGGGGCGGGTGGAGGGGGGACTCGTCGTCGTCATCGGCGCGTCTCGGGAAAGGTCAGGGCGAAGGTGGTGCCTTCCTCGCTGGAGGAGGCGATCTGGATGCTGCCCTGGTGCAGGCCCATGATTCTGCGGCACAGCGCGAGCCCCAGGCCACTGCCGTGCACTTCGGGGCCGGTCGTCGTCAGCCGGTAGAAGTCGTCGAAGACGCGCTCCCACTCCTCCGGCGGGATGCCCATGCCGTTGTCGCTGAAGAGCACCGTGGCGCCAAAGCCCGGCTGGGGGTACGCGCGCACGGTGAGCACCACCGGGCTGCGCTGGTTGTAGAGACACGCGTTGCGGCCCAGGTTGGCGAACAACATCCGCACGAGCGACGCGTCCGCGTCCAGCTCCACGTCGTCCACCTCCGAGCGCAGCTCCACCGGCACCTGCACCGCGTCCAGCAGGTCATCGCGCAGCGTGCCCACCGCCTCCTCCAGCCGCACGCGCGAAGGCCGCAGGGCCCATCTCCCCTTGTCGATGCGGTTGAAGGACAGGATGTTCTCCACCAGGAAGTGCAGCCCCTCCGCCGCGCGCACGATGCGGGTGGGGTAGTCCCCGGCCTCCGGGCTTCTTCCCAGCCTGCGCTCCAGCGTCTCGCCCAGCAGGCGGATGGACGCCAGGGGCGTGCGCAGCTCGTGGGACACGGTGGAGACGAAGTCGCTCTTCAGCTCCACGAAGCGGTACTTGCGCTGCTGGGCCACCACCGCCAGCGCCGCGATGGCGGACGCGAGCGCGCCGCACACCGCCACCAGCAGCGTCTTCAGACCGTAGCGCGCCTCGATGTCCGCCTCCGCCTTCGCCCAGCCGGGCATGGCCACCTCCAACCCTGGATCCGACAGCGGCCGCACCACGCCCGCGGGCCGCAGGCGCACCTCGCTGTCCTTCAGGAGCAGGCCGCGCGCGCGCAGGTCCCTGGTCAGGTCCGCGAGCAGCACGGTCAGGTCCACGGCCAGCCCCCGCACCTGTTCGGCCCCTGGCTCCACGTACCACTGCTCGCCGAAGATCGACGGCCCCTTCAGGGAGTCCGGGAGCACCAGCGCGCCGGCGCCGGCTTCCCGCACGCGGGCCTGGAACGCGTCGCTGGGTTCCCCCAGCTCGAGGCTCAGCGCCACGATGCGCTCCTGGAGGAAGTCGAAGTCGTCCCGGGTGAGCCGGGGCCGCGCGCGCAGGAGGTCCCGTTGCAGGCCCGCGCCCCGGGCCATGCCGCCCAGCTCTTCCGGAAGGCCCTCGCCCACCAGCGCGCGGATCAGCGGCGGGGTTTCATCCCCGCGTTGCAGGTGCTCCACCGCGATCAGCGTGAAGGGCAGCTCCTGGTCGGTCGGCAGGGGATGCACCGCGTGGTGGCGCAGCAGCGCCTCCACCGCCGCGCTGATGCGCGCGTTGCTCCCGGTGGCCATCGCGGCGTCCACCGCGCGCAGCCGCGCCAGCCGCTCCTGCCAGGGGGCCGGGGCGTCGCCATCCTCCAGGGCCTGCACCAGCCTCTCGTAGGCGGCCTTCGCGGGGGTGTCCGTGCCGTCCCGGAGCCAGTCCACGCGCGGCAGGAACTGGTGGCCGCGAAACAGCAGGTAGTAGCCCTCGGCGGGCTGGAGCGGATCCCCCATGGCCGCGTTCAGCGCGGGCAGGTGGTCCTTCATCCGTTGAGCCAGCGCGGTGCGCAGCGCCTCCGCCGCGAGCAGCTCCAGGGCCGCGCTGCGGGAATGCACCTGGGCGCGGGCGTCCTCGCGCTCCTGGGTGAAGATGCGCTGGAGGGTCACCAGCCCCCAGCCGAGAGCCAGCAGTCCACAACCCAGGGCCAGCAATGTGGGGAGGAGTCGGCGCAGCATTCGCGTCCGTCGGGACTGTAGCAGTGTCGCACCGGAATCCAGGCTGCCCGTCCAGAAGATGAATAAATAGGGGGAGACCCGCGTCCCCTCCGGGGTCTGGAGATTGGAGACGAAGTCATGAGTTCTCGATGGTGGGTCTGTTTGATTGTCGGCCTGGCCTCCCAGGGGGCGTACGCGCAGACCGCACCGGTCGCCGCGGACGACTGGGGGGATGATGCGTACGTCGAGCAGCCCAACGCGGACGAGTCCGGGCCCATCGCGCCGACCGCCCCCCCTGACATGCCCGCCGAGACGCCGAGCGCCCGGCCCTACGCCGGCGCGGTGTGGACGTCCGGCCACTGGTACTGGGATGGCGACCAGTGGCTCTTCAAGTCCGGCGGCTGGGTGGAGCGGATGCCCGGCTACCAGTACGTCAACGGCTACTGGGCGCAGGACGGCGACGTGTGGCGGTGGATCTCCGGCGGTTGGGCGCAGCAGGGCTCCGACGACGTGGAGATTCCCGTGGAGGTCGCCAGCGAGGACGTGACAGCCACCCAGGCGCCTCCGCCCCTGCGCGTGGAGGTGCAGTCCGCGGCGCCCGCGCCCGACTACACCTGGGCGCCGGGCTACTGGTACTGGGGCAACAACGGCTACGAGTGGGTGGAAGGCTCGTGGATGGAGCCGCCGCGTCCGGGCCTCGTGTTCGTGTCACCGCACTGGATCCGCCGGGGGCCGTCGTATGTGTTCATCGGCGGCGGCTGGGCGTCGCACGGCTCGGTCCGCGTCATCGTCCCGGTGTACCGCCACGCGCACATCGCCTTCTCCTTCGGTCGTCCCAACCCGTTCCTGCGCACCTGGTACCGGTATCCGGGCGTGTCGTGGCGCTACTACGGCTACGGCTACAACCGCTACCACCACGACCGCTACCGCCCGGGGCACTACAACCGTTCCAACGGCTACGGCTACGGGCGTCCGGGCTACTACGGCGGCTACCGCTCGCATCAGGCTTCGCCGGGCCCTCGCTACAACGGCCGCAATGACGGTCGTCCCGGCAACGGTGGCCACCACCAGCAGTCCGGTGGCAACTCCGGCGGTGGGCGTCCTTCGAATGGCGGCGGCTGGAACTCCGGTCCCCGCTCGCCTCCGGGCGGCAACGGCTCCGGCGCGCGTCCCCCTTCGAGCGGCTCCAGCGGTTGGGGCGGCGGTTCCGGCGGCGGGCGTCCTTCGAGCAGCGGCAACTCCAGCGGCGTTCATCAGACGAACGGTGGCTCCAGCGGCGGTTGGGGTGGCGGTTCCGGCGGCGGGCGTCCTTCGAGCAGCGGCAGCTCCGGCGGCGTCCGCGAGACGAGCGGTGGCTCCAGCGGCGGTTGGGGCGGCTCCAGCAGCGGGCGTCCTTCGGGCGGTGGTTCCGGTGGCGGCCGTCCCTCGGGCGGCGGTTCTTCCAGCAGCTGGAGCGGTGGTGGCTCCAGCGCCCACTCCTCCGGCGGCGGGTCGTCCAGCGGCCGCGGCTCCGGTGGTGGCGGTGGCCGCTCCAGTGGCGGCTCCCGCTGCTGCCGTGGGAGCCGCCACTGGAG
>NZ_RAWI01001278.1 GCF_003612125.1 Corallococcus praedator
TGCCCGATCTCCGGCGGTTCCGATGCGAGCCCGACGATAGCATCGCGTCGCTTGAGCGCGCGCAGGTCGAAGCAGGCGGGTGTGTCGAGCAGCGTGGGCGCCAGCTGCTTGACCGCACCGCGCTCCAGCTTCTGCGACGCCGTGGTCGGCAGCGCCGCCACGAAGGCCACCCAGCCGGGCGCCTTGTAGTAGGCGAGCTGGGTCAGCGCCCATTCGGTGATCCGCCGCGCGGCCTGCGCGTCCTTCGCGGCCGAAAGCGCGGGCAGCACGCAGGCCATGACCTCCTCGCCGCGCACCGCGTCGTTCACCGAGGTCACGGCGACGTCCGCGATCCCCGGATGACGGCGCAACACCTGCTCGACCTCGAGCGCAGAGATGTTCTCGCCGCTGCGGCGGATGATGTTCTTG
>NZ_RAWI01001279.1 GCF_003612125.1 Corallococcus praedator
GCGGGGACTTCACCGGCATGTCGTATCCCGACATCGAGCGGGTGATGAACGTGGACTTCTGGGGTGTCGTCAACGGGTGCAAAGCGTTCTTGCCGCACCTGATCGCATCCGGTTCCGGAACCCTAGTCAACATCTCCAGCATCTTCGGTCTGGTGCCAATGGCCGGCCAAAGCGGTTACGTAGCAGCTAAATTCGCCGTCCGAGGCTTTACCGAGACGCTGCGGATCGAGATGCTCGCCGGCGGCCACCCGGTCCAGGTCACCTGCGTGCACCCGGGCGGGGTACGGACCGGGATCGCCCGGCACGGGACAGTCAACGCCGGTGACGATCCCGCCGGCAACAGCGAATTCTTCGACCAGAAGCTGGCCAGAACCAGCCCGGAACGCGCTGCCCAGTTGATCCTGCGG
>NZ_RAWI01001280.1 GCF_003612125.1 Corallococcus praedator
GGTTTAGCCATTGGTATTGTGCTGAGCGTAAGCCGCGACGAGGTGGATGAAAGTAAGATTTAAGTTTGTAGTTTGTGGTTTGTAGTTCCTCCGGCGAAGCCAACTATAAACTACAAACCACAAACTACAAACCAGAAACTGAATGAATGTAATCATTAGCGGAGGGGGAACCGGCGGGCACATCTACCCGGCCATCGCCATTGCCAATGAGTTGAAGGCGCTGGATCCGGCTACCGAGATTCTGTTCGTTGGAGCCGAGGGCAAGATGGAGATGGAAAAGGTGCCCAGGGCGGGCTACAAAATCGTTGGTCTTCCGGTGGTGGGTATCAAACGTGCATTAACCCTGTCCAACCTGTCTTTTCCCTTCAAACTGGGCCGGAGTTTCCTGAAAGCGCAGGGCATTGTGC
>NZ_RAWI01001281.1 GCF_003612125.1 Corallococcus praedator
GCCAAAGACAGCAGGTGCCTAGAGCTTAATTTCCTGCTTAGGTTTTCGTTTTGTACTTTTTCATGACCTGTCGCTTTGTTCGACACGCATGAAAATCTACGACGTAACCCCGGCTTTTTGTCCGGGGTTTTTTAATTCTAGCTTTGTCGCTTTAAGACTGATGCACAAGGCTGAATGACACAACCACCCAGTTAAAGGAGGTGAGATACATGGGTAGAACGTTAGAGGATAAGAAGGCGATCGTTGCTGAACTCAAAGAAACATTGAGTACATCCCAACTGGCAGTTCTCATTAACTATCAGGGGCTGACGGTGGCCGAAATTACAGACCTCCGAAAACGGCTTTTACCAACTGGTGCCACCTGCAAGGTTACCAAAAATACCTTGATGCGAATTGCTGTCGAAGGC
>NZ_RAWI01001282.1 GCF_003612125.1 Corallococcus praedator
ACCAAAGAGTGCGCCCCCCAGCAGATTCAGCGGAGTCGATGGCATGACCAGTACGGTGGCGATCGTGTACAGCACTATGTAAAGAACGGGTGCCCACATGCCCGTCGATCGCAACCACCCCTGTAGCTGTGCCGACTCGATCGTTCCTAGTCGAGACGTGACTACAGCCGTTATTGCTACACAGACGATGGTCACTAGAAAAAGGCTGAGCTTGACGTATCGCACAACGTGAGCCACGAATGATGGACTTCTACCGCTCTAATTGATTCGGAATCCCTTCACAGCCGCCAGGAATCGAACTACGTGTTTTGCTGCCGCCCCAGGCGCAACAATACTCCCGCTGTTCCTCAGACAGATTTACCGCACCCGTGAAATCAGCATTTTCCACAACAGCACCAGTATAGGCA
>NZ_RAWI01001283.1 GCF_003612125.1 Corallococcus praedator
CAATCGCCCGCCGTTGTGGATGGCGGAGGAGGGGATCCCTTCCAGGATCACCTGCTGGTCGGACAGCTGGTTGTCCTGGTACGTGATCCGGGCGATCCGGTTGTCGTCTCCGCCGGAGTAGTACGCGTAGATGTACGGCTTCCCCGGATACCCGGGGTCCACCGCCAGCCCCAGCAACCCACCCTCCGCCGACGCGTTCACGTCCTCCACCGTGCCGACGTCACTCACCTGCCCGCCGGCGATCCGCTTGATCTTCCCCGAGTCCCGCTCCGCCACCAACGCACTCTTGTCCGGCAGAAACGCCAACCCCCACGGCACCTGGATCCCCGTCGCCACGGTCGACGCCACAGTCAGCCGCACGGACGCCTGCTGGCCTGCAGCCGAGCCGGTCGGCGCAGACGTCGTAC
>NZ_RAWI01001284.1 GCF_003612125.1 Corallococcus praedator
CACTAGACGAATGCGGTTATAGGTCGCATTTACAAAACTGAATTCGTCGCGCCAGTCGCTCGCGAGAGTGCTTCAAAAGCGTCGGTGCGTTTTGAGGATCTCGTCGCGGCGATCCTGAAGTCATGCGGCGAGGGTGGTGGCGAGTCCTTCCGGTTGTAGCGGCGCTCTTTGAGCGTCGGTGACTCTCCCGAGATGCGACCGACGCTCATAGAGCGCCGCTACAGCCGTTGGGGTGGCGATCTTCGCATTTACGCCGCCGGTCTTGCCGGGGGTCGGGGGCTATTGGCTCGGCGGAGCTACTTCGCGGACTTGGGTTCCGTGGGTGTCGCTCATTAGCAGGATTGCCAGGCGGTCGACTTCTCCGAGTTCGTTGGGCGCGAGCATCTGGTAGTCGAGGCCGGTGGCGC
>NZ_RAWI01001285.1 GCF_003612125.1 Corallococcus praedator
CATATTCGTGGGAGCTTTGCGGAAACGGAATTGGCTGGCCGCGGCAAGCACGCTGGCGCCGCCGAGAAACGTAGTGAGAAAGGTGCGTTTGGTCACAGTCAGGGTTCAGTGAATTGCGGTGCTTGACCGTCGGGTCGCGCACTCGAGAGCACGACGACCGCCGAACAAAAGCGTCGCGATGTCGACAGGTGAACGAGCAACTGGCCCGGCTAATTGCACGATGAACGTAGCCTGCCGGTGAACGAGGTCGCGCGGCTGCGTATTGGCGAGGAAGGTAAGACCGTCGTGTAACGAGAGATCTTTGCGGAACTCAATACCTAGACTGTTCGCAACGCGCACCTTGGTGTCGCGAAGGAGAGCCCCGCAGACGTGCTCCAGGTGCTTCTCGTTAGGAGCCGTATTTCGGC
>NZ_RAWI01001286.1 GCF_003612125.1 Corallococcus praedator
AGCCTGTGACGAATGAGGCACGGCAGGCTGAGCCGCTCAGCGTTGCTCGCGGCGACGATCAAGTGCCCAACCAAGAGGCGTTCGTGCTGGACTACCCGACGCAAATCGCGATCTTGACCAGTCCAGAGCTAGTTTCCAAAATTGTCGATCGGGTCAAACCGCGCTATCCAGACTTTAATGAAGCCGCCCTGCTGCAAGCGATCAAAGTGCAGCGGGCGATCGAAGAAGGCACGGGAAGCCCGACCAAAGCGATCGAAGTCGCTTATGGCGGTGCAGATAAGGACTTGGTGCAGTTTGTCTTAGAGCAGGCCGCCCAAGAATATCTCCGATACAGCCTGCAAGACCGCAAAACCCGCATTGGAACGGCAATTGATTTCATTGAGCAGCAGCTTCCTGAGGTGCAGGGG
>NZ_RAWI01001287.1 GCF_003612125.1 Corallococcus praedator
GTCCGGGGGCGCCGAGGAACTGGCACGATTCACCCTCACCGTGGGCCGGCCGGTGCGACCGATGCTCGCCTCACCCGGCGAGTCCATGGACGCGGCGCACGCCGCACTCGGGCCCGACGTCGTCGTCGAACACAAGCTCGACGGCGCCCGCATCCAGGTGCATCGCGACGGCGACGAGGTCCTCATCGTCACCCGCACGCTGCGTGACATCACCTCCGCCGTCCCCGAACTGGTGGAGCTGGTCCGTGCGCTGCCGTGTCGCTCGGTCGTGCTCGACGGTGAGACGCTCGCGCTCGAGGACTCCGGCCGGCCGCGCCCGTTCCAGGAGACGATGAGTCGGTTCGGATCCGCGGCGGGCGACCTGCTGTTGTCGCCGTATTTCTTCGACTGCATCCATCTCGATGGTG
>NZ_RAWI01000128.1 GCF_003612125.1 Corallococcus praedator
ACCTGGGGCGGCTGTCCGCGCTCTTGCACGACGTGCTGACGGCGGAGGAGGTCCGGGGCACGCGGGCCCTCTTCGTCCCGGGGGACTCGGAGCCGGGGATGGCGGACTACCCGCGCGTGGACTCCCTGCAGCGCTTCACCATGCTCCAGCAGTCGGGGTGGCTGGTGGACATGCTGGCGGAGTCGCGGCTCACCTCGTTCTTCCAGCCCATCGTCCATGCCCAGGACACGTCCCTCATCTTCGCGCACGAAGCGCTGATGCGCGGGCGCGACCGGGATGGCGCGCTGGTGTCACCGGCGCGGATGTTCGACACGGCCCGGGAGGCGGACCTGCTGTTCCAGTTGGACCTGGCCGCGCGGACCACCGCCATCCGCGAGGCGGTGCGGCACCAGCTGCGCACGCACCTGTTCATCAACTTCACGCCCACGGCCATCTATGATCCGGCCTTCTGCCTGCGCTCCACGGTGGCGGCCATCCACGAGGCGGGCATTCCGGCGGAGCACGTCGTCTTCGAGATCATCGAGTCCGACCGGGCCGCGAACGCCGAACACCTGCGCGCCATCGTGGACTTCTACCGGAACGCGGGCTTCAAGGTGGCGTTGGACGACCTGGGCGCGGGCTACTCATCGCTGAACCTCATCCACCAGCTGCGTCCGGAGTACATGAAGCTGGACATGGAGCTGGTGCGGGGCGTCCACGCGGATCCCTACAAGGCGTCCATCGTGCAGAAGCTGCTGGAGATCGCCTCCCAGTTGGGAATCCAGACGGTGGCCGAGGGCATCGAGACGCCCGAGGAACTCTCCTGGGTGCGCCGGCACGGCGTGGACTTCGTGCAGGGCTACCTCATCGCGAAGCCCTCGGGCGTGCCGGCGGTGGTGACCCCGCGCCTCAACGATTGAGCAGGGCGTTGGACGAACCCGGCCGTTCCAGGGTCGTGGCGCGCATCAGGCGCAGCTCTTCACCGGCCGCCTGCAGGGCGATGCGCGCGGCGTAGACGTCCCGGCGCCCGGCGGCGTCCCGGGCCAGGGCAATCTGCGCGCGGGCCCGCTGGGAGTGGACGACGACCATGCCCTGGCCGTCGGACGAAGCGGTCTCCTCCACCACGGAGAAGTCCTGGTCGGCGGTGTTCAGGGCGTTGTCCACGCCGAGCTCCCCCTGTTCCAGCGCCTGATCCGCCGCGAGCATCCACTGGCCCGCGGACTGGATCCGCGCCAGCCGTTGCTGCCGGAAGCGCTCTGCCTCGTAGGCGCGTTGCTCATGCACATCCACCTGGGACTGCACGGACTGGGTGCGCTCGGTGGCCACGGCGTCGCGTTCCTGCACCTCCTGCTCAAGCTCGGTGATGCGCTCACGAAGGCGCGTCACTTCTTCGTTCGCCTGGGCCGCATTCGCCGCGGTGGCGGTCCCGGCCGTCGTGCCCGCAGCGGCTTGTGTCCCCTGGAGCGGAGCCGTCGTGGACGTGCCTGTCGGAGACGTGCCCGTCGGCGACGGGGCAGGAGCGGCCGTGGACGTGCCAGTCGGAGATTGAAGCGGAGCCTCCGTGGAGGTGCCGCCCGCCGGGACCTGCGCGGGCGTTCCCGTCGAGGGAGCGCTGGCAGGCGTGTTCGCCGTCCCAGTGCCCGTCGTTCCGGACGCACCGGATCCACCAGTAGCGGTCTCCGACGTGGCTGGACTCCCGGTCGTCGGCTCCTGCACCGTCACCTGGGACGAATCCAGCGGGATGCCACCCGTCCCACCCACCGGGGCATTGGACGAAGGACCCGGGGACGCCGCCCCCGTGTCCTCGGTGCCGCCGAAGCCAGCCTCGTCGGTGCGGGTCGGGCCGGAAGTCGGAGCCGTACCTGCGGCGCCCGCGCCAGTTTCGGACTGACCCGCGGTGGTTCCCCCGACCGTGGACGAGGTTCCGGTGGCGCCCGCGCCCCCTGTCCCCGACGGCTCCTCCTGGGGCGCGGCCTCCAGGTTGGACGGCGCACTCTCGGGGGGCTGGGTTTCAAAGACCGTGGGAACGGGCGGAGGCACATAGGTTTGTGCCTGCTGCGTGGCGACCTGGCCTGGATTGATGGGCGGGCTGCCATCGGGCAGCAGCGGCGTGAGGGTATAGCCCCCCTGCGTGGGATCCGTCGGTGTCTGGACGTAGCCCTGAGGAGGCCGAGCGCCGTCGGCGTCGTCCGCGGCCTGCTCGTAGGCATCCTGGAGGGCTGCCGCGGCCGGGTCCCTCACGGACGGATCATCAGGAGGCAGGGGCTCCACCTCCTGCGACTGACCCAGGCTCAAACCCGCGACGATGGCGATCCAGAGGTGCATGGCGGAAAGATGTCCACGGGCGAACGCTTCCACATCGCCCCCAGGGCTCCTCCGCTCGCCGGCCCACCAGGAAGGCGCCTCGGGCTCACGCCTTCCCGCGCCGGGCCAGCAGTTCGTCCGCAGCCCGCCGCCCGGTGTCGAGCGCACCATGCACGGTGCCCTCTTCTCCACCGACGTGTGTCGCTTCGCCCGCGAAGAAGAGGGTCCGGCCCACGGGTCGGGCAAGCGCGGCGACCGCCTCCATCGCGCCGGTGGGAATGACGGCATAACCGCCACGCGTGTATGGCTCGCGTTGCCAGTCCTGCACGTGCCACGCCTCCAGTTGTTCGTGCATGCGCCGCAAGGGCTGATGGAACAACTGGGAGAGCCCCTTGAGGGCGCGCTCCAGCACCGCCCGTTCGCTCAGCGTCGACAGCGTCGCGGCAGCGGGCCCGCCACTCCAGCCCACCAGATGTCGGGTGCGCCGGTGGGGCGACAGCGTCCACCACGTCGGGAAGGGGGCCTCAGGGGCGTGGAAGAACCCGTAGCGAGCCGTGTCCGCCTGCTCCCGCCAGAAGGCCGTGCGGAAGCGCAACAGGAGCTTGATCAGGGGGCCCATCTGCAACTGGTTCCAGGCGCGTTCCTGTTCCCTCACGCGGGGCACGAAGCGGACGGCGCCAGGTGCCGGAGGGCGGGCCTGCAACACGCCCATGGGAAGCGTCACCACCGCCTGCCTGCCCTCGAAGGTCCCGAGCGCAACCCCCTGCCGGGTCCGAGCACGCACGCGAACCTGTCCCGGCTTCCAGCGCACCTCCTCGGCCACGGCGTTGAGGAACAGCGTGTCCGGCTTCGCGAACAGCTTCGCGGCCATCGCATGCAGCACGCGGTCGTACCCCTCCAGCACACGGGAGGGCGTCGCACCGCCCGTGCCTTCAACGGACCGCTCCATCCGCGAAATGGCCAGCGTGCTCGCGATGTCCGGATCCGCGGCGTAGAAGCCCGCGACATACGAACGGGCCATCGCGATGACGCGCGGCGGCCACTTCCGGGCACGGGCCTGCTCCGCCATCCAGGCCGTCATCGAACGGTCGGGAGGCTTCACCGCGACAAGGGGCTCCTGGAACGCGAACGCCTCCTGCACATCCGCGTCCTCCAACTGCCCCCGCCACAGCAGCGCGTGCGTATCGTTGCAGGCACTGACGGTCAGCCCCGCCCGCCGGATGCGCCGGAGGAGGGCGGACGGCCTGCCATGGACGAACTCGGCGCCCAGCTCCAGGGGAACGTCGCCCGTCGGATCCCGCACGGTCACCACGCGTCCCCCCACGCGGTCCCGGGCTTCCAGGACGATGACCCGCAGGCCCTCGCGCATCAGCCGCTCCGCCGCGGCCAGCCCCGCGGCGCCGGCCCCCAGGATGAGAACATCGGCCGTGAGGTCCATGCGGCTTTCTCATCCCTTCCACCGTGAAAAGACCCGCGGCCCGCCGTTGGAAGACGGGCCGCGAGCAGGGGAGAAGCATGCGGAGGGAACTAGTAGGTCTTCGGCGAACCGCTGCTGGTGTCATGCGTGCTGGCGCCGGTGTCCGGATTCAGGCTGGAGTCGCTGCCGGAAGCACCCGGATCCATGGTGCGGTCATCCATGCCCGAGCCGCCCTTGCCCTCGTTGATGGACGGGTCCGGCGACATCACGTCGGTGCCCGAGCCGCCCGTGCCCTGGCTCAGCGAGATGCTGGTCGCCATGTTCTTCTCGTCCTTCACCTGGAAGCTGGCGCGGATCTCCTGGCCCTCCTTCAGGCTCTTGGCGTTCTTCAGGCTCGGGTCGGTGAACTGGGTCTTGCTGTCGATGTCCAGCGGCACCACCGCGCCGTTCGCGCTGCTGATGTAGACCTTCTTGCTCTCGCTCTTGACGACCTTGCCCGTCAGCTCGTTCGCGCCGGTCATGCTCGACGCGGCCGCGGATCCGGAGCCGCCCATCGCATCGGTGCTGCCCGTGGAACCCTGCTGGGAGCCCTGCATGGTGCCGCCCGACTCAATCCGCCCCGGACTTCCCTGGGCCGGCGCGGTGGAGGCTGGCGGCTGCGAAGGCTGCACCACGCTGTCCTGGGCCACCGCCACGCCAGAGCCCAACAACGCCACGGACGCGAAAACCCCAATGAGCTTCTTCATGGAATCTCTCCCGGATGATGTGAGTGGGACGGGGCGACGGCCCCCGTTGGGAAAAGCTAGGGGCGGTAGGGGTGGGGGACAGGTCGGGAGGGGAAGACCGGGTGCGTGGCTGTTCGCCCTGCGGCCCACGGGACGAGGTCTGGACGCGACATGCGGCCTGGCTTGCGACGTGTGGGGTGCTTGATGCCGGTAACGGATTCCCTTAGCGTTCCAGGAAAGAGCAGGAGCCGGCCGGATGGTCGGTCTCTCGCCAGGAGATCGTGACCTCGATGCCCCCGCCCGCCAGGACCTCCGCGCCGACCCCTCCCCCGGAGCTGCCCATGCCCTCCTATCCCGCCGTCGAGACCTTCATCGAGAAGGCCTCCGCCGACGACGTCCAGGCGCTCTTCGCGCCCGTGAAGGAGGGCCTCGCCGGCCTCAAGGGGCCGCGCGCGGAAACCGGCAAGAAGGCCCAGGCTGCGATCGCGCGGGCCGAAGAGCTGTTGAGCATGCTCGTGGACGTCCGCGAGAAGCTCGTCGCCGAGTCCAAGCAGCCCAAGGGCCGGAAATAACAGGCGTTTCGGGGGCCTGGACGATTTCTTGTCACCAGCAGGCAACCTGAGGCTGGCATCCCCGATAATCCATTGAAAGAGCCAAGGGATGATCCCAGGCTCACCTTTAATTCGCTGGCAGCAGCGCGGAGGCTGAAAATGGGCGTCAAGATCGACAGCGGCATGATGGGTCCGAACCTGCGTATGAACACCCAGATGACCACGGCTCGGCAGACGCCGAACACGAGCTTTGGCGCGCGTGTCCAGAACGGCCTGAACAACGCCGCGGGCGTCGTGGGCGCGGGCGTGGGCTCCGTGGCCGGCTTCGTGCCGGGCGCGGGCATCGTCTCGGCCGCGGTTTCCTCCGCGCAGACCTTCTCCGGCGCCGCGGGCTCCGGCATGGCGGGCGGCCCCTACGCCGGCGTGATGAACACCGGCTCCGGCGCGGTGCCCACCACGTCCATGCCCGGCACGGGCGCGGGCGTCCCGGGCACGGGCGGCTCCTCCACGCTGGGCACCAGCGTCGGCGGCGCGGGCGGCGTGAGCGACTCGCTCACGAACAACGGCAGCCTGAAGGCCATGATGGACGACAACGTGAAGCTGCTGAACATGCAGTCGGCCATGCAGCACGAGTCGCAGCTCTTCACGGCGGTTTCCAACGTGATGAAGTCGCGGCACGATACGACCAAGAACTCCATCGGCAACATCCGCTAAGCTTCGGGCTTCAGCGGACAAACTGACCGGTGCAAGGAAGGCGGCCCTCGACGGCCGCCTTCCGTGCTTCCGGCCACGGGAAAGGCAGCGCGACGTCCATGGCGGAAACCTCCTCGGAGATTGCCAACAGCCTCGTGCCCCTGGCGCGCCAGCCGGCCATGGTGCTGCTGGAGTCCGGCTATCTGTGGCTCGACATGGGTCACTTCGACAAGGCCCGCGAAGTCTTCGTCGGGGCCGCCGCGCTGATGCCCAAGAGCGAGGTGCCGCAGATTGGCATCGGCGCCGTGGAGTTCGCCCAGGGCCACCATGACAAGGCCCTCCAGGCCTACCGGGTGGCCCAGCGTCTGGCGCCCCTGTCGTCGCTGCCCCGGGCACACGCGGGGGAGGCCCTGTTGTTCATGGGCAAGGTGCCCGAAGCGCTCAAGGAATTGAAGGCCGCCATGGACCTGGAACCGGAAGGCGACGGCGCCAGGCTGGCCCAGGCGCTCATCCAGGCGAAGGAAGCGGGGGCCCTGCCTCCGCCTCGGAAGTAGCAGGTAGGACGAAGGAGGTACGTCGATGGCTGTCGGTGGAGTCGGACGTGGGGGTGGGAAGGGCCGCGCGGGCGGCGTCAAGGGCGCGTCCGGTGCGGCGGGTGCCTCCGGCGCGTCCTTCGGCGGCAAGGTCGACAAGACCGAATCACTCGTCGGGCCTTCAGGTCTGGTAGGCTCCAGCAACGTCCAGGGCCCCCAGGCCGCGGATCCGATCGCGGCGCAAGCGCTCGCCATCGCCCGTCGGTTGAAGAACGGGGGCTTCAAGAGCAAGGAGGAGGCGACGAAGGCGCTCGTCTCCGAGGTGCTCCAGGAGAAGCTGCACATGAAGTCCGATGCCCTCACGGGCCGCATCGCCGGTGCCTTGCAGGATGATCCTCGGTTGAACCAGGTTCTCGAGCGGCTGTGGTCCAAGGCCGAGTGAGCGCGCCGCTTGCCTCTGGGTGAAGACAGGAAGGTCATCCTGGAGAAGTACGGCCCGTACGTGCGGTCGCTCGCGGCCACCGTGCGCAAGCAGTTCAACGCCCAGCTGGAGCTGGACGAACTGCTGGCCTATGGGCAGATCGGCCTCCTCGAGGCCGCGGAACGCTTCGACCCCAAGGTCGGCGCCAACTTCCTTACCTTTGCCCACTACCGCATCAAGGGCGCCATCTTCGATGGCCTCCGCAAGATGGGCGTCCTGAGGGGCGCGGATGCCCGCACCGCCTATCAGGGCGAGCGCGCGACCGCCTATCTTGGAAATCTTGCGGACCGCGAGCAGGGATCAAGCAACCGCGGGTCGTCATTCGACGATGATATTGGAGACATCTCGGATGCCGTGGCGGGACTTGCCGCGGTGTTCGCGGCGGGGGCGGAAGGGGCGGAGGCGGCGGGGTATGTCGACGAATCCCTCCCGGCGGATCAGCGCCTGGAGATGGAGCAGTTGAAGAACCGGGTGCGCTCGGCCATCGAGAAGCTTCCGGAGAAAGAGCGCAAGCTCCTGCAGGGCTACTACTTCCAGGGCAGGACCCTGGAAGAAGCAGGGGCTGAGATTGGGCAGTCGAAGAGCTGGGCGTCGCGGCTTCATGCGCGCGCCATTGACCGGCTCAAGGAACTCTTGAACGAGGAGGAGGAACTCCCTCCCCCCTCGACGGATGCAAGGAGGGTGTCACATGGCGGCTCCGATGAGCGGCATCTCCGCGGGACAGGTAGCGCAGCAAAAGCTGCAGGATCAGGGCGCCCAGCAGACGAACAAGACGGGCGCGTCCAAGTTCGACGGAGTTCTCGCTGACAAGGCCCAGGGCGCCGACAAGGCGGACGCGGCCCAGGGCGTGAACAAGGCCCAGGCCGCCAACAAGGTGGACACCGTTCGCCAGGTCGAGACCGTCAACAAGACGGAAAAGGCCGGCATGAACAAGGTCAGCGGCGCGGCCCAGCAGCCGGCCACCGCCAAGGGCGCCGAGCCCGTGGACGCCAAGGCCGAAACCGCCAAGACGGGCAAGTCGGGCGGCATGGTGTCCGACCTCGTCTCCGGTCTGGAGAAGGGCCAGGTCAGCATGGACAAGCTGATCAAGGAGGCCAGCTCCGGCAAGAACATGTCCAACGCGGAGCTGCTCGGGCTCCAGGCGTCCATGTACAAGTACTCGCAGGAGCTCGACCTGACCTCGAAGGTCGTCGAGAAGGCCACCAGCGGCCTGAAGGACGTCGTCAAGACGCAGGTCTGAGTTTCCACCCGCCGGGCCATGGCGGCATGCGAAGGGCGGTCCCTCCCAGGGTTGGGAGGGGGCGCCCTTCCGCGTTTTGCAAGGGCCCTGTTAAGCTACGTCCCGCCCATGACTCGCCGAACGCCCGCCTTCGCCGCCCCGCTCCTCGCCCTGCTGCTCCTCACCGGCTGCTCCATCGAGCTGCAGCACGAGCTGACGGAGGCGGACGCCAATGAAATCTACGTGCTGCTCAGCAAGAACGGCATCAACGCCAAGAAGGAGAAGGCGGAGGGTGGCAATGAAGTCCGCTTCACCATCGTCGTCCCCAAGGGCGACGCCGCGCAGGCCGCGGAGCTCTTGAAGCGCAACTCGCTGCCGCGTCCGGTGGAGAAGGGCCTGTCCCACTTCGCCAAGGGCAGCATGGTGCCCACCGCCACGGAGGAGCGCGCCATGCTCCTCAAGGCCATGGCCGGTGAGGTCTCCAACGCGCTCAATCAGATCGACGGCGTGCTGGAGGCGCGCGCCATCGTGATGATCCCGGAGAACAACGACCTGTCGCAGCCGGAGAACAAGCCGATGCCGTCGGCCTCCGTGTTCATCAAGTACCGCACGAACGAGCCCGGCAAGCCCCCCATCAGCCCGGACGCGGTGAAGCAGTTCGTCGCCAGCTCCGTGTCGGAGCTCAAGCCGGAGGCCGTCACCGTGCTGATGACGGAGGCCATGGCCCCCACGGCGGAGATGAGCGAGACGAACCGCCTCCAGGACGTGCTCGGCGTGCGCATGACGGCGGCCAGCGCCTCGACGTTCAAGATCATCCTCGGCGGCGCGTTCGCGCTCATCCTGGCGATGATGGGCCTCACCGCGTGGACCTTCATGCGCGGCGGTTCAGGGGGCGGGGCCGCCGCGGCGGCGCGTCCTGCCCGCGCACGGGGTGGTCGTCCGGAGTGACGTCGGTCCTCCGTGGCCCTCCTGGGGCGGGCCACGGGACATGCCCTCCAGGCCGGGGACATGCCTTCTTTCTTCAGCGGGCCACCAGGGGGCCCGCGAGGTGACCGTTGGATTCATTCTTCACCTCGCTCAGCAAGCGCCAGACCATGCTGCTCCTCACCGCGGTCACCTTCGGTGGCCAGGAGAGCATGGCCGCGCTGGAGCACCTTCCCGACGAGGAGAGCGCGCTCCTGCGGCACCGGGCGCAGGAGATCCTCCAGATTCCGCGCGAGAAGCGCCTGCCCGCGGTGGTGCAGGAGCTCAAGCGCCTGATGAAGGACCGGCGCGGTCAGCTCTGGACCGCGGATCCGGAGCGGCTGGCGGCGCTGCTGCAGCGCGAGCGCGGGGCCCTGGTGGAAGTGACGCTGCGCGCGCTGCCCGGCAACATGGCGGACGCGGTGCGCGGTCACCTGCCGCCGTCGCGCGTGAAGCTCACCCGCGAGGTGCGCCCGCAGGTCCTGGACATCATCCGCTGGAAGCTGGAGGAGGCGCTGGCGCGCGAGGTCGCCGGTCAGTCTGCGGGCTTCAAGTTCGCGGACGTGCTCAATCTCCAGACGCGCGAGCTGCTCACGGTCAGTGACCGCCTGGGCGCGCGCGTGCTCGGCCCGGCGCTGGCGGGGCTCCCCGAAGGAGAGCTGACGGGCTTCCTGGAGGCGCTGCCGCCGGACCTGCTCCAACTCGCGAGCAAGTCCGTGGCGGCCAATGCGCCGCGCAAGCTGCCCGAGGAGGACGCGCGCGCGCAGATCACGCTCCATGAAGGCTTCACCCGGCCGGCCGGCGCCATCCGCAGCGCGGGTGTGCAGCGGCTGGCGCGGGCGTGCGTGGCGCAGTCGCCGGAGTTCGCCGCGCGCATGCTGGAGAAGCACCGCGGTGAGTTCGGTCAGCTGGTGGCGAAGTGGGTGCGCGAGGAGCGCTCGCGTCCGACGGCCCGGGGCGATGGCGGACGCACCGACATCGTGATGGACCTGGAGCGCTTGGCCGTGCGCGGCCTCATCGAGCGGCCGGTGCGCTTGACGGCGCCGCCGCGCCCCTCCGCCGTGCTGCCGCCTCCGCCGGGTGCGCGCAAGGCCGCGCCGCCGCCGGAAGGCCGGCCCGCGTCGGGCGCTCCCTCCGCGAGGCAGGCGGCCCCGGCCGCAAGGCCCCCGGCGGGACGCACCACCGCGCCGGATCCGTCGCGGTCGCCCGCGCTGCGGGCCCCCAAGGCCCTGCGGGGTGGTGGCGGAGGCGCGCCCGCGGAGGATGCGGGCGCCAAGCGTGACTTCATGGCCGAGCGTGCGGCCCGCCGCGCGGGGGCCGCGTCCAGCCGTGACGCGGGACCGGGCGCGTCACCGGGAGCGGGGCGTCCACGCCCTCCTCCGGGAGAGGGGCGCGGCCCGCCGGTCCTTCCCGAAGGGGACGCGAACGGTTCCCAGATGCGCCGCATGCCGGTGGAGCGTGAGCGGGGCCCCTCGCCCCGTGCGTCCATGGTCGCGCCGGAAGGGGATGCGAACGGCTCCCAGATGCGCCGGATGCCGGTGGAGCGCGAACGGGGCCCCGTGTCGCGGGTGGCCATGGTCCCCCCGGAAGGCGACGCGAACGGTTCCCAGATGCGCCGGATGCCGGTGGAGCGTGAACGGCCCCGCGCGTCCACCGTGGCGCCGGAAGGGGACGCGAACGGCTCCCAGATGCGCCGGATGCCGGTGGAGCGTGAGCGGGGGGCGGCGCCCCGGACGTCGACCGGGGGTGTTTCCGGCCGCCGCGAACCGGAAGGCAGCCGGCCCACGCGCCCCGGGCAGATCGATCCGGAAGGGGCCCGCATCGGCCCGCCACCCGCCAGGTTGGGCATGCGGGGCGAGTCCCGCCCGGCGCCCTCCGACGAACCCCAGGGCCGTCCTGCCCGGGCGGAGCGCCCTTCGCGGCCGTCTTCCGAGGAGGCTCCCCGCGAGCCTCGCCGTCCGGACCCCTCCGAGGGGGCCCGGGTGCTGGGCTCGCGCACCGGAAGCCGCTCCGCGGCGCGTCCCGAACCCGGAGGCGAACCGGAGCGTCCCCCGCGCGTGCTCGCGGGCCGTGCTGCCCCGGCCGCTGGCCAGGCGTCCCAGCGCTCCACCTCCGAGGGCACGCAGGTGGGCCGCAGACGCCCCCCGCCCAACCGGGAGGCCCCGGAAGAGCCGGGAGGGTCTGGAGGGCGTGGACCGCGCGGCGGAACGCGCTAGCATCCGGTCCGCAAGGAGCAGCCCATGGCGATCGGCAAGGTAATCAAGGGGGATGGGGTGTCGGAGTCGGTGGTCGTCGCCGCGTCCGAACGACCGGTGCTGCGACCCCCGCGCGCGGGCGTGATGAACGCCGAGGTCTTCGAGGCGCGTCAGGGCGCCCAGGGCATCATCGAGGAGGCCCACCGCGAGAAGGAGCGCATCCTCGCGGAGGCGCAGCGTGAGAAGGAGGAGCTGTTCGCCCGGGCGAAGGATGCGGGGCGGCAGGAAGGCCTGGCGCAGGCGACGGAGATCGTCCTTCGCGCGAAGATCCAGGCCGGGGAGCTGATGACCTCCCACGAGCAGGACATCATCGGGCTGGCGCTGAAGATGGCGGAGAAGATTTTGGGGCGCGACCTGGAGCGCGAGCCGGAGCTGATGGTGGACCTGTGCGCCGCGGCCATCGACAACCTGCGCAACGCGCGCGCCATGGTGCTGCGGGTGCACCCGAAGACGGCCGCGGTGCTGCGCGCCAAGCGCCCCGTGCTGATGGAGCTCATCGGCCGCACGGTGGACCTGGCCATCAAGGAGGACCTGGAGGTCGCTCCGGTGGGCTGCATCGTGCAGACGGAGTTCGGCACGGTGGACGCGCAGCTGCCCACGCAGTTGGAGATGCTCCAGAACCTCCTGTTGCCAGACCCCGCGCGCAAGAGCGGTCCGGCCTGAGCCGGAGGAAGCAGCCATGGCCATCGACCTCTCGCGCTACTACGACCTCATCAAGGAGGCGTCCCTCGTCCGGGTGCGCGGCCGCGTCACCGAACTGACCGGCCTCGTCATCAAGGCGAGCGTGCCCAACGTCCGCATCGGCGAGGTGGTGCTCGTCAAGAGCCGCACCCGTGGCGCCATGAAGTCGGAGGTCGTGGGCTTCGTGGGCGACGAGGTGATGCTCATGCCCCTGGGCGAGCTGTACGGCATCGGTCCGGACAGCGAGTGCATCCCCACCGGTAAGCCCCTGACCATCAAGTGCGGGGACGCGCTCCTGGGCCGCGTGCTCAACGGCATCGGCGAACCCATGGACGGCCGCCCCCTGGAGGGCGACGGGCTCATCGACTGGTCCGTGGACCGCGACTGTCCGGATCCGTTCACCCGCCAGCGCATCGAACGGCCGCTGCCCCTGGGCGTCCGCTGCATCGACGGGCTGCTCACCGTGGGCGAGGGCCAGCGCGTGGGCCTCTTCGCCGGCTCCGGCGTCGGCAAGTCCACGCTGATGGGCCAGATTGCCCGCAACACCCAGGCGGACCTGAGCGTCGTGGCGCTCATCGGCGAGCGTGGTCGTGAGGTGCGCGAGTTCATCGAGGACGCGATGGGCGAGGAGGGCATGAAGCGCGCCGTGCTGGTGTGCGCCACGTCCGACCAGCCCAGCCTCGTGCGTCTGCGCGCCGCCTACGTCGCCACGGCCATCGCGGAGTACTTCCGCGAGCGCGGCGGCAACGTGCTGTTCATGCTCGACACGGTGACGCGTCTTGCGCGTGCCCAGCGCGACATCGGCCTCGCGATTGGCGAACCCCCCGCGCGCCAGGGCTATCCGCCCAGCGTCTTCTCCATGCTGCCGCGCATCCTGGAGCGCACGGGCAACTCGGAGAAGGGCAAGTGCACCGCCATCTACACCTGCCTCGTGGCCGGCGGTGACATGGAGGAGCCCATCGCCGACGAAGTCCGAGGTATTCTCGACGGCCACTTCATCCTCAACCGTGCCCTGGGCGAGCGAAACCAGTGGCCCGCCATGGACGTGCTCGCGAGCCTGAGCCGTGTGATGAGCGGCATCGTCTCCAAGGAGCACAAGAAGGCCGCCGGCAAGCTGCGCGAGACGCTCTCCACCTACGAGAAGCAGCGCGACCTCATCCTCCTGGGCGCCTACCAGGCGGGGGCCGACGCGCGCACCGACTACGCCATCGAGAAGTACGACGCCATCATCGACTTCCTCAAGCAGGACACCCACTCCAACTCCCCCTTCGAGGAGACGGTGGAGCAGCTCATCGCCCTCTTCGAGGACTGACGGCCCCCGTCCCCGGAGGTGGGGGCACGGGCGGGGCGTTTCCGGTTAGGATGCCCCCACCATGCCCCCGTACCGGTTGCAGGTGTTGCTGGACATGCGTGAGAAGGCGAAGGAGGAGGCCGAGCAGGCCTTCTCCGCCGCCATCAAGGCGCTGGAGAAGGAAAAGCAGGTTCAGGCCCAGTTGGAGGCCGAACTGGAGCGCCGCAAGAAGGAGCGCAAGGCCAAGGTGGCCGAGTACTTCCAGCAGATGATGGCCAAGGGCGCCGGCATCAACGGCATGAACATGATGGGCCGCTTCGAGGAGCGCCTGAAGGACGAAGAGGCCCAGGTCGCCCTCCAGATCGAACACCAGAAGGAGGTCGTCAAGGCGGCCGCCCGCCTGGTCGAGCAGCGGCGCATGCTGATGGCCGAGGCCGCCAAGGAGCTGAAGGCCATCGAGAAGAACAAGGAAACCTTCGTCAAGCAGGTGCGCCAGGAGCGCCAGCAGCGCGAGGAGCTGAACCAGGAGGAGATTGGCAACGCCTTGTTCCTGGCCCGCCAGCGCAAGTAACCTCCCGCCGCCCCCGAAGTCAGGAGAGGACGCCATGAGCCGAGTTGACGACGATCGCGATGCCGCGCGCATGGCGGAGCGGATGATCCAGGAGCGCCGGCTTGCCGAAGCCAAGGGCAAGAAGCGCCTGGAGGGTGAGTCCCTCTTCTCCAAGCTGGTCCAGCAGGGCCAGGCGGAGAAGGGCCAGCAGGAGAAGGGCAACCCGAAGGCCGCGACGGACGCGAAGTCCCCCCAGAGCCTGGCCAAGGCGGTGCTCGCGCGCGCCACCCAGGGCCAGGGCAAGACCTTCGACGAGAAGCTGGCCCAGAAGGAGACCGGCTCGGCGAAGCCCGGGGAGTCCGCCCAGGGCGCCCAGCAGTCCCAGCGCCAGGGGGAGACGCAGTCGCTGACCCAGCGCTCGGAGACGCGCAAGTCGGAGGTCAAGGAGGACAAGCGCTCCAACGACGTGCGCGACGGCGACCTGACCAAGGCCGGAGGCGAGTCCAGCCGCCTGAGCGCCGAGAAGGGCGAGATGAAGGTCGACGTCAACGCCGGCGGCGGCAAGGGCGCGGGTGGTGGCGGCGGCAAGGAGAAGGACGAGAAGGGCGGGCAGATGGCCGCCGCGGGCTTCCGCTTCAACCCCGCGCTGATGGCGCCCGTCCCGGTGGCGAAGCCCAAGGACATGGCCGGCTCGGAGCGCCTGCGCCAGATGGCCAGTGAGATCGCCCAGAAGATCGTGGAGCGCGTGCGCGTGGGCACCAACGCCCTGGGCAACGCGGAGTTCCAGATCGACCTGCGCGGGGACGTGCTCAACGGCCTGTCCATCAAGGTCAGCGCGAGGAACGGGAAGATCTCCGCCACCTTCAGCGGCAGCGACCGCGACACGCTGAAGCTGCTGGAAGAGCACAGCGAGGGCCTGCGCAGTGCCCTGGGAGGTCGCGGGCTGGCGCTTGAGCAGCTGCGGTTCGAGGCGAAGACATGAGTCTGGAGCCGGACGACGAACCCGGAATCTACGAGCGCACCATGTTGGTCGACACCCGGAAGCTGGGTCCCCCCGCGAAGCCCGCCTCGGCACCGGCACCGCAGCAGCCGGTGTTGCCCTGGCGGCCCTTCGTCTTCACGCACCTGGAGAAGGTGTCGCGCGCGCAGGGCCTGCTGGCGGAGCGGCTGCGCTGGCTGACGCCGAACCCGGGCACGCTGGAGACCCTCTGCGCGCGGCTCAAGGCCCTCTTCGACGTGGACGTGCGCCTGACGGTGGAGTCCGCCCAGGCTCGCCCCATGACGGAGCTGCGCCGCTTCCTGGGCGACCCGTCCTTCCTGGCGGTGCTCGCGCCCGGGGCGCTCGCGGGGCGGGGCGTGCTGGAGATCGAGCTGTCCCTGGCGCACTCGGCGGTGGACCTGCTGCTGGGCGGCGCCGGTGAGACGGTGGGCCTGCGGCCGCTGACGGACATCGAGGAGGGCGTGATGGGCTACGTCGTCCTGGAGGCCCTGAAGGAGCTGGCGCCCGGGCTGCAAGAGGGGGTTCCCCGGCCGAGGCTGGACGGCGTGGCCCGGGGCGTGGATGAGATCTCCGCGCGGCTGGGCGAGGACGGCCCGATGCTGGCGGTGCACCTGAACGCGGTGGTGGGGCCGCACCGCGGCATCGTGCGGCTGGTGATTCCGTCGGCGGTGCTGGAAGCGGCCGAGCCGGCGGTGGAGAGCGCCCAGCGCCGCGAGCAGCGCCGCGCGAACATGAAGGCGCACGGGCGGCGGCTGTCCACGCTGCGCGACTGGCTGCGCGCGGAGATTGGCGTGGCGGAGCTGTCCGCCCAGGACCTGGCCTCCCTGCGGGTGAAGGACGTGCTGCTGCTGGACGCGCTGTCGGCGCGGCCGGACCGGGGCGAGGCTGGCACGGCGCAGCTGCGGCTGGGCCTGGGACGCACCGGTCACCTCGCGGCGGACGTGTTCGTCGAGAACGGCCGCTACCGTGCGCGCATCACGGAGGTCGTCCCCGGCGAGACGGGCCACTCCCAGGCGGAGCCCGGGGCCGGCGGAAGTGAGAACGAGGACTTCACCAACCCGGAGCTGGACGTACCTCCGGAACTGGAAGGGGCGGCTTTGGACGACGCGAACAACCGGGATGGAAGCGATCTGCTCAGCGACCTGCCCCTGCAGGTGGCGGTGGAGCTGGCGCGCGTGGCCATCACGGCGGAGCAGGTGGTGGGGTTGCGCACAGGGCAGGTCCTCGACCTGCGCCGTGGGCCGGGTGAGCCGGTGGACCTGTCGGTCAACGGCAAGGTGGTGGCCCGGGGCGAGCTCGTCGAGATGGACGGACAGCTCGGCGTGCGCATCATCACCCTGGCGGGATGAGCCTTCCTGCCTCGTGCACCCCAGGGCAGGCGGGCAGGGGACCCGCGTCACGCTGGGGGCCGTGGCGGTCCTGACTCGGGTGCACTAGGCTCGCGCCCATCCATGGCAGTCCTCCGTCTCTCCTCCTCGCGCGGTTTGCTCGGCGCCGCGTTGCTCTTCGCGTCGTCGGCCGTCCTGGCGCAGGCGCCCGTGGCGCCGCAACCGACTCCCGCCGCGCCTCCGGCGAAGGCCGACGCCGCCGTTGCGCCGACCGCGCCGAAGGCCACCGCTACGCCCGTGCCGGCGGCGCCTCCCTCGAAGGCCGCCGCGGTCGTCCCACTGACGCCGTCAGCGCCGAAGGCCACCGTCGCGCCGCAAGCGGACGCCGACGCACCGGCCGCTGCCGCATCGCCTGCGCCCGCCGTCGCGGCCCAGCCCGCCGCGCAGGCCGTGGAGCCCGACGCCGCGAATCCGGCGGACCGGGCGTCGCGCCACGCGGATGAGCTGGACAAGGAACTGGGGATCGCCGCTCCGGAGGAGCAGGAGAGCCTGGGCTGGGTGGTGGTGCGCACGGTGGCGCTCCTGGGCGCGGTGCTCGCGTCCATCTACCTGACGCTCAACGTGGGCCTGCGCCGGCTGATGGGGTTGCAGGGCGTGCCCGTGGGCAAGGCGTCGGTCGTGTCGGTGATGGAGCGCATCCCGTTGGATCAACGGCGCACGCTCTTCGTCCTGAAGGCCGCGGACGAGTACCTGTTGGTGGGTGGCGGCGAGGGTGGCGTGCAACTTGTGTCGAAGCTGGACCGGGACGCCGTGGAGCGCATCCGCGCCGCGCGGCCTCCGTCGTCCCCGGTGTCCCTGAGTCCTTTCCTCCAGAAGCTCCTCTCCCGCCGGACCGGTGGCCCCACGCCGCCGCCGGGCGTCTGAAGGCCGTCACGTGAACCGTTCGTCTCCCGCCCGCTCGCCCCTGTTCCGCGCTCCACCCTGGCTCTTCGCGGCCCTCGTATCGCTGCACCCGTTCGTCGCGTCCGCTGCGAAGAAGGGGGGCGCGGACACCTCCATGCCGGACTCCCTGGTGAAGGAGGCGGTGAACTCCGACTCGTTCACCTCCCGGCCCCTCATCCTCATCCTCGCGCTCGCGGCCATGTCGCTGCTGCCGTTCGCGCTGATGATGGTGACGAGCTTCGTGAAGATCTCCGTGGTGCTCTCCATCGTCCGCTCGGCGCTGGGCACCCAGCAGATTCCCCCCACCCAGGTCATCACCGGCCTGGCCATCATCCTCACCGTCTACATCATGGCCCCCATCGGCCAGGAGATGTACCGGGCGGGCGGGGTGGACATCTGGTCCCGGGGCACGGCGGTCTTCTCCTCGGAAACGGTGGGCACGCTGCTGGGCGCCGCGGACAAGTCCAAGGAGCCCTTGCGTGACTTCCTGATGAAGAAGGTCACCAACAAGGACCGCACGCTCTTCTACAGCCTGGCGAAGAAGATGCGGAAGGAAGAGGACCGCAAGGACATCGGGCCCAATGACTTCATGGTCATCGTCCCGGCCTTCGTCGTGTCCGAACTGAAGGAGGCCTTCCAGATCGGCTTCCTGCTCTTCGTGCCGTTCATCGTCATCGACATGGTGGTCGCCAACATCCTCCTGGCGCTGGGCATGCACATGCTGTCGCCCACGACCATCTCCATGCCCTTCAAGCTGCTGCTGTTCGTGCTCGTGGACGGCTGGTACCTCATCGCCAAGGGCCTGGTCATCGGCTACCTGTAAGGAGCACCGCACTCCCATGAATCAGCTCACGTTCATCACCCAGGAGGCGCTGTTCCTGGTGCTCGTGGTCTCCGCGCCGCCGGTGCTCATGAGCCTCCTGGTGGGCTTCCTCATCTCGCTGTTCCAGGCCACCACGCAGATTCAAGAGCAGACGCTCACGTTCGCGCCCAAGGTCGTCCTCGTCTTCGGCGTGCTGGCCATGACGGGTCCGTGGATTGGCGGCCAACTGCTGCGCTTCACCTTCCACGTCTTCGACCGCTTTCCGGCGCTCATCGGCAGATGAACATCGGCGAAGTCATGGCCGAGCTGGGCACTCGGATCAACCTGTCGGTCACCATCTTCACGGTGGCCCTCATCATGTGCAGGGTGATGCCCATCCTCATCTTCAGCCCGTTCCTGGGCGGTGAGGTCGTGCCCGCGGAGATGAAGCTGGGCCTGGGCCTGCTCATCTCCATCGTGCTGTTCCCGTCCGTCTCCGACCGGCTGGACAAGATTCCCATCAGCGCGCTCCCGTACATCGCGCTCTTGTGCAAGGAGATCTTCATCGGCTTGTGTCTGTCGTACATCGTCAACACGGTCTTCGACGCGGCCCGCGTGGCCGGCACGCTGATGGACACCATGTCGGGCAGCAACAATGCCCAGCTCTTCGTGCCGCAGCTGGGCACCCAGGTGTCGCTCTTCTCCAGCCTCAAGGTGCAGCTGACCGTGGTGCTGTTCCTGTCGCTGGACGGGCACCACATCATCATCCGCGCGCTCGCGGACAGCCTCCAGGTCGTCCCGCTGGAGGGCTTCCCGCGCTTCAGCCACGGCGTGTGGCCCTTCTTCGACCTGATGATCCGCGCCTTCGCGAACCTGCTCACGGTGAGCCTGGCGCTGGCCGGCCCCGGCATGGTGGCGGCGTTCTGCACCGACCTGGCCCTGGGCGCCATCAACCGCGTCGCGCCGCAGGTCCAGGTGTTCTTCATCGCCATGTCCCTCAAGCCGCTGATGGGCGTGTTGATCATGTTCATCGCGATGCACGTCATCGTCGGACGCATGCAACTGGAGCTGGGCAACATGCTCCGCATGGTCCAGCGCGCCATCCAGCTTCTGGCCTAGGCGCCCCGGGATTCCTCCATGTCGGAAGAGAGTGGCGACAAAACAGAGGAGCCGTCGCAGAAGAAGCTCGACGACTCCCGCAAGAAGGGCCAGGTCTGGAAGAGCAAGGACCTGACGGCCGTGGCCGTGCTCGCCGCGGGCATGGGCATCGCCCGGGCCACGTGGGGCACGGTGGAGGAGGAGGTCGCCGTCCTCTTCCGCTTCAGCTTCGATCAGATCGCCCACTCGAAGGACCTGGGGCTCGCGACCACCCAGCTGCTCTACATGGGGCTGCGGACGATGCTGCTCCTCACGGTCCCGGTGGCGGCGGGCGCGGCGGTGTTCGGCGGGTTGATGGACTTCCTGCAGGTGGGGTCCCTCTTCACGATGGACCCGCTGATGCCCAAGATGGACAAGCTCAACCCCATCGCCGGGTTGAAGAACATGTTCACGAAGAAGACCTTCGTGGAACTGCTCAAGAACCTCGTGAAGCTGTCGGTCGCCGCCTATGTCGTCTACGGCGTGGTGCGCGACTCCATGCCCCTCGTGATTGAAACCGTGCGGCAGGACACCGACGGCATCATGGTCATCCTGGGGGAGATCATCTACCGCGTGAGCGTGCGCATCCTCATGCTCTTCGTCATCTTCGGCATCTTCGACGTGTGGTGGCAGCGCAAGTCGTACATGAAGGACATGATGATGACGAAGGACGAGGTCAAGAAGGAGTACAAGCAGAGCGAAGGCGACCCGCACCACAAGGCCAAGCGCAAGGAGCTCCACCAGGAGATCATGGAGGGGGCCCAGATGGAGGCGGTGAAGGACGCCAGCGTCATCGTCACCAACCCGGACCACGTCGCGGTGGCGCTCATCTACGACCAGGGCAAGGACGGGGCGCCCCGGGTGCTCATCAAGGGAATGGACGCCAAGGCGGAGCGCATCAAGGCGCTGGCGCGCGCCTCGGACGTGCCGCTCTTGCGCAACGTCCCGCTGGCCCACGCGCTGCTGCGCGTGGAGGTGGGCGAGGAAGTGCCGGAGGAGCTCTACGACGCGGTCGCGGAGGTCCTGAACTTCGTCTACGGGTTGAAACAGGAAGCGGCGCCCACGGCGCGCGCTTGAGGAGGGCCCATGGCCAGTGACGAAGAGGCGGACATCGCCATCGCCATCAAGTACGACAAGCAGGCGGACGGCGCGCCTCGCGTGGTGGCCAAGGGGATGCGCCTCAAGGCGGAGAAGATCAAGGAGATCGCCAAGCAGTACGGCATCCCCGTGATGCGCAACGTCTCCCTGGCGCACGCCCTGTACCGGGTGGACGTGGGGCAGGAGGTTCCGGAGGAGCTCTACGACGCGGTCGCGGAGGTGTTGAACTTCATCTACACCCTGCAGCGGGAGCAGGCGGGCTGACGTCAGGGGGGCTGGACGCGGCCCCCTCACCTGGGTTGAAGTCGGGCCACCATGGCCAGAATCAACAATCCTCCCCCCAGTACAGCCCTTTGGCCCTGGGGTGGTCCCCGCAGCGTCCGCGAGCGGCTGGTGGACCCCGCCCAGCTCGAGCGCGCGAAGAAGCTGCGCAAGGCAGGCAACCCGAAGAACCCGGCGCTGGCCTCGGCGGCGCTCCTGGACTCCATCGGTCCGGCGCACTCGTCGGAGGAGCTCCGGCTGCCGCTGCCGCCGCACCCGGGCGGGCATGACGCGGACCTGGAGGGCTTCAGCGACCGCCCCTACCTGGCCAGTGTCGCCGGCCGCGGGGGCGACGGACAGCAACGGATGCTGGAGCGCGGCCTGTCGCGGGTGAACGCGCCGCCGGAGCGCCTGGAGCGCCTCAAGGCCCTGCTGCAGCGTGAGTCCGCGATGCTGGGCCTGGTGGATCAGGTGAGCGCGGAGTCCCAGGAGATCCTCCGCCGCATGTGGGAAGAGCAGAAGGACGAGGGCTACTGATCCATGGCGTCGCTGGACCCCGAGGATCCGCAGGACGAGGCGAAGCTCACCGCGCTCCTTCAGCGCTGGGCGGAAGGCAAGGCCACGCTCCGCGAGGTGCGCGGCTACTCGAACGATGAGCTGTACGCCATCGCCAAGACGGCCTACTTCTTCTTCTACCAGGGCCGGGTGGCCGAGGCGCGCACGCTCTTCCAGGGCCTGTACGCGGTGAACCCCACGGACGTGTACTTCGCCAAGGCGCTGGGCGTGGTGGAGATGGCGGCCGGCAACGGGCAGGGCGCGCTCGCGGCCTTCGACGTGGCGGCGAAGCTGGCGCCGCAGGATCCGTCCGTCTACGTGGGCCGCGCGGAGGTGAAGCTGGCCATGGGCCAGAAGCCCCAGGCGCTGGAGGATCTTCGCCGCGCTGCGGCGATGACGCCCGTGGATGATCCGGTGGTGCGCAAGGCCGGCGCCATGGTCACCGCCCTCACGCGGCGCTGAAATCCGGCCGCGCAACCCTGGGGGATTCCAGGGTTCGGAGAGCTTCAGGAGTTTCTAGACACCCTGGATCTTCTGCTAGGGTGAATGTGTCAGTCATCCTTGAATCCCCCCTTCACCCGAGGACAGTTCCATGTCGAATCCGAATCCTGATCCGCGAGTCCCCGCTGAGATGCCGCCTGCCGCGCCGGAAGAGCTGACCAAGAAGCGCGAGGGCATCATCTCCGGGCTGGATGCCGCCTCGAAGGGCGCGACCGGGACGCTTCAGCAGGTGCTGCGCAAGATGTCCGAGCTGCTCGTCAACACCAAGGACGGCGCTCACATGAACATGGCGCTGTACCAGGACGTGAAGGACGCCTTCAACCGGCACCTGGGTGAGGCGGGCAAGAACCCGGCCCTGGCCACCATGCCCCCCGTCCTCATCGAGGCGGTGGAGTGGATGCAGAACTACCTGACCTCGCGCGGCTTCGAGCCCTCCGCCGCGGCTCCCGCCGCCGCCGCCGCTCCCGCCCAGGTCGCGAAGCCCGCGGCCGCCGCCGGTCAGGCGGGGCCGAAGGACGCCTTCGTGAGCGACAGCGCGGCCAAGAAGCGCGCCGCGATCACGGGTGACGTGCCTCCTCCTCCCTCCATCGCGAACGCCCCGCCGCCGAGCACGCAGGAAGTGCAGAAGGACCTGGAGTCGTTCAAGGCGTGGATGAAGAACCCCGCCCTGGGCAAGCTCAAGGGCTAGCCGTCCGCGGGAGGGGGGCGCTCTTCGTGAGGAGATCGCCCACCTGCCACGCAACTCCCAATCTCCGGCGCGGATAATCCCCTCAAGATTCAACTTCCTTCCAGGAGTTCCCCCATGGCTGGTGGAGTGAGCGGTGTTGGCGCGAGCAACGCGCAGTACAAGACGTCGAACACCTCCGAGGCGGAGAAGACGAAGGTCGTCTCGGACGTCATCAACTCGGCCGTCGCCGGGATGAACGAGTCGAAGGGCAGCCTCAGCTTCCTGGGCGAGGGCCGCATCGACAAGGTGAAGGGCAAGATCCAGGATGACATGAACAAGTTCATCCAGGCGAACCCCAACGCGACGCCCGCGGAGATCGAGGCGGAGGCGAAGAAGTCGGCCTCGAAGAACGAGTCCGTTGCCACCTTCGACAAGATGCGCGACGACAACTTCTTCAAGAAGCTCATGTCCCGCCGCAAGGAGCTCATCGGCGACATGTGGGGCTGAGTCGTCCCCACGCTTGCTGAAGTCCCGCTGCCGCCCGTCCCACCTTCCGAGGTGGGGGGCGGCAGTTGCTTTTTGCGGGCAAGCGCCCAGGCAGCTCGGGTGCCTGGGTCAGAAGGGTCGCTACCTTGCTGTTTCTTCCGATAGAACCTGTCTGGGGACGGATGGACCCGGGCAGGCCGGAGCCCGGACGGAGTCAGAACCCGAGGAGGACGCGGATGCGCTGGACGAACAAGGCGGTGGCTTGGGGGCTGGTGGGATTGCTG
>NZ_RAWI01001288.1 GCF_003612125.1 Corallococcus praedator
ACCAGCACATCGGTCGATCGATTCATGGCAATTGACTCCGAGAGCTAACTTCCTCCACCCTACCAAAGGGCGCGAAATCTGCGGGTGCTGGTGTCGCGAGTCGTATAGCCGCTGGGAAACGTGCGCGAGCCTGAACTAGTTGAACTGCTGTTGTTTGGGACGCTGCGAGCCGTAGTTGTACCGCTTCTGCCGTTGTCGCCGCTTGGTGTTGCTCCGGGCAGCGGACTCGCAGGCAGATTTCCCGGTGTGGTTTGCGTTCCCTGGCCGTTCTGCCCTGTAACACCTGCCTGTCCCGTAGCGCCCGCTTGCGGCGTTGTTGTGCCGCCACCGCCGCCCTGCGTTGTATTCGTGACTTGCGTTGTGGGAGTGTTTGTGGAGGTGCTATTGTTGCGCGCACCGAACAGATT
>NZ_RAWI01001289.1 GCF_003612125.1 Corallococcus praedator
GTTTTGGAGCGTCACCCGTTCGGAGCGGGAGTTTTCCAGCACCATTCGGATCAGGCGGCTGAACTTAGTCAGGTATTCAGACGCTTTTTCCGACTCATTATCAACAGCATACAATTTTATAGAATTGAGACAATTAAAGATAAAATGCGGGTTCATCTGTGACCGTAGTCCAGTCATTTCGGCCTCGGCTACCCGGCGTTCAAAATCGGAACGAAGCTGACTGACGCGCTGCGCTTCGAGTTGACGTTCCAGCATGACCTCGTTGGTTTGCTGTACTAACTGACGTTCCAGCATGGCATTTTGCATGGCCAACAACTGTTGCTTCTCTTGAGAAAGACGTTCTACTTCCGTCAATTGATGGTGTAGAGAGCGGTGAGTTATAGCTGATTTATAGCCCATATAAAGT
>NZ_RAWI01001290.1 GCF_003612125.1 Corallococcus praedator
GTGCCAACACCTTTCGCGGCATGTATATCCGCCAAATCGCGCTGATTCAAGAATTTGGTGGACAGCTAGAATTGCTGCATCGCCGTCGCTACGATCGAGGCACCTCCCCCTATGCGCCTACCTGAAGAACCCGATATTCCTCCCCAGATTAATATCGTGCCTATGATCGATGTGATCTTCGCCCTTCTAACATTTTTTATTGTCTCGACGTTGTATTTGACTCGATCGGAAGGTCTGCCCGTTAATCTGCCCGGAGCCAACACGACGCAAAGCCAGCCCCAAAGCCAAGTCGTGATCACGCTCAACGCGCAGGGCGGAATTTTCGTCAATCAGCAGCCGACGCCCTTAAATAATTTGGCTCAGCAGGTGCAAGCGCTCACTCAACCCACCAATTCTGCCCTTGTGG
>NZ_RAWI01001291.1 GCF_003612125.1 Corallococcus praedator
CTCTAACTCTCAGAGATGAGCCGCAGCAATTCGTCGGTGGATACTTTGCCGCTCATCTCTGTGCCTTCTAATAAACTGTCAGCTAAGTCACGCTTGTGTTGATGCAAGTCAACAATTTTTTCCTCGATCGTGTCCTTTGCCACTAATCGATAGATCGTCACGGGGCGCTTTTGACCAATGCGGTGGGCACGATCGCTCGCCTGATCTTCCACAGCAGGATTCCACCACGGATCCATATGAATGACATAATCTGCTGCTGTAAGATTGAGTCCTGTACCACCTGCTTTGAGGCTAATGAGAAAGACATCACCTTCACCTGCCTGAAACGCATTGACACGCTTCTTGCGCTCTGCCATCGGCGTGCTGCCATCTAAATATTGATAGGTAATTTTTTGCGTGTTTAAGT
>NZ_RAWI01001292.1 GCF_003612125.1 Corallococcus praedator
AACAAGACTGGGAATACAATTGAATTAGTTTACGCGATGTGCGACTTTCCTGAAACACCTGCTAAGGCGGCCCTCACCCTAGCCCTCTCCCAGAAGGAGAGGGAACCGGAAAGTCCGAAAGCCCTTCTCCATTGGGAGAAGGGTGGGGATGAGGGCAAATTTAGTTGCACACCGCGTTAGTTTGGATCAATTTGACCACCTTCATTAACTCTGCATCACCGCAGGAGCAACATCTATGGAATCTCTGATTGCTGCCCTGGCTCTCGCAGTGGTTGGCTACATCGCTGGTTCAATCAAAATTATCAACGAAGGTAACGAAGGTCTTGTAGAGCGGTTAGGGCAGTATCGTCGCACTCTTCAACCGGGTCTAAATTTTGTTATCCCCGTCTTTGATACCGTCCTGGTC
>NZ_RAWI01001293.1 GCF_003612125.1 Corallococcus praedator
ACGTGGCGTCGATCGAAAAGTACCAGTGGGAAGAAGTGAAGCCCCAGGTGGACCACGTGATCTTCCCGGACGGCAAGCGCATCACGCTGCTGGCCAAGGGCCGCCTGGTGAACCTGGGCTGCGCCACGGGCCACCCGAGCTTCGTGATGTCCAGCTCGTTCGCCAACCAGACCATCGCCCAGATCGAGCTGTTCACCAAGCAGGCCGACTACCAGGCCGGCAAGGTGTACGTGCTGCCCAAGGTGCTGGACGAAAAGGTGGCGCGCCTGCACCTGAAGAAGGTCGGCGCCCAGCTCACCGAACTGAGCGACGTGCAGGCCGCCTACATCGGCGTGAACAAGGCCGGCCCGTACAAGCCGGACACGTACCGCTACTGATCCGGCGGTTTGCCTGAAGGCCCATGCAG
>NZ_RAWI01001294.1 GCF_003612125.1 Corallococcus praedator
GCTCTGGCCCGCGCCGGCGAACACGGCTTGCGGTGGCTCGATCGCAGTGATCAGCGGGCGCACGAACGGCAGCACCAGCGCACCGACCGACCGCACCGGCAGCCCGCTGCGTGGCTCGAGGCGGCTGTCGATCAGGACCGTCGTCAGCTGATAGCAGAAACTCAGTCGGTAGCGGCCGTGGAGCGACTGCCACAGCGATTGCATCTCGTTCGGCGGCAGGCTGAGCGGCGCGAGCTTGAGGCGTTCGAACTGGTCCGACAACCGCGCGTTCGCGAACGCTGCAAGCAGCGCGTCGGTGTTGTTCGGAGGCGGCGCGAGCAGCGCGACGACGCGGTCGCGTAACAGCACCGGCTCGTCGTGGAGCGCCGCCATCGCGATCCCGAGCAACACTTCGGCCTGGTACGAC
>NZ_RAWI01001295.1 GCF_003612125.1 Corallococcus praedator
AGGTAGGGAAGATCGGGACACTCCGCGAAGGCGATCTTGAGCGCGTCCGCCAGCTCCGTACCGGGCCAGGAGCCGATGCCGGTCGAGACGACACCCTCGCTGGTGAGCGTGAGAGGCGTTCTCGTGATCATGAAACGGTCTCGCTGATGGTGGCGCTACCCACCACCTGCGAACCCCGGTAGCTGACCAGTGCCTGGCCGGCGGCGACCCCGGCGATCGGCTCGTCCAGGCGAGCGACCACCCGATCGTCGGCGTACGCGATCTCGGCGGTCACCGGCTCGCCGTGGGCGCGGACCTGGACCTGACCTCGCCACGGCCCCACGACCGGACGATCGGTCCAGGTCGGCCGGATGCCGGCGATCTCGCGGACCAGCAGCGCCTCCCGCGGACCGACGGTGATCGTGTT
>NZ_RAWI01001296.1 GCF_003612125.1 Corallococcus praedator
GTCTTGAAGACTGCGCCGACGCGAACGATATGCTGGAGCTGATCAATGCCGCCTACCGCCAAGTGTTTAGTGAGCATTTGATTCTTCAGTACAATCGCCAGCAGAATCTAGAGTCGCAACTGAAAAATCGATCGATCACTGTGCGTGACTTCATTCGCGGACTGGCAAAATCCGAAACGTTCCGCCGTTTGGTGGTCGATCCAAACTCGAACTACCGCGTCGTCGAACTTTGCCTCAAGCGGTTGCTTGGTCGCGCTCCCTACAGCAAAGACGAAGAGATCGCCTGGTCGATCAAAATTGCTACCTTGGGCTGGGGTCACTTTGTTGACGCGCTGATCGACAGCGAAGAATATCAGATTAGCTTTGGCGATACGACCGTGCCCTATCAGCGCCGCCGCTACAAGGA
>NZ_RAWI01001297.1 GCF_003612125.1 Corallococcus praedator
GTCAAGGAGGGCGCCTCGGACGTGCACGTCGAGACCGAGGAGCGCCGCCTCGTGGTGCGCTTCCGCGTCGACGGCACCCTGCGCGAGGTGATCGCCCCCAAGCGGGCGCTGGCGCCGCTCCTGGTCAGCCGCATCAAGGTGATGGGCAAGCTCGACATCGCCGAGAAGCGGATGCCGCAGGACGGCCGCGTGAGCCTGCGGGTGGTGGGCTACGACCTCGACGTGCGCGTCTCGACCATCCCGTCGCAGTTCGGCGAGCGGGTGGTGCTGCGGCTCCTCGACCGCGGCAAGACGCTGCTGGGGCTCGACCACCTGGGCCTGAGCCCGCGCGACCTCGCGGCCTTCGGGCGGGTGCTGGCGCGGCCCGACGGGCTGGTGCTGGTGACGGGGCCCACCGGGTCGGGCA
>NZ_RAWI01000129.1 GCF_003612125.1 Corallococcus praedator
GTTGTCCTACCTACCCTTCAGGACGGGACAATGTTCACCCGCTTCACAAGATCCAGGCCTTCCTGTAGTTCCAAGGAGTAACACGTTGCTCTGCCCCTGTTCCCCCACAGAGGACCATGACGCCCCCGACCGTCCTCATCTCGGATGATGAACCCCTCCTCGTCTCCGCCCTCGTGCGGGAGGCCAAGCGCTCCGGCCTCGTGTGCATCTCCGACACGACCTCCGAGCGCGTGCTGGAGCTGGCCCGCCAGCACCAGCCCGCCGTCATCATCCTGGATCTGAACCAGCACCAGGACGGCCGGGACCTGCTCGCGCAGCTCAAGAAGGACCCCACCACCCGCGACTGCAAGGTCATCATCCTCAGCGGCGTGGAGGACCAGTTCACCCGCCACGTGTGCTTCGAGCTGGGCGCGGACGACTACGAAGTGAAGCCGTGCGACCCCACCTTCATGACCCGCATCGCCCGGCTCGCCGCCGCCGTCGCGCACACCCGCGCCGCCTGACGCCGGCCCCTCCTCAGGGCCGCAGCGACCGGATGGCCTGCGCGTAGTCCTTCGCGCCGAACACGTAGCTGCCCGCGACCAGCACCGTCGCCCCCGCGTCCACCACGCGCTTCGCCGTCTCGGCGTTGATGCCGCCGTCCACCTCGATGTCCACGTCCAGCCCCCGCGCGTCCAGCATCGCGCGCAGCCGGCGGACCTTGTCCACCGAGGACTCGATGAACGACTGCCCCCCGAAGCCCGGGTTCACGCTCATCAGCAGCACCATGTCCACGTCGCCCAGCACCTCTTCAAGCGTCACCAGCGACGTGCCCGGGTTCAACACCACCGCCGGCTTCGCCCCCGCCTTGCGGATCTGCTGAAGCGTGCGGTGCAGGTGCGGGCTCGCCTCCTGGTGCACCGTCAGCACGTCCGCGCCCGCCTTCACGAACGCCTCCACGTACTTCTCCGGCTCGACAATCATCAGGTGCACGTCCAACGGCTTCGTCGCCACCCGTTTGATCGCCTCCACGATGACCGGCCCCAACGTGAGGTTGGGGACGAACCTGCCATCCATGACATCCACGTGAATCCAGTCCGCTCCGGCGGCCTCGATGGCACGGACCTCTTCGGCCAGACGGCTGAAATCACAGGACAACAGCGAAGGAGAGATGCGGACAGGGCGGCTCATGGCCGCGCTTCATAGTCGCTTCCGTCCGGCCACGGTACTTCCGCCCGGCTGGAGAGAAGGCTGGCGGACACCGGTGGACCTGGTGGGTGGGGGGGCCGGGCGGCCGCTACACCGTGCGTGCTACAACCTGGGGCGCAACGCGGCGGTCCGCCGCATCCCACGGAGCCCGCCTCGGTGCTTCCCCAGTCCGTGCCCGCCTCCCCCAACCTGTCCCGCCGGCTCGCCAAGCTGACCTCCATCCTGGATGTCGCCAAGGCGATGAGCGCCGAGCGGGACCTCGACCTGCTGCTGCCCCTCATCCTCTACGAGGCCACCAAGGTCGTGGAGTCGGACCGCTGCTCGCTCTTCATCCTGGACCGCGAGCGCGAGGAGCTGTGGAGCAAGGTCGCCCAGGGCTCCAAGAACGAAATCCGCCTGCCCATGGGCAGCGGCATCGCCGGCCAGGTCGCGCAGACGGGCGCCGTCATCAACATCCCGGACGCCTACGCCGACTCGCGCTTCAACAGCAGCTTCGACATCTCCAGCGGCTACCGCACGCACACCATCCTCTGCGTCCCCATGCGCGACGCCAACGGGGACGTCACCGGCGTCATCCAGGCCCTCAACAAGCGCGGCGGGATTGTCTTTGACGCCGAGGACGAGGAGCTGCTCCTCGCCCTGGGAGCCCAGGCCGCCGGCGCCATCGAGAACGCCCTCCTCCACGAGGAGATCAACCGCCTCTTCGAGGGCTTCGTCTCCGCGTCCGTCGTCGCCATCGAAGCGCGCGACCCCACCACCGCGGGCCACTCCGGCCGCGTCGCCGACCTCACCGTGTCCCTGGCCCAGGCGCTGGAGCACCACACCACCGGCCCCTATGCCCAGGTGCGCTTCTCCCCCGTGGAGCTGCAGGAACTGCGATACGCCTCGCTCCTGCACGACTTCGGCAAGGTGGGCGTGCGCGAGAACGTGCTCGTCAAGGCGGAGAAGCTCTACCCCCATGAGCTGGACAGCCTGCGCGCCCGCTTCCAGCTCGCCCGTAAAGACTTGCAGTTGCAGAGCTCCCGCCGCCGGCTCGCCTCCGTGGAAGCGCGCGGCCTGTCCGCCCTGCCTACCATCCACCAGGAAGAGGACGCGCGGCTCGCCACCGAGCTGGCCCAGCTGGATGAGGTGATGGGCTTCCTGCTCACCTGCAACAAGCCCACGGTGCTGGCGCAGGGCAACTTCGAGCGGCTGCTGGAGCTGGGCAAGCTCACGTTCACCGACGCGCACGACCATGGACAGCCGCTGCTGTTGCCCACGGAGATCCAATCCCTCTCCATCACCCGCGGCACGCTCTCACCGGAGGAGCGCCGGGAGATCGAGAGCCACGTGGACCACACGTACCGCTTCCTGTCTCAGATTCCCTGGACGCGCGCGCTGCGCCGCGTGCCGGAGATCGCCTACGCGCACCATGAGAAGCTGGACGGCACCGGCTACCCGCGCGCCATCCCGGACACAACCATCCCCGTGCAGTCCCGGATGATGTCCATCTGCGACATCTACGACGCGCTCACCGCGAGCGACCGGCCCTACAAGAAGGCCGTGCCGCATGTGCTCGCGCTCGACATCCTCAAGAAGGAGGCGAGCTCCGGACAACTGGACCCGGAGCTGTTCTCCATCTTCGTCGGAGCGGAGATTCCCCGCCGGGCCCTCAAGAAGAGCCCGGCGTAACACGCTGAATCAGGCGCTGATGGTGTGCAGCCGGAGGCTGTTGATCTTCCCCGGCTGTCCCACCGGCGCTCCGAACACCACGACGATGCGGTCACCCCGGCGCGCGAGGCCGCGGGAGACGAGCTCCTCCTCCACGCGGCGGAGCATGGTCTCCGTCTCCTGGATGGGCTCCAGCACGCGCGGCACCACGCCCCAGAGCAGCGACAGGCGGCGGCGCACCTCCTGGTTCGGGCTGAAGGCGACGATGGGCACCGTGGGCCGGTAGTGCGCCAGGAGCCGCGCCGTCACGCCGGACAGGGTGAAGGCCGCGATGAGCGTGGCACCGCTCGACTTCGCCGCTTCGCACGCCACGCGCGCGATGACGTCCGGGAAGTGCAGGGGCAGGCCCAGCGGCGCCTCGATGCTGCGCGGCAGGTACTGCGCGCGCACGGAGGACTCGGCCGCCAGGATGATGCGCTCCATCATCTGCACGGAGTCCACGGGGAACTTGCCGCTCGCCGTCTCACCCGAGAGCATCAGCGCGTCCGCGCCGTCATACACGGCGTTGGCCACGTCGCTGGCCTCCGCGCGCGTGGGACGGGGGTTGTCGATCATCGAGTTGAGCATCTGCGTGGCCACGATGACGGGCAGGCCGCGCAGGTTGGAGCGCCGGATGATGTCCTTCTGGACGGCCGGCACCTCCTCGGGGGGAATCTCCACGCCCAGGTCGCCTCGGGCCACCATCACGCCGTCCGTCTTGTCGAGGATGGCGTCCAGGCGCGCGATGGCCTCCGGCTTCTCCAGCTTGGAGATGATGGGCACCGTGCGGCCCACCTCCGCCATCGCCTGCCGCGCGGCGTCCAGGTCCGACGGCTGACGCACGAAGGACAGCGCGATGTAGTCCACGCCCGCCTTGAGGCCGAAGATGAGGTCCTCGCGGTCCTTCGGGGTGAGCGCGTCCGCGCGCACCGCCACGCCGGGCAGGTTGATGCCCTTGTTGTTCTTCAGCGTGCCGCCGTGGATGACCTCCGTCTTGATGAGCTGCTTCTTGTCCGTCTCCACGACGCGCAGCTCCAGGAGGCCGTCGTCCAGGAGGATGCGGTCGCCCGGGTTCACGTCCGCCGCCAAGTGCGGGTACGTGGTGGACACGATTTCATCCGTGCCCTTCACCGTTTCGTCGGTGGTGATGTGGAAGGTGGCGCCGTGCTTCAGCTCCGTGCTGCCGGTGACGAAGCGGCCGGTGCGGATCTTCGGGCCCTGCAGGTCGCCGAGGATGCCCACCGCCTTGCGGACCTTCAGCGAGGCCGCGCGCAGCATGTCGATGTTCGCCTGATGCTGCTCGTGGCTGCCGTGGGAGAAGTTGAGCCGGGCCACGTCCATGCCGGACTCCAGCAGCGCCTCCAACATCTCCGGGGTCTGACTGGCGGGACCGAGGGTGCAGACAATCTTTGCTCGTCGCATAGGTGCGCGAACATCCGGCCCCACCGCGTTTCGGTCAAGCACGCACAAGACGTGCTCGGTCAGGTAAACCAGTAAATGTCCAGGCCGCTCGGCGGGAGTTCAACCGCGCAGGAGCGTGCCCAGATTCTCGCGTTCCCAACGCAGCGCGGCGCCGTAGTGCGGGTACGTCCGCTCACGCTCGCGGAAGGCGCGCGGATGGTGCACGCGCCTGCCCATCCGGCCGCTGCTGGGGAACAGCTGGTGGAGCATCTCGTGGAAGACGATGAACTCCACGAAGAAGGCGGGCACCTCCGGCCTGTCGAGCGCGGGGTGGATGCGGATCTCCCGCGTCTGGTGGTCGTAGACGCCCAGGCGGATGGACTTGCGCCGGCGACGCGGAGGCATGCGACCCCAGCCGATGCGCGCCTGGATGCCGTTCTGGAAGTAGATCTCGTTGACGCCGTTGTAGAGCGCCCGCAGGTCGAAGCAGCGGCCGAGCGGGTTGAGTTCCGCGTCGGATTCCCGGCGGAGCTGGCGGATGAGCGGCTGCTGGCCCCGGATGTACTCGTCCAGGAGCTGACCCGCGGCCCGGTGTCCCCGGCCCGCGTAGTCCGCCACCGCGCGCACCACCGTCTCCGGCGCCTCCAGGAACATGTGGTGCAGCCGCAGTTGCAGCACCTGCGAGCCCCGGCGGAAGGACACCATGGTGGAGCGGTTGTCCGTCACGGCCAGCCGCACCGGCATCCCCAGGTTCGCGCTCAGGCGCCACGCGAGCGACTCCGCGCGCGACCACAGCTCCTCGCGCGTCGTCGTCGAGGACAGCACGCGCGGCGCCTCCTCCGCGACGCGGTTGCGCGGCGGCAGGGGCGCGGGACCTTCGGGCACACGCGAGGCGGGAACGGCGGCGCGTTCCGCGGTCGAGCCACGCGGGAACAGGGACATCTGGCGGAAGGCTTCGGGCGTCACGCGGAGGGCATCGTACCCGGCACTTCCCCGGACTCAAGGCCGGGGGTTGGACGCCCGTCTGCCCGTCGACCACGCCCACACGCAGCGCGTGACACCTCGGGTCGAAGCTGCCCCCGGCGTGCCCCGAAGCCCGCGGAGACTCCGCGGGTTTCCGTGGGCTCCGTAGGCTTGGAAACGCGAGGCTCGTCCTTCAGGGCAGGGGGGGCTGTTCACCGTGGCGTGACTTGAGCAGGCGCTCCAGCCGCTCCGGCTCCATGCGCACCACGAAGGTCTTCTCCCGCGCGTACGTCACCTGCCCGGGGGCCGCGCCCTTCAGCTTGCGCACGAACTTCACCGGCATGTAGCTGACCTCGCCGCGCGGCTCGCCCTTCGCCCCCGAGTGGTGCAGCGCCAGGTGCGCCGCGTCCAGCAGCACCTCCTGCGCCACGTCCCCGTTCTTCTCCAGCGGCACCACCACGTGGCTGCCCGGCAAGCCCCGGGCGTGCAGCCACATGTGCCAGGGCCGCGCCACCTTGAAGGTGAGCGCGTCGTTGTCCTCCGCGCCCCGCCCCACCCAGATGCGCGCGCCGCCGTGGCCCACGTACTCCTTGAAGGGCAGCCCCTCCTTCGGGCCCTCCTCCCCTTGCGTCACCTGGAGGACCTCCACCTGCGCGAGCAGCGCGGCGCCGTCCATCGCTTCAATCTGCTGGAGCGCCACCTGCGCGTGCGCCACCTCGCGCGACAGCTCCGCCTCCCGGTGGCGCGCCGTCTCCACGCCGCGCAGGAGGCGCCGGTACTGGTGGAAGTGCCAGTCCGTCTCCTCTTTGGGAGTGCGCTTCGGGTCCAGCTTCACCTGGACCTCCTCCACGCCGGACTCCGTATAGGCGGTGAGCGTCACCTCGGAGGCGCCCCGCTTGAGCCGGTGCAGGTTCTGCGCGAGCAGCTCGCCCACCTCGCGGTGCTTCTCCGCCTCCGGACCCCGCGCCGCCTCCGCGCGCACCTTCTCCAGCGTCCGGGAGGAGCGCTTCAGCCGGGCGCGGTACGGCTGCGCGAGCCGGCGGCGGATGGTGTCCGCGCGGCTGGTGCGGTCCTTCTGCCCGAGCACCCGTTCGGCGGCCTGCAGCTTCGGAAGGAGGTCCCCCTCCTGAGGCTCCAGGCGCGAGGGCTGCGCGCGGCCCTTCGTGAGCGCTTCTTCGGACACGGGCTCCGGTGGCGTCCAGGCGGCGCCCGCATAGAGGTTGCGCCGCGAACCGAAGCCTTCTCCGGAGAGCATCAGCACCCGGTTGTTGTCGCTCAGGAGCAGCAGCCCCCCGGGGGAGCCCAGCTCCAGCACCAGCCGGCGGCGCACGGTTTCGCGCTCGAACTCCAGCACCACCGTGCGGTTTGGCTCCAGGTAGCGCGCGCCCTGGAGCTTGAAGCCGGTGAGCTCCTGGCGCAGCCAGCGCTGGAAGGGGGCGGGTTCGCCCGGCGTGGGGAAGCGGTCCTCCGCGACGGACAGGCGGGACAGTTCGCCTTCCGAGCACAGGCACAGGACCACCGATCTGCCCGGGACCCGCAGCTCCACGTAGGCCAGGCGGGGCAGCGGACACCAGGCCTTCTGGGCCACCGCGCCCACCAGCCGGGACGCGACCTCCGCCACGACCTCTTCGAACTCCACCGGACGCAGCGACATGGCCCCTCCCGGACGGGCGGGGTGTCACCCCAGCCCGCAAAAAGCAAAACGGCCCGGCGGGTTTCGCCGAGCCGTTCACTGGACGTCAACCGACGTCCATCATGACGCCGTACTTCAGGACTGAGGGGCCTCAGGGGCCGCCGGCGCCGTCTTGGCGCTCTTGCGCTTCGCGGGAGCCCGCTTGGCGGCCTTCTTCGCCGTCGTCTTCTTCGCGGCGCCCTTCTTGGCGGCCGCCTTGCGCGGAGCAGCGGCCGTCTTGCGGGCCGTCTTCTTCGTCGCGGCCTTCTTCGCCGTCGTCTTCTTCGCGGGCGCCTTCTTCGCGGTCTTCTTCTTCGCGGCCATCGGAATCCTCCGTTCAGGTTGAGGCCCGCGGTGACGCGAGCCCTGCACCCACTTTGGACTGAACGTGAGTGCTTGAAATGAATGGTACGGGCGACATGCCAGTGTGTCAACGCATGGTGATGTATTGCAGTGCGCGGCGAGGCCGATTTCTAGGCGTCGGGCGCTTCCAACCGTTCGTGGCGGTCACTTCGGGGGGTGGAGCGCGTCGCGTGCGGAGGCCAATTTCCGGCTCCGGACGCATTCCGCGGGTCCGAGCGACAGGCCTGAGTGTCCGCTGCCGCGCATCCGCGCGCGGTCCTCGCGTCGCTTCCCGTCGTTGAAGCGCCGGCCTACGGTGCGCGCCCGCATGCGCACTGCCCCGCTGACCTTCCCTGAGTCCTTCACCTTCGGCGTCGCCACGTCCGCGTACCAGGTGGAGGGCGGCATCGAGAACGACTGGGCCCAGTGGGAGCGGTTGGGGAAGTTGAAGGAGCCCCACGTCCGCTGCGGCCGGGCGGTGGACCACTGGCACCGCTACGAGGAGGACTACGCCCTGGCGAAGGCGGTGGGGGCCACGGCGTTCCGCCTGTCGCTGGAGTGGGCGCGCATCGAGCCCGAACGCGGCCGCTTCGACGGACAGGCGCTGGAGGCGTACCGCGAGCGGCTCCTGCGCCTTGGCGCGCATGGCCTGCGGCCGGTGGTGACGCTGCATCACTTCACCCACCCCACGTGGTTCCACGCGGCCACGCCCTGGCACCTTCCGGAGAGCCTGGAGGCCTTCCGCCAGTACGTGCGCCGATGCGCGCCCTTGTTGGAGGGGTTGGACGCGCTCGTCATCTCCTTCAACGAACCGATGGTGCTTTTGTTGGGCGGCTACCTCCAGGGCCTGATGCCCCCGGGCATCGCGGACGGGGCGAAGACGATGGCGGCGCTGGAGAACATGGTGCGCGCGCACGCCATCGCGCGCGAGGAGCTGGGTCAGCGCCTGGGCCGGGTGGAGCTGGGCATCTCCCAGAACATGCTGTCGTTCGCGCCGGACCGCTGGTGGCATCCGCTGGACCGCTCGCTGGTGAGGCTGGCGGCCCCGGCCTACAACCACGCCTTCCACGAGGCGCTGTCCTCCGGCCACCTGCGTGTCTTCATGCCCGGCGTGGCCTCCACGGATGTGCGCATCCCGGAGGCGCGCGACTCGGTGGAGTTCGTGGGCGTCAACTACTACACGCGCGCGCACCTGCGCTTCATGCCGCGCCCGCCCTTCATCGACTTCAAGTACCGGGACCCGGATGGGCGCGGGCTCACCGACATTGGCTGGGAGCAGCGCCCGGAGGGCTTCGGTCAGCTGCTCCAGGAGGTGAAGCGCTACGGCAAGCCGGTGTGGGTGACGGAGAACGGCATCGACGACAGGAAGGGCACCGTCCGGCCGGAATACATCCACGCGCACCTGAAGCAGGTGCTGGACGCGCGCGCCTCCGGGGTAGACGTCCAGGGCTACCTTTATTGGAGCCTGCTGGACAACTTCGAGTGGCTGGAGGGCTGGGGCCCGCGCTTCGGCCTGTACCACGTCGACTTCGACACGCTGGAGCGCCGGCCCACCCCGGCCTGCGACTACTTCCGCACCGTGGCCACCGGGCGCGTGCTGGTGCCACCGTCCGAAGCCGGCGCCACCGCCACTCAGCCCAGCGCGGCCCGGTAGTCCACCTCCGGCTCCTCTAGAGGGGCCGAGGGGTCGGTGTCCGCGCCCGCGAAGAAGCGCCGGACGCTGTCCTCCACCGCCTGGGGCGAGTCGAGCTGGTTCACCTCCGAGCGGAAGTGCGCCGCGCCCTTGAGGCCGTGCGCGTACCACGCCAGGTGCCGGCGGAAGGAGCGCACCGCGCCCACGGGGTCCCCGAAGAACTCCGCGTGGGCCTGGGCGTGCTCCAGCACCAGTTCGCAGCGCTCCTCGGGCGTCGCCGGAGGTCCGCCGGTCAGCTCCCGGAAGAGCCACGGGTTGCCCAGGGCGCCCCGGCCAATCATCACGAAGTCGCAGCCGGTGGCGTCCAGCATCCGGTGGGCGTCCGCCACCGTCTTCACGTCCCCGTTGCCCATGATGGGCAGCTCCGGGAAGTGGCGCTTCAGGGACGCGATGTGGGACCAGTCCGCCTGGCCCGAGTAGCCCTGGGCGCGCGTGCGCGCGTGGATGGCGAGCCCGGCGCAGCCTGCTTCCTGGAGGGACTCCGCCATCTGGAGGTAGTTGAGGCTCTGGGCGTCCCAGCCCGAGCGGATCTTGCAGGTGACGGGCAGGCCGGTGGCGTCGCGGATGGCCCGGACGACGGCGGCGGCGCGGGGCACGTCGCACAGCAGGCCGCTGCCGGCGCCGTTGCGCACCACCTTCTTCACCGGGCAGCCCATGTTGATGTCGATGATCTGCGCGCCCGCGTCCTTGCCCACCTTCGCCGCCAGCGCCATGGCCTCCGGTTCGCCGCCGAAGATTTGAAGCGAATAGGGCTTCTCCACCTGGGCGTCGTAGCGCAGGTACTTGAGCGTGCGCTGGTTCTGGCGCATCAGGCCCTGGGCGCTGACGAGCTCCGTGGGGCACAGGGCGGCGCCCAGCCGGAAGGCGATGACGCGAAAGGGGCGCTCGCTCACGCCCGCCATGGGCGCGAGGATGTAGGGGTTGGGGAGCGTGTAGGGACCCAGCTTCAGCATGGCGGCGACACCCTATCGACGTTTGGACCCTGGCGGGGCGGGAACAGAAGCGCGCGCGAGGGGCACAACGGCCCTGCGCGGGTGGGGGTCAACGATTAAGGTCCCTTCCCATGTTCCGTTTCAGGCTCGGGAGCGTCCCCGTCCACGTCCACATGAGTCACCTGCTGTTCTCCGCGGTGCTCGCCTACAACTCCCTGCCGGTGCCGGGCAGGAGTTCGAGCGCAGGGTGGCTGGGGGACCGGCTGACCGACCCCGACTCGTCGGGCTACGCGGGCGCGGTGGCGGCCTACGTGCTGTCGTGGATGTTCATCGTCTTCGTGTCCGTGCTCGTCCATGAGCTGGGGCACGCGGTGGCCTTCCGCTTCTTCGGCTACCAGCCGAGCGTGGACCTGGTCTTCATGGGCGGCGTCACCCGGCCCAACACGGATTCTCCCCTGCCCTGGCACAAGGATGTGGTCAGCAGCTTCGCGGGCCCCCTCGCGGGACTGACGCTGGGCGTCCTGTGCTGGTTGGTGCTGATGCAGGTGCGGGGCCGCTCGGAGATGGCGGACTTCTTCCTGAACAACTTCTTCTTCGCCAACATGGTGTGGGCGGTGCTGAACCTGCTGCCCGTGCCCCCCTTGGATGGCGGCCACATCAGCACGGCGCTCGCCACGCGGATGTTCGGCCGGCGGGGGTTCATCGTGTCCCATGTGCTGGCCCTGGGCCTGTGCGTGGGTGTCGTCCTGCTCAGCATCAAGAGCGGAGCCCTGTTCATGGGCGTCCTCTTCGCCATGTTCGGCTTCCAGGCGTTCCGCGTGCTGGCGGACGTGATGCGCGCGCGCAGCGAGGACAAGGAGGCCGAAGGCCCGAAGGCCCAGGGGCTGCGCGAGGCCCAGCAGGCCCTGCGCGAGGACCGGCTGGATGACGCGTGGCGGATGGGTCAGCAGCTGCTGGAGGGGGAGGGGCTGTCCGCGAGCCTCACCAGCCGGACTCACTACCTGCTGGGCTGGGTGGCGCTGAAGCAGGGCCAGGGCCGGCCCGCGCTGGACCACTTCTCCCAGGTGCAGGGCCAGCCGGTGGAGATGCACGCGGTGGCGGCGGCCTTCTCGCTGGTGGGCGACGACGCTCGGGCGGTGGGCTACTGGAAGCAGGCGTGGGGCGAGTCGCAGGACCGCACCGTGATGCACGAGTACGCGGGCGCGCTCATCCGCCTGGGCCAGGTCCAGGAGGCGCTGCGGCTGCCCGGCGTGGACCCGGCGTCCGCGTTCCGGTGCGCGGAGCGGGCGCTCTTCATCCGGGGGGCCTATTCGGAGGCCGCGGCGGTGGGCGAGGCCGCGCTGCAGCACGCGAAGGACCCGGGCATCGCCTATGACGCGGCCTGCGCCTTCGCGCGCGCGGGCAACACGACGGACGCGGTGCGCCTGCTCCAGCGCGCCCAGGCCCTGGGCTTCCAGGACGCGGCCTATGCCGCCTCCGACGAGGACCTGGCGCCCCTGCACGGGCAGCCCGCGTTCGAGGCGTGGCTGTCCCAACTGCGGCCCTCCGCCGCGACCTGAGTGGGGCCCCTGCTCCAAGGTTAGAGTCCGCGCCCTCCCGTGAAGCCGCCCTCCCCTTCCGTGAAACCTCCCGACGCACCCGTGCGTACCGGTGCCATGCCGGCACTTCCGGAGGGCGCCGGGGACTCGGACGAGGTGTTGATGGAGCGGTTCTGCCAGGGAGATGCGCCCGCGTTCGATGCGCTCTTCCAGCGCTACGCGCGCCCCATCCAGGGCTACCTGACGCGCCTGACGGGCAGCCCCGCCACCGCCGAGGACCTGGCCCAGCTCACGTTCCTGTCCATGGTGCGCGCCCGTGGCCGCTTCCAGGATGGGGCTCGCGTGCGTCCATGGCTGTACGCCATCGCCACCAACGCCGCGCGGGACCATGCGCGCCGCCACCGCCGCCCGGAGGACCTCACGCCGGAGGGAGAGCTGCCCCTCACCGCCGTGGCCGACACCCCGCAGCCCCGGGACGCGGGCCTGGAGCGCGCCGTGCACCGGGCCCTGGAGCAGCTTCCGGAGGGCCAGCGCCTGCCCATCCTCATGCACCGCTTCGAGGGCATGGGCTTCGCGGAGATCGCCGAGGCCCTGGGCCTCACCGAGAGCGCGGTGAAGGTCCGCGCCCACCGGGGATATGTGCGGCTGCGCGAGCTGCTCGCCCCCCTTCATCAGGAGACCGCGGAATGACGCCCGAGTGCGAACGCGTCATGGACTGCCTGGAGGGCCCGCTGCCTCCGGACCTGGCCTCCCACGCGGCCGGCTGCGAGGACTGCCGCGCGCTGCTGGAGGGCTTCCACGCCCTGGCGGCGCCGACCGCCGGGCGCGCGCCTCCGACCATCGCTTCGCCCCTCCATGAATCGGCGCCCTTTAATGAAGCGGCGCCTCTCCGTGACGCCTCGCTCATCCGTGAAGCGAAGCTGGAGGAGACGCGGCGCAAGTCGCTGACGGAGCTGGCCGCCGCTCCCCTGCCCACGCCATGGTGGCGGGATGCCCTGGTGCTGCTGGTCACCTACCTGGCCGTGGGCGCGGTGGGGCTCGTCCTCGTCGGACGGCACGGGATGCTGCTCAACTCCGCGCCTCCTCCTGTCGTGGCGGCCGTGGCGCTGCTCATCGTCGCGGGCGTGGGCGGTGGGGCGCTGCTGGGAGTCGCGCCGGGCAGGAAGCGCTGGCCCCTGGGCCTGGTGGCGCTGGGCGCGGTCGGCGTGGCGCTGGCGCAGCTCACGGGGCGCTCCGGCGTCCAGGTGCGCCCCCTCCTCACGGGCGCCCTGGGGTGCATGGGCACGGAGGTGGTCCTGTCGGTGGTGCCGCTGGCCCTGGCGCTGGTGCTCCTGTGCCGCTCCGCCTACCAGCCCGTCCGGGCGCTCGCGGCGGGCCTGTCCTCGGCGGGCGTGGGCCTGCTGGTGCTGCACGTGCACTGCCCCGACGGCGCCGCGGGCCACCTGATGCTGGGCCACCTGCTGCCGTGGGTGGCGCTGGCGGGCGTGGCGGTGTTCATCCGCTCACGCCTGCCGTCCCGCACCTTCGCGCCCTGAACCGTCCGGGACACGAAGGTGGGGCCGTGCGCAACTACTGGAGCCGCGACAGCGCTTCCTGCGGGAAGGCGCGTGCGTCCACCTTCGCGTGCCACTCCTTCACCTTGCCATCCGGCCCGATGACGACGCCCACCCGGCGCGCGTTGGCGGCCGAGGCGTCATCCGCGGCCCCGTAGGCCAGCCCCACCTTGCGATCCACGTCGCACAGCAGCGGAAAGTTGAAGTCGAACTTCTTCGCGAAGGCCTGGTTCTCCTCCGGCGTGTCGAAGCTGATGCCCAGGATGACCGTGCCCTTCTGCTCGTACTGGGCCTTGTGGTCGCGGAAGGAGCAACCCTCCGCGGTGCAGCCCGGCGTGTCCGCCTTCGGGTAGAACCAGAGCACCACGTTCTTGCCCCGATAATCCGACAGGTGGTGCGTCTTCCCCGTGTGGTCCTTCACGGTGAACTCCGGCGCCACGTCTCCCTGCTTGAGCATGTGCGATGCCTCCTAGAGGTGGGAAAACGGCGCCGTCCTAGCACGCCGGGGGGCAAGCAGCCGGGCACCGCTCGGACGATGTGTGGAGTGGAGTGCAGCCGGACGGGCCCCGTGCGACGCCTTCACCAAGAAACTTGAAACCCAAGGGGCTCCTCCGTTTAGTAGGGGCTCCAAATGAACAACAGTGACGAACCTCCGCCTGCTCATGAGCAGCGCGTGCCCGCGCTCATTGCGTGGGTGAAGCAGAACCTCTCCCGCCTCATCTATTTCCTGCTGGGTGCGTCCAACCGCATCCGCCTGCCGACGCCGTCGGTGCTGCCCATCGCGGGCGCGGTGGTGGGGCTCTACAGCGGCCTGGCCGCCGGCATCTTCTCCAACCTCATCGGCGTGATGAGCGGCATCACGTTCAGCGCCGCGGAGCTGGCGGCGGCGCTCAAGCCGCAGCGGCTGCGCACGCTGATGGAGTCGCTGGCCTCCGCGCGCTGGCACCTGGAGTACGCGCTGGTGGGCGTGCCGCTCGCGCTGGGCGCGCTGCTGCTCGCGCGCATCATCGAGCCGGGCGGACCGCGCGACGAGGTGAAGCGGCGCCTGCGGCTGCTGGCCCTGCTGACGCTGGGCGGACTGTCGCTGTACTACCCGCTGGTGGGGCTGGCGGCCATCAACGCGGTGTTCGGCCACGCGCACAACCTGCCCGCGGCGCTGCCGCACCTGCCCTGGTGGCTGGTGCTGCTGGCGCCCACGCTGGGCGGGCTCGCGGTGGGCCGGCTGCTGCGCGACCGTCCGGAGACGCACGGCCACGGCCTGCCGGAGGTGGTGCGCGCGGTGAAGAGCGGCGCCAACGTGGTGCCGGCGGACCGGGGGCTGCTCAAGCTCATCGCGTCGGCCATCACCATCGGCAGCGGCGGCTCCGCGGGCCGCGAGGGCCCCATCGTCTATGGCGGCGCGGCGTTCGCCTCCAGCGTGGGACGCGTGCTGGGCTTCAGCCGCCGGGAGCTGTCCATCCTGCTGGCGTGCGGCGCGGGGGCGGGCATCTCCGCGTCCTTCAACGCCCCCATCGCGGGCGCGGTGTTCGCGATGGAGATCATCCTGCGCGAGTTCGAGCTGCGCGTCTTCTCCCCCATCATCCTGGCGAGCGTGGCGGGCACGCTGGTGAGCCGGGGCGTGCTGGACGAAGCGCCCATGCTCAACCGGGTCAACTACGAGCTGGTCAGCGGCGCGGAGGTGTTCGCCTATGCGGCGCTGGGCATCGCGTGTGGCCTGCTGGCGTTCGCGTTCGTGAAGATGCTCCACGGTGTGGAGCACTTCTTCCAGGGACGCGGGGGCGGCCGGCTCTCCCCGTGGCTGGGCAGGAAGCCCCTGCCGATGCGCGCGGCGCTGGGCGGCCTGTGCACCGGCGTGCTCGTGTTCCTGAGCCCCACGGTGTGGGGCAGCGGGCACGACTTCATCAACCTGGCGGCGGCGGGCCAGCTGCCCTTCATCTTCCTGGTGACGGCGTGCGTGCTGAAGCTCGTCGCCACGTCCATCACCATCGGTTCGGGCGGGTCCGGCGGCACGTTCTTCCCGGCGGCCGTGATTGGCGCCATGGCGGGCGGCGCGTTCGGCACGCTGGTTCACTACTTCTTCCCGCTGGCCACCGGGCCCAGCGGCGCGTACGCCATCGTGGGCATGGGCGGCGCGGTGGCGGCGCTCACGCGCGGTCCGCTCACCGGCATGATGATGTTGTACGAGCTGAGCGGCAGCCACGACATCATCCTGCCGCTGATGGTGACGTGCACCATCGCGTCCGCGCTGTGCCACTACCTCATCGAGCGCACCTCCACAAAGGTGGTGAGCGACGAGGACCTGCTGACGGGCACGCAGGTGCGGACCCTGATGACGCAGGTGGCGGCGGTGCCCGCGGGCACGCCGCTGCGCACGCTGACGGACCAGTTGCTCACGTCGGAGGCGGGCACGCTGCCGGTGCTGGACACGATGGGCAACCTCTACGGCACCGTGCAGGTGGAGCAGCTGCGCGAGGTGTGGCGCGACGAGTCCATGTACCCGCTGCTCGTCGCCAGCGACCTGGCGCGCAAGCTGCCCGCGCTGGCGCCGGACACGGACCTGGCGCACGCCCTCCAGTTGATGGACCAGGAGGACGTGGACGCGCTGCCGGTGGCGCCCGTGCTGGGCCTGGCCCCCTGCGGGCTCATCACCCGGGCCTCGGTGCGCCGCTTCCTCTTCGCGCAGCACGCGCGCGAGCATGCGAGTGGCGACTACCCGGTCACCCCGTCCGAGGCGACGCACTGAGCCGGCCGGCCTGCGTGAAGAAGGCGCGGGGTCTGTCAGGAAAGCGGGGGAGCGGGCATCCTTGGGCGCCATGTCCGACCCCGCCCTGACCGCCCTGCGTGCCGAGCTGACGTCCACCTTCCATGACGCCCGCGTGCGTCACATGGTGGACCTGGGACGAAAGGCCCGCACGGAGCCGCGGGCGCAGGCGCTGCTGGAGGCCCTGGCGCGGGGGGACGCCTCCGAACGGCGTCTGGCCCTGGCGGCCCAGTTCACCCGGCGCGACGGCGTGGCGGTGTTGAAGGCCACGGCGGACGACTCGTTTCGGGTGCGCACGCTGGCGTTCGAGCTGGTGCCGCTGGCCTGTGACGATGCCCAGGCCCTGGAGGCGCTGCGCATGGCGCACGGCATGCGCCGGGAACAGTCCCTGCTGCGCCAGTTGGTGCTGCGCAAGCGGCACGCGGTCATCGACGCGTACCTGGACGGACTGGTGGAGAAGGGGGACAGCGCCACGTTCGCGGACGCGGTGCCCCTGGCCTCGGAGCAGGGCCTGCGCCGGCACCTGGAGCGCGCGCTGGAGCGGTCCAGCCACCGGTTCTGGGCGCGGCTCGCGAGGTTCGCCCCGGAGGTGCTGGGCGAGGTGTTCATCGAGCGGATGCGCGCGGTGACGGGCGAGGCGGATCCGGTGACGCGGATGAACGTGGACTGGAGCCTGGTGCGCCTGTCGGAGCAGGTGCCCGACGCGGCGGAGACGCTGCTGGAGTTGATGCTCGCGCGCGGCATTCCTCCGAACCCGGTCGCGCTGCGGTCGCTGGTGCGGCTTCGTCCCGCGCGCACGTTGGCCCTCCTGCGCCAGTACCCCGGCGTCGCCCTTCCCCACCTGCTGTTCGCGAAGGCCGTGGGGACGCTGGACGCGGAGACCCTGACGTGGCTCATCCAGCGCGACCCGAACCTGCTGGGCACCGCGAAGGACGTGCTGAAGAAGGTGGCGCAGCCCCTGCACCGGACCGTGACGGAGGCGTGGTGCGCGGCGGTGGATGGTGCGCCCCACTGGGGCACGGAGCTGATTGCCCACATCCAGGACGCGGGCGTGCGCGAGCACGTCTTCCAGCGCTGGAGCGCGGCGATGCGCAATCGCGATGGCGTCATCCCCGTGGGCTACCTGGAGCGCCTGCCCGTGGACCTGCGCGAGCGCGAGGCGCGGCGGCACCTGCATGAGGTGGTGGCGCTGGGCACCCGGGCCGAGTCGCGCGTCGTCTACGCGCGGCTGCTGCCCTGGGACGAGGCGCTGGGCGTGCTCCGGGGCGCGATGGGGCATCCCGACGCGGCCATGCGCGGCGTGGCGCTGGGCGCCGTGCTGGCCCTGCCCGGCCTGCGTCCGGACGAGCCCGCGTGGGTGGCGCCCGCGCTGGCGCTGGTGCTGGCCCGGAAGAACGAACAGGACCCCGTGCGCGGGGCGATGCTGCAGGCCCTCAACGGGTGGCCCCGCCGGATGTGGCGCGCCGAGCACACCGAGGCCGTGGGCCGCGTCCTGCGCGATGCCCTGGACGCGGCGGACCTGTCGCCGACGACGGCGCTGGCGGCGGAGGTGCTGCTCGTGCGGTCCTTCGGCGCGGATCCCTCATGGGGTGCGCCGTGGCTGGGCACGTTCCTCAAGGAGCGGGGCAGCCTCCGGGACGCGGGGCTGGGCCACCGGTTGAACGACGAGGAGGTGCGCCGGGCCGCGCCCTACCTGTTGTCGCTGGCGAAGTCGTGGGCGGAGCGCGAGCGGGGCGGTCCCCTGCTCCAGCTCGCGCAGAGCCTGGGCAAGCGCGCGGCGCTGGTGCCCGGCTTGTCGGAGTGGCTGGTCTCCGTGCGGGACGTGACGCCGGACGGGCGGCTGGCGGTGGCGCTGAGCCAGTGGCTGTCGAAGGAGGACCGGCCCCGCTTCGAGGCGACGCTCGCGGGCGCGCTGCGGCGCTGGAGGGACCGCGGCTGGGACGACGAGGTGGTCACGCTGGCGTTCCACGAGAAGCGCGACGTGCCCCTGCACCCGGAGCTGGTGGCGGAGCTGGAGCGCGTGGCGCTGCGGCTGGGCAAGCCGTCCGGGAACGCGCTGTGGCTCTTGCGCTACCGCGCGTGCAGGGACTTCGACCGGATGCTGCCCACGCTGCTCAAGCGCGACGAGAGCGTCATCGCCATCCCCGTGGTGCGCGAGTACCTGCACCGGCGGCGGCAGGACCTGCTGGGGCCGTACCTGGGCGCGCCGGCCATCACCGGCCAGTTCGCCACGGGCGCGACGCATTGGATCCTCCCCTTCGACTCGGGCTTCTTCCGGTGGACGGCGGAGCAGAACCGGACGTATTCGCGCGCGCTCTCCAAGCTGTGCGAGGACCCGGAGCGGGACACGCCCACGCTGCTGGCGGCGGTGACGCGGCTGGCCGCGCTGGACTGGGCGCCCATGGACGCGCTCCAGGCGATGGCGGACGACAAGCGGCCCGCGGTGCAGGAGCGGGCCCTGCGGGTGCTGGCCCGGTGCGACCAGGGCCAGGGCGTGCCCACACTGATTGAGTGCCTGGGGGATTCGCGCGCGCGCATCGCCATCTACGGCCTGCGCCGGGCGTTCAACGGCATGCCTCCCGCGCGGGTGCTGGCGCTGCTCGCGGAGGTGCCGCTCGCGAAGGTCACCGTCGCCAAGGAGGTGGTGCGGCTTTTGGGCGAGCTGCGCTCGGACGCGGCCTATGGGCGGCTGCTGGAGCTGGACGCGCTGCCCCTGCACCGCGACGTGCGCATCGCGCTCTTGCGCGGGCTGTGGGACCACCTGGACCGCGAGCCCACGTGGGCGGTGTTCGAGCGGGCCGTCGCGGGGGATGACGCCATCATGGCCTCGCGCGTGGGAGACATCCCCGCGGACCGGCTCACGGAGGCCCTGGACGCGCGGCTGTCCGCGCTGCTCGCGAAGGTGCTGGCGCGGCCGGAGCCCGACGCGCGCATCGACCTGCTGCGGCGCGCGGCGTTCCTCCAGGTGAAGGACCGGGAGCGCGTCTTCCTCGCCGCGTGCGGCGCGCGGCTGGTGTCCCCTTTCGATGACGAGGTGCGCGCGGCGATGGGGGCGCTCGTCCACCGCGCCGACGAACACGACCTGCCGCTGATGGCGCGGATGCTGGAGGCGGTGGTGGCGGACCGCAAGGCGCTGAGCGTGGCGCTGGATTCACTGCTCCAGCCCCGGGAGCGGATGCGCCCCGTGCCCCTGCGCACGACGCGACTGCTGGCCGAGGTCGTCCTCACGAAGGACCCGCGCCTGGCGGTGCCTCGCGTGCGCTGCGCGGCCATCGCCCTGGAGCCGTTGGTGTTCGCGGGCCACCTGGATGCCCTGGGACAGGCGGGCTGGCTGCACGCGGATGCCCTGATGGCGGCCCAGGTGGCGGTGGCCCAGTTGCCGTTGGATTCGATGCAGGCGGTGGGCGCCCGATTGGGGAGCAGCCCCGTTCCGGAGGTGCGGCGGCTGGCCGTGCAGTGCGTGGTGCGCGACGCGCAGGAGGGGCGGGGCTGGACGCCGGAGCGGCTGGAGGCGCTCGCCGGGCTCCAGCGGGATGAGTCGCCGCTCGTGGCCGGTGCGGCGCAGTTCGTGTTCCCGCCCCGGGAGCTGATGAAGACGCCTCACGTCTAGGGCGTCGCGCCCCGCCGGGACGTGTCGCCTCAGTTCAGCGAACGCTCACGTGGCTCCAGAACACTGACGGGCGCGCCCGCCGAGCCGCCCCGCACGGCCTCCTGCGCGTACCGCTCCAGCGCGAGGGCCCGGTGGTCCACGGTGTGCTCGGCCAGCACGCGCTCGCGGGCGCGCGCTCCCAGTTGGAGCCGGTCCGCCTCTGGCATCTCGCGCAGATACCGCAGCACGTCCTTCGCGGTGCGCGCCAGGACCACCTCCTCGCCCAGCGAGAAGAGGTCCTCCAGCCCGGGCCAGGGGTCGCAGATGAGCGCCGCGCCACGGGCCGCGGCCTCGAACAGGTGCGGCCCCGGCGTGTGCTCCGCGCGCGAGAGGGCCAGCGTGAAGCGCTGCGCCGCCTGGAAGTCAGGCTGCGCATCCGAAGGAGGGGCCGCCCGCAGCGTCACGTTGGAGGGCCACGCGGCATCCACCACGGACATCCCTCCGGCGAGGACGAACCGCCCTTCGGGCCATTCGCGCGCGGCGTCGAACAGCAACGGCCCCAGCAGCGCCCGGCGCTCCGACGATGACGGCCCCAGGTGCCCCAGGTCCCAACGCGTCGCCAGCGCTCGCGGCGCGAAGGACTCTGGCTGCACACCGGGCGGAAACGCACGCGCCCGGGCCACGCCCCACTCGCGCTCCAGACGCGCGGGCACGGGGCCTCCGCAGGAGCACAGGCAGAGCTGGTAGCCCGCGAGCTGCTCGGGGGTCAGCCGTGTCGAGCCTTCAGGGTGGGGCTGTCGCAGCGTCCGGGGCGTGTCGCGGTCCCAGCAGACGGTGAGCCCGCGCGCGGTGTCCGTCGCCCAGCGGCCCACCTCCGCGACCCGGGGCACGTCCGCGTCCACCAGCACCAGGTCCGCCCGGCGCACCCGGGAGCGGAAGCGCGCGTGCAGGTCCGCCACGTTCAGGTACGGCGCGCGGGAAGGCTCCCCCTCCAACCACGCGGCCCCGGACAGGGCCTGTTCCAACAGGAGGACCGAATGCCCCCTGCGCCGCAGCGCCTGCGCGAGCAGCCTCGATGCCGTGCCGTGCACGCCGTCAGTGGACGCCTCGCACGGCGGACCCAGGAAGACGATGTCCATGCCTACGGGCTTCCTTCACGCCCCCGCCCCCAGCGGACGGTGGATGCCCGCGCGGCACCTCCAGGGCTATCGCTTCCGGCCGCCGACGAACAAGGCGGCGGCCCCGGGTCCGCGTGAACTCCTCAACGGCCGGACGCCCCTCCAGCCCACGCGGACCGGTCGGACGTCCGCGAGTGGACCGTGGCCCCTCCCTCCAAGGCGAGGAGCCCCTGCATCACGACGCCGTGACTACTTCGTCGGCGGTGCGGCCTTGATGGGAGGCGTGTTCCCGGCGGGCGCCTCCGCGGGCTTGGCCGCGCCGCCCTTGCGCAGCGGGCACGCGACGATGGCGCCCGTGGGGTCGATGGCGTCCTTGCCCTCGTCCACCTTGAGCACCTTGCGGTCCTCGCCCACGACGAACGTGTAGCGCTTGGACACCGTCACCACCGGCATCTTCACGTCGTACGCGTTGACGACCTTGCCGTCCGGATCCGGGATGAACGCGAAGGGCGCCTTCAGCTCCGTCTTGAAGCGCGCCAGCGTCTCCGCGTCGTCCGTGGAGAAGGCCAGCACCTGGCCCTGCACCTTCTCGATGTCCTTGTAGCGGTCGCGGTACGCGGTCAGCTCCTTCGTGCAGCCGCCGGTGAACGCCTTGGGGAAGAAGGCCACGATGACGGGCCCCTTCTTCACCATCTCCGACAGCGTGTACGACGTGCCCCCGGTGTCCTTCACCGAGAAGTCCGGGGCGGTGTCGCCCACCTGGGGAATCGTTGCGCTGACCAGTCCGACCACGAGCAGGGGAATGAGCATGGCCGGGACTTAACGGGCCCCGGACATTGGGACAAGCCAGGAACAAGTCCGCCCCCGCTACGTCGTCAGCCGTGCCCAGACGGCCGCCGCGGCCTCGCGTGACTGCTCGGCCACCACGGTGGGGTTCACCGACAGGGGCCGGCGCGCCCAGACGCGCCACACGCCGTCCACCATCACCGCCTCCACATGCCGGCTGCCCAGCCCGTGGACCACGTGCCACGCCAGCGTCTCCGCCGTCAGCGGCGTGGGCGACTGGTAGTCCAGCACCAGCAGGTCCGCGAGCGCGCCCTCGCGCATCGGGCCAATGGCCGCCTCGAACACCTGCGACGCCAGCCGGTGGCCGTTGGCCAGGTAGCGCAGCACGTCGATGGGCTGCCCCGCCTCGCGCGAGCGCAGGAACGCCGCCTGCGCCTCCGCGAACAAATCCGGCGACGTGCCGTCCGTGCCCAGCGACGCGCGGGCCCCGAACTTCAGCGCCGGCGCGTAGCCGACTTCGAGTCCCTGGTTGGAGCGCGGCGTGTGCACCAGCCACGTGCCCGTGGCCAGCACCTGCGCCAGGTCCGCCCACTCCAGGTGGCCCGCGTGCGCCGCCATCGCCCGGGGCGACAGCAGGTTGCCGTTGAGCAGGCGCGTCACCGGCGGGTTGCCGTGGCGCTCGGTGGACAGCCGTTCGTCCAGCGGATCCTCCGCGAGCGGGAAGTGCAGGCCGGTGTTGGTGGTGTTGAGCGCCTCCCCCAGGCCCTGGAGCGCGTCGTCGCCCAGGGTGAACACGGGCCCCGCGCCCACCTGCCCCCGGAAGCGGCCCCGGGCCTTGCGCGCGAAGCTGACCGTCTCCTCCAGGCCCTCCTCGCGCCCCACCGCGCCCATGCGGTCCGTCACCGCGTAGGACAGCACGCCGCGCACGCCCACCTCATGGAGCCCGCGCGCGATGCGCAAGAGCGAGCCCGTCACCGCCTTGGGCGAGGCGTGCAGGTCGAACAGGGTCGTGGTGCCGCACTGGATGGATTCGAGTCCGCCCGCGGTGGCGCCCACCTGCACCGCGTCCAGGTCGAGCGCGTTCTCGAACGGCCAGCGCACCTGCTCCAGCAGCGCCTGGTAGGTCTCCGGCACCGGCCGCACCATGCCGCGCGACAGCACGCTCGCGAGCCGGTGGTGCGCGTTGACGAGCCCCGGGAAGACGAGCTTGCCGGACAGCGCCACCACCTCGTCGTCGGGGCCGGGCGTCAGGTCCTCGCCGCGCGCCACGATGCGCTCGCCTTCGATGCGCAGGTCCACCCGCTCGACGGAGGCGGGTTCCAGTTCGACGACGTAACCACCCTTGAGGACGGTGCCCAACATCCCTCCCTGCATGCGCGACGGTGCGCGAGGTTCGTGACGGCGGCCCCCTTCCCCTTAGGGGTCCCACTTCGAGCGCGGCAGGTTAGCACTGCACCCC
>NZ_RAWI01000012.1 GCF_003612125.1 Corallococcus praedator
AGAGTCGGCGGCGTCGTCCGCCCCCCGGAGGAGCAAGCCCCCCATGGACACCGTGCCCGTCATCGACGTCCGAGCCCTCGTCGACGCCACGTCGAGCCTCGCGGCCCGCCGCGAAGTCGCCGCGAGGATGGGCGTCGCGTGTCGGCACAACGGGTTCTTCTACGTCACCGGGCACGGCGTGGACGTGGGGCTCCAGGCGCGGCTGGAGTCCCTGGCGCGGGAGTTCTTCGCGCGGTCGGAGGCGGAGAAACAGTCCGTGCGCATGGCCTTGGGAGGCCGGGCGTGGCGGGGCTTCTTCCCGGTGGGCGGCGAGCTCACGTCGGGCCGTCCCGACCGCAAGGAGGGCTTGTACTTCGGCACGGAGCTGTCGCCGGAGGATCCGCGAGTCCTCGCCGGCACGCCGCTGCACGGCCCGAACCTGTTCCCCCGGGAGCCGGCGGGCCTGGGCGGCGCGGTGCTTGAGTACATGGAGGCGCTGACGTCGCTGGGGCACGCGCTGATGTCTGGCATCGCGCTCAGCCTGGAGCTGGAGGAGGACTTCTTCGCCGCGCGTTACATGAAGGACCCCACGGTGCTGTTCCGCATCTTCAACTACCCGCCGGGCCCGGAGGTGGACGGGGAGGGGCTGCCGGTGTGGGGCGTGGGCGAACACACCGATTACGGCGTGCTCACCATCCTGAAGCAGGACGACGCGGGCGGGCTCCAGGTGAAGTCGCGCAAGGACGGGCAGGTGCGGTGGATGGACGCGCCGCCGGTGGAGGGCACGTTCGTTTGCAACATCGGGGACATGCTCGACCGGATGACCCGGGGCGTGTATCGCTCCACGCCGCACCGGGTGCTCAACCGCGCGGGCCGCGACCGTCTGTCATTGCCATTCTTCTTCGACCCCGGCTGGACGGCGGAGATCCACGCCATCGACTCACCGGTGCTGCGCGACGGCGGCGCGGATGACCACGCGGAGCGGTGGGACCGCCAGAGTGTGCATGCGTTCCGGGGCACGTATGGGGACTACCTGCTCGGAAAGGTGGGCAAGGTGTTCCCGGACCTGCGCGCGGAGGTGTTGTAGTCCCGTGCCTTCCCGGCTCACTCGCGTCGCCGCGCCCGGATGACCAGTGACGGGCTGTCCAGCGAGAAGGGGTGGCCCTCCAGGTCTCCCCAGAGGCCGTCCTCCCGCAGGCCCGCCTGTTCGAGCAGGCCGAGCAGCTCATGCGCGGAGAACAGGCGGTAGTGGATGCGCTGCTCGTAGGCCTTGCCCGTCCGTGGGTCCCGTCCCTTGTAGTGGCGGTGGTTGCGGCTGGTGCGCGGCTCGAAGCGGTTCTCCTCCCACCAGAGCAGGGTTTCGGACTCTCCCCACTGGCGCGGAGGCTGGCGGAGGGCGTGGTCGCGGTTGTCGACCTCGATGAGGAGCTGGCCGCCGGGGACCAGCGTCTCCCGGATGGAGCGCAGCGCCTCCAACTGGGCCGCGTCGTTCTCCAGGAAGCTGAAGGACGTGTAGAGCAGGATGGCGGCGTCCTGGCCCCGGCTGGGGATGGTCCGCATGTCCGCCTGCACCCAGGTGATGTCCACGCCGGCCCGCTGGGCGCGCTCGCGGGCCATGCCCAGACGTTCGGAGGACAGGTCCAGGCCGGTGACGCTCAGGCCACGCCGGGCCAGCTCAATCGCATGGCGTCCGTGTCCACAGCACACGTCGAGGATGTTCGCGCCGGGCTTCAACTCCAGCAGGCGCAAGGCCTGCTCCACCTCCGTGGCCGCGGTGGCGTCGAGCGGCAGATACCAGACGTCATCGGTGATGGAGAAGGCGTCGTGGTACCAGGGTGGAGCGTCGGGACGCGGCTGGAGTTGCTGCCGGATGTGGGGCAGCAGTGCCGGGCCCAATGCGTCGCGCTGGCCCGCGGTGAGGTAGCGGGCGCCGCGCACCCATCCGACGCAGGTGGCCGCGCCGCATCCGCAGGGGAAGGGTGCCGCCAGGTTCCACTCGGAGGTCAGGTAGTTGAAGGTGACTTCCTGCCCGGCCGCCAACGCCGTGCGCGCCGTGAACCGGGGCGACTCCGTGTCCGAGCCGGGGTGGAACAGGGCCGTCGGTTCGCACGCGTGGTTGATGAAGCGCCAGGGGGCATCCGGCGTCGCCAGGTGCTGGTCCACGCCCACCTGGAGCGTGTCCCGGCCGGGAGCGCGGACCCGGCTGCCTTCGATGACGAGCAGCACCTCGCCCGCCGCCACCGCCCGCGTCGTCACCATGCAGGTGCCGAAGGGGCCGGACGAACGGGCGAGCAGCGCAGGCGTGGGGGAGTTCGAGGAGGCAGGGGGCGTGGACATGGATGGACGTACCTGGCGGCTTCTTCCCACTATTCCAGGATGGATTCTCCATGCAAAATGAAGGTTGCCCGCACCTGGAAACTCAGGCCCGGAGTTCCTGTTCGAGTGTAGCGAGCAGGGCCCGGGCGGAGGATGCCGTCGGGCTCTGGGATGGACTGAACGGGAGGTGAGCACCGTCTTCGTCCGGGTTCAAGCCGCGGGGAATGCAAGATGGGCGATGCACGCTCTCCGCGCGCATCGCCCGTCAAAGACAATCCAATCTGTCGCGAACTACGCGCCCGCGTACTTGCGGCGGTGCTCGACAATCTCCGCCAGCCGGAACGTGCCCGGCTCCGGCGCGATGGCTTCCGGCGCGTCGTACGGCAGGTTCATCAGCCGCTCGTACTCCTCCACCGACACGCGCTCACGCTTGGCCAGCACCGTGTCCAGGTCCGCGCGCGCCATCCGCTCCGCCGCCTTCTCACCCACCACGCCGGAGTAGAACTCCGCGCAGCAGCCGCTGCCGTAGGAGAGCAGGCCCACGCGCTGGTTCGCCAGCGCCGCGCCCTCCGCGTGCAACTGGCCCGCGAGCGCCAGGTACAGCGACGCCGTGTAGACGTTGCCCACGCGCGCGTTCAGGCCCAGCGACTTCGCCACCTGCGCGTCGTAGCTCGCCTGCGACTTCGCGGACTCATCGCGCGCCTCGGGCGTGGCCGGGCCGGGGCCCACCGCGTCCTCCAGGTCGCACAGCCGCACCTGCGCGTGCGCCTTGCGCGCCATCTTGCAGAAGGGCACGTGGTACAGGATGCGCGCCAGCTGCTCACTGGGCAGCTTGGAATCCCAGCGCACCAATCCCTGCTCCATCGCGCGCTGGCGCCAGCCCCGGTAGGCACCCGCCATCGCGTCCAGGTAGCAGGTGATGGAGTAGTGCCCGTCCACCAGCGCCTCCCGGCGACCCACCGGGCGCCAGAAGTCATACACGTCCGACGTGCACACGCCGTTGAGCCCCACGTCCAGCGCCAGCAGGTCCGGCGTCTCCGACACCAGCAGCGCCACCGCGCCGCCACCCTGGGTGGGCTCGCCCGCCGTCTTCAGGCCGTAGCGCGCGATGTCCGTGCACACCACCAGCGCCGTGCGTCCCGCGCCCGCGCCGGAGGCGATCCACTCCACCGCCGCCATCAGGCCCGCCGTGCCGCCGTAGCAGGCGTGCTGCGAGTCGAACGTGCGCATGGAGCGCGGCAGCTTGAGCAGGCCGTGCACGTGCGACGCGATGGGCTTCGAGTGGTCCACGCCCGTCTCGGTGCCCACCACCAGCATGCCGATCTTCGACGTGTCCACCGACTGCTGCTGGATGAGCCGAGCGGCCGCCGTGGCCGCCAGCGACACCGAGTCCTCACCCGGGTCGTTGATCGCCATCTCCTTCGCGCCCAGGCCGGCGGTGAACTTCGCGGGGTCCACGCCGCGCGCGCGCGCCAGGTCCTCGATGTCCACGTACCGCCGGGGCACCGCCACGGCCAGCGCTTCGATTCCAACCCGCTTCATCATGGGGAACTCCTCAAGTCCAGTTGCTGCGAATCCGAATGACTCACGCCTCGGGCGGCACCAGCACCAGCCGGCCCGCCACCTCGCGGTTCTCCAACCGGAAGTGCGCGCGTCCCGCATCCGCCAGCGCCACCTCCTCCGACACGAAGGGACGCACCTGCCCGGCCGCCGTCAGCCGCAGCGATTCGTCCAGCTCCTCGCGCGTCGTCGCGTATGCACCAAGAATCTCCAGCTCCTTCACGATGACCAGGCCCGGGTTCAGGTTCACCACCCCCGACTCCAGGTTGCCCACCACCACCACGCGGCCACCCGGCGCCATCGACTTGAGCGTCTGGTCGAAGGTCGCGCTGCCCACGATCTCCACCGCCACGTCCACGCCGTTGCCGAACGTGCGCTTGCGCGCCTCCGAACCGAAGTCCAGCCCGCGCGAGACGATCACCTCGTCCGCGCCGGCCTCCTTCAGCGCCGCCACCTTCGCCTCGCCGGAGGTGATGGCGATGACGCGCGCCCCGTCCACCTTCGCCAGCTGCACGGCCGCGAGTCCCACGCCGCCGCTCGCGCCTGTAATCAAGACCGTCTCACCGGCCCGCACCTTGGCCCGCGTGCGCAGGGTGTGCACCGCCGTCCCCAGCGTGCAGCACACCGTCGCGGCCACCGCCCAGGGCAGGCTTGCCGGCACGCGGCCCAGGCCTCGCACGGGCGCGACCATGAACTGCGCGTAGCCGCCCTGGAGTTCCTCACCGAAGAAGCGGTTGTCCGTCTTGCACAGGCTGTTGCGGCCCGCGAGGCACAGGGCGCACTCGCCGCAGGACATGCGCTGGAGGGTGGCCGCGCGGTCGCCGACCTTCCATCCCGGCGTGTCCGGACCCACCTCCACCACCTCGCCCGCGGCCTCGTGGCCCAGGATGGCGGGGACGTGCGTGCGGGGCAGGTTGCCGCGGCGGTTGATGACGTCGTGGTAGCAGACGCCGCACGCGTGCACGCGCAGCAACACCTCGCCCTTGCCCGGCCGGGGCACCGGCACGGTCTCCAGACGCAGGTTCTCGGCATTCCCGAACTGGCGAAGAACGACAGCCTCCATGCGGTGCCTCTTTCCGTGTTGCGACAAAGGGTGTGAAGGACTTCAGCTCCCGACGAGTGCGTCGCGGAGGTTGCGGGGATCCAACGCGCGGATGGCGCTCACCGTGCGCGCGTCGGGAAGGGAGGTGACAGGCAGGGCATCCGGCACCGCGAACTCGAAGCCGGTGCGCTCGGTGATGCCGTCCACCGACGCCCAGGGGTGACGCGACAGCAGGCGGGCGCCACGCGGACCGCCCAGCTCGAACGTCCCCAGGTCGGAGATGAGGCGCACCGGACGGCTGGGGTCTCGCGTCGTGGCCACCTGGACCTGTGGCACCAGGTTGCGGCGCGACTGACGCGGCACCAGCAGCACCGGGTTCTTCACCCACTGGCGCAGCGTGGCCGCGCCCGCGACCCCGGGGAACTTGGCGCGGGGCTTCTCCAGGCTGCCCGACGCCGTCATGTTGGTGCGGCCCGCCGGGTCCACCTCCGCCGCGCCGAAGAACACCGTGTCCACCCGGCCGCGCCGCGCGTGGTCGAACAGGTCCGCGATGCTGACCTCCGCCGACCGACCCTCCAGGTAGCGCAAATCCTCCGACGACGGGTACAGCTCCGGCAGGTCCGGATCCAACGAGCCCACGCACGCCAGATACGTCAGCCCCGGCGCATGCGTGGCCCGGGCTACCGCGATCGCCAGGATGACCAGCGGGGACGCCACGCCGGTGGCCACCACCGCGCCGTCTTCAATCTCCCGCGCGAGCAGGGACACCACCGTCTCCGCGGGCGTCGCGTCCATCGTCGTCGCCGTCATGCCGCGCTCCGCGTCGCGCGCAGCGACATGAGGAAGTCCCGCGCTTGCCCTGCCTCGGCCGCGGCCAGGTAGGCGGCCAGCATCGCGTCGTCGTGCGGGTACTTGCCCAGGCAGCCCGTGGGCAGCGCGCCGCCAGGGGCGAGCACCACGCGCTCCACCTGGAAGCCGGGGATGGTGACCCGCGACAGCTTCGGCACGCGCTCCTCCACCGTGGCCACCACGCGCTTCGCCGCGTTCGCGACGAGCAGGTCCGTGGTGGGGTCCTCGATGTAGAGGTTGCCCTTGTCGTCCGCCGCCTGAGCATGGATGACCGCCACGTCCGGGTAGAACGCGGGCTCCACCGGCACGCGGCGGCCGGTGAAGGGATCCTCCACCGTGCGGGGGGCGTCCACCTCCGCCAGCTCCGACACGTCCGCGTCCGGAGCGGGGATGAACGGCAGCCCCATGCCGGCCGCGCGCAGCCGCTGCACCACGCGATAGCCGTCGTGCTCACGCCAGGCGATGTCGCCCGCCTCGATGGCCCGCTTCAGGCAGGGCAGGGGACGCACCCGGTTCTCCAGCACCAGCGCGCCAAAGGGGAACTCCACCCGCTTGAGGCAGCCCCCCGCCACCAGGAACTCCGCCGGCAGCGGGTTGGGCAGCGAGATGAGCTGCAGGTCCCGCTTCTCCTGCGCGACCAGCTCCAGCACCAGCGCCATGGGCGCCCGGCCCAGCATGAACCCTCCGGCCGCGACCCACGCGCCATTGGGAATGGAGGCCACGGCCTCCGTCAGGGAACACCAACGGGCGCGGTTCACTGGGGCTCCTCCCCGGAAGCGGCGCGCGGCACCATGCGCAGCGGCGCCGAAGCATTCGCATCCGTCGTGGACGCGGCGGGCGTGGAGAGGCCGGGGAGGATCATCGCCACCATGCCGTCGGCGATCTGTTCCTCCGTCAGGCGGCCGTCCGGCTTGAACCACTTGTAGACCCAGAGGACCATGCCCAGGAACGAGAAGGCCGCGACCGTGGGGTCCACGCCGGGCAGCAGGCCCTGGCGGCTCGCATCCGCGAACGCGTCCTCCAGGAAGCGCACGTAGCGCTTCTTGCGCCGGTCGATGAACTCTCGTGGCTCACCGGTGAGCGTGGCGTGCTCGTGGAGGATGATGATGACCTCCTTGCTGCGGCCGCTCGTCACCAGGTGGATGTTGTGGCGCATGCACTGGCGCAGGCGCTCGACGGGGTCCACCACGTCCTGCACGGGCGCGAGGACCTGCTCCTCGAACACGTCCATGCCGTAGTTCATGATGGCGAAGAGCAGCTGCTCCTTGTTCTGGATGTGGTGGTAGAGCCCCGCCTTCGTCATGCGGCACGCGGCGGCGATCTCCTGCATCGACGTACCCTCGTAACCCCGCTCGCAGATGAGCCGGGCCGCCGTCTCCAGGATGGTCCGGTACCGCTCGCCCTCGTCCGGTTTGCGCCCCGTGGGTGTCACGCGTGCTCTCCTTGCCGGCATCCAACGCCTTCGCCGGGCTCGACGACCTACCGACCGGTAGGTCACCACTGCCTACCGACCGGTAGGTAGCACTGGCCGACGCGCGTCGTCAACGGGCAAGTACTGGAGGGCAGGTGGGATAAAAGGCCCTGTAAACAAGGACTTGGGACGACTTGTCAGGTTAGGTTGCGGGGCGTTCCATGCGCTCCACGCTCCTGCCCATCCTGCTGTTGTGCGCCGCGCTGGCCAGCGTGGGGGTGGGGGTCTGGACGCTGGTGAAGCGCAGCCGGACCACCCTGGTGGAGCAGTTCGCGGGGGACCGGCAGAAGCAATTGGACGAGGCCGTGGGGGGCGTCACCGACTCGCTGGAGGAGGTGGGCAAGAACCTGCGGTTCGCCGGGGAGCTGATGTCCCAGCCGGGGAGCCTCGCGGAGCACCGGCGGGAGCTGCGCGCGCTGCTGGAGGCGGTGGGCCAGTACAAGGCCATCGCGGCCTATGACGGCGACGGGGTGGAGCGGCTGCTGCTGTTGGACCGGCGCACGGACTCGAAGGTGCCGCGCGAGGGGCTGGTGCCGGAGATGGGAGAGACGGCGCGCCGCGCGCTGCTCAGGCCTCCCGGGGACCTCACCACGTCGCCCATCCTGGACGCGGCCAACGGCGGCTGGTTGCGCATCCTCGCCACGGCGCTGCCCGCGACGGACGGCAAGCCCGAGGGCGCGGTGGCGGTGCTGGTGGACACCGAGTCCTTCTTCGCGCCGCTGCGCATCGTCACGTCGGACCTGGAGGCGCGGCTGCTGCTCGTGGGCACGCATGGGCAGCCCACGCCCGCGAGCGACGCGGGGCTCGCGGAGTGGTTCGGCCGCGCGGCGCAGAAGGACGCGGGCGTGCCCGGGTTCGCGTTCCTCGTCTCGCGCTTGAAGGCCGGGGCCCGCGGCATGCTGCCCTTGTCCGAACAGGAGGCGGAGCGGCTGGGGCTGGGGCGCGCGGAGGTGGTGGCCGTCTACACGCCCATCCGCATGCGCGGTGGCAGCCATTGGGCGGTGGCGACGCTGGTGTCCACCGCGGCGCTGCGCTCGCATGAGCAGTCGCTGGTGGTGCGGCTGCTGGGCGCGGGCGGGCTGGTGGCGTTCTTCCTGGTGGCCTTCGCGGTGTACGTGGTGCTGGCGCGGCGGCGCGCGGTGGCGCTGCGGGAGAGCCGGCGGCACGCGGCCCAGCTCGCCGCGCTGCATGATCAGACGCGGAAGATCCTGGATCACATCCCCACGGGAGTCCTGGCGCTGACGGCGGATGGGCGGATCCGCGCCGTCAACCAGGCGCTGCGCTCGCGCGTGCCCGGCAACGTCACCGGGTCGCCGCTGGCGTCCGCGTTCCCCGGGGCTCCGGAGCCGGTGCTGGAGCGGCTCTCCGCGCTGGTGGCCTCCGCGCTCAAGGAGGACCGGCCGCTGAGCCTGCTGGGCGAACCGCTGGCGCTCTTCGGGGAGGAGGGCACGTACAACCTGCACGCGGTGCCCCTGTCGGCGGGGGATCCGGAGGAAGAGGTCCGGGCGCTGCTGGTGGTGGAGGACCTGAGCGACGTGCGCGCGCTGGAGACGAAGCTGCTGCGCGCGGAGAAGCTGGCCACGGTGGGCGTGCTCGCCGCAGGCATCGCGCATGAGATTGGCACGCCGCTGGGCGTGGTGCGTGGCCGGGCGGAGTACGTGCAGGGGAAGCTGGGCCCGTCGCATCCGCAGGGGCCGGGCGTGGGCGTCATCATCGAGCAGATTGATCGCGTGAGCCGCACGCTGCGCCAGCTGCTGGACTTCTCGCGCCTCCAGCCCGCGATGGTGCGGCCGGTGGCGCTGGAGCCGCTCGCGCGCAGCGTGCATGAGTTGCTGCGCGTGGAGGCGGAGCGGCGGCAGGTGTCGCTGACGCTGGATGTGCCGGAGTCGGTGCCGGCGCTCGCGGCGGACGCGGATCAGCTCCAGCAGGTGCTGCTCAACCTCACCCTCAACGCGTGCGATGCGTGCAGCGAGGGCGGCAAGGTGGAGGTGTCCGCCTCCGCGCTGGTGGGCCCGGAGGAGGGCGCCTGGGGGCTGGTGGCGCTCACCGTGCGCGATGATGGGTGCGGGATTCCGAAGGAGCGCCTGAACCAGGTGTTCGATCCGTTCTTCACGACGAAGAAGCGCGGCCAGGGCACGGGGTTGGGGTTGACGATGGTGGCCCACGTGGTGCGCAACCACGGCGGCCGGGTGGAGCTGGAGAGCACGCCGGGGCAGGGGACGCGCGTCACCGTGCTGTGGCCGGTGGCCCGTGCCGTGCCCGAGGAGCGACATGTCGAACGACAAGCCGGCTGACGCACGCATCCTGGTCGTCGACGACCATGTGGAGATGGGGCGCATGCTCCAGGAGCCGCTGGCCGACGCGGGCTGGACGGTGGACCTGGCCACGGGCGGCCAGGAGGCGCTGACGCTCATCCGCTCGCGCGTGTACGACGCGGTGCTGACCGATTTGCGCATGGAGAAGGTGGACGGCCTGGACGTGCTGGCCGCCGCGCGCGCGGTGGACCCGGAGCTGCCGGTGTTGCTGATGACGGCCTTCGGCGGGGTGGAGAGCGCGGTGGAGGCGATGCGCAGGGGCGCGTACCACTACTTCACCAAGCCCTTCCGCCTGGATGAGGTGCGCCTCTACCTGGGCCGCGCGCTGGAGGACCGCCGGCTGCGCGCGGAGCACCGGGCGCTGAAGCAGGCGTCGCAGGAGCGTTCCGGGCTGGGCGCGATGGTAGGGCGGAGCGCTCCCATGCGCGGGATGTATGAACTCATCGACCGGGTGGCGCACGCGGCGGCCCCGGTGCTGCTGCGCGGTGAGAGTGGCAGCGGCAAGGAGCTGGTGGCCCGCGCGCTGCACTTCGAGGGGCCTCGTGCGCCCGGTCCCTTTGTGGCCGTCAACTGCACCGCGCTGCCGGGGCCGCTCCTGGAGAGCGAGCTGTTCGGCCACGTGAAGGGCGCCTTCACCGGGGCCACGTCGGTGCGGCGCGGCCTGTTCGTGGAGGCGCACGGGGGCACGCTGTTCCTGGATGAGATTGGCGACATGCCCACGGAGCTCCAGGCGCGGCTGCTGCGGGTGCTGGAGGACGGCGAGGTGCGCGCGGTGGGCTCGGACGCGCACCGCACCGTGGACGTGCGCGTGGTGGCGGCGACGCATCAGGACCTGGAGGCTCGGGTGCGGGAAGGGCGCTTCCGCGCGGACCTGTTCTACCGGCTCAACGTCGTCACGCTGCAGGTGCCTTCGCTGAAGGAGCGGCGAGAGGACATCCCGCAGTTGGTGGAGCACTTCACCGCGCGCTCCCGGGCTCGCAATCCGCGCTCGCGCGTGACGGCGCTGTCACCGGAGGTGGTGGCCGCGTTGGGTGCCATGCCCTGGCCGGGCAACGTGCGCGAGCTGGAGAACCTGGTGGAGCGGCTGGTGGTGCTGGTGCCCCGGGAGACGGTGGAGCTGGACGACCTGCGTCCCCATGCGCCCATTCCGGAGCCGGAAGCCAACCCGCTCGCGCTGGCGCAGGAGGGCGTGTGGACCCTGCGCCGGTTGGAGGGCGAATACATCCACTGGATGGTGCAGCACTGCGGCGGCAACAAGACCCGCGCCGCGGAGCTGCTGGGCATCGACGTGTCCACCATCCACCGCCGCGAGCGGGAGAAATTGTCAGGCCTTGTTTTGTGAGGCTGAAGAGCGTGAGAAGGTGCTGCCACCACCGCTTCAGAAGACATCGCCCAAGACTTGGTCAAGGCATGGATGGCAAGATTTGCGCTGGGGTATGGGGCCAGGGGATGTCGCTGATGCTCTAGAGGGACGATATTCATCTTCATATGTCATGCCCCCATTGGGGAATCGCAAAGACCCGAGCCATCATGTTGTTCTTGCTGAAACAATATTTGGATTTCAGGTGAGGGCTGGTTTTTACTTTGACGGTGGTCGGCTTGATCAGCTCTCGCTTGGTCAGATTGTTGAAGGAAAAGATCCGTCAGGACTCGAAGGTGTCCTTTGGTTTGGGTCGCTCAAGCCTGCACTAGAGGCGAAGTATGGGAAGCCCTCTTGCTTGCCGACGACTGATGAGAACCCCCAGTGTGACTGGGATAGGAAAGATGGGCGGATCAGTCTCAGTGTGCGAAGTGGAAAGGGCTGGGTAACCTATTTTGCGCCGATATCTGCTGAGAAGTTAAAGCAGATGGAAATGGAACGGCAGCAGAAGAAGAGAGAGTATGTGCGTGAGATGAACAAGCTTTGAGGGGAAAGTGCGATGTGAAGTGCTGGTGGTTTCTGTGTGGCGTTGTGGATTCTGTTGTGCGCGGCCCGCGCGCGACTGCGGACGTGAGCGAAGGCGCTGCTGGAGCCGCTCATCGTCACCCATCGTGACGCTGCGCCCCTTGCCGGATGCGGCCTGGGTACAACTGGGGCGCAGCTTGCACGGCCCGCAGGCTTCCGGGTCGAAGTGCACGACGGCGCCGGGCTCGAAGGGCTCCACCTCGCCCGCGGACATCGCGAGTGGGCCTTCCTGACCGCGTGGAACCCGGGCTCACGGCCTCGCGGCAAGGAAGAGAATCAGCGGGAGCAGGAGCGGCTGACGTCCCAGCTCGTCGCGGGCGGCTGGGTGGTGGCGCCCGCCATTGGCGAGGCCGAGGACTGCAGTTGGTCCGAGCAGAGCCTCTTCATCCCGGGACTGCCCCGCGCGGAGGCGGAGCGCTTCGGTCGCGCGCACGGTCAGGTGGCCGTCCTGGTGGGTCGCACCGGAGGTCCCGCGGAGTTGCTGCTGTGTGGCAACGAAGCGCCGCCATCCGCACCATGAATACGGGCGACAGCCGCAGACCCGTGTCGAGACGAAGTCGGGGCGCGAGCTTCACCGTGCCGCCATGAAGTCGCGCCATCGTCCACGAACCAGAGTAGGTTCCCCCTCCCTGTTCGTTGGAGTTCCGTCGATGCCACAAGCCACACCGCGCTCGTCACTTCCGGGAGCGCGTCCCAGCGTCTTCCTGCTCGCCGGAGCGTTCGTCACCGGCATGTTCCTCTTCGCCCATGGCGGCTGCGGAGGTGACGAGTGCCAGGACGCCGCCGACTGCCGTGAAGACAAGGGACTGCCGGCTTCGAACACGGAGTGGGTCTGCGAGGACAAGCGCTGTGAGCAGCATTCCGTCCAGGTGCCGCCCCCGGATTCCGGCACGGACGCGGGGACGCCCGACGCGGGGACGCCCGACTCGGGGACTCCCGACTCGGGTCCCACCACGGTGAGCGTGCAGGTGCTCGCGTTCAATGACTTCCACGGGCAGCTCGAGGAGCCCGCGGGCCAGATTCTGACGGGCGTGGCCCCCGACGGTGGACCGGTGCGGGTGAACGCGGGCGGCGTGACGTACTTCGCCCGGCACATCGCGGCCCTGCGGGCCACCAATCCGAACACGGTGGTGGTAGCGGCGGGAGACCTCATCGGCGCCTCCCCGCTGCTGTCGGGGCTCTTCCACGACGAGCCCACCGTCGAGGCGATGAACCTGATTGGCCTGGACCTGGTCGCGGTGGGCAACCACGAGTTCGACGAGGGCAGCACGGAGCTGTTGCGCATGCAGTCGGGCGGCTGCCACCCGGTGGATGGCTGCCTGGACGGGGATGGCTTCCCGGGCGCGAAGTTCAAGTTCCTGGCGGCCAACGTGGCCACGGGCGTGGACCGCACGCTGTTCCCCCGCTACGACGTGCGCGAGTTCGAGGGCGTGAAGGTGGCCTTCATCGGCATGACGTTGGAGAACACGCCGGAAAGCGTCATACCCACGGGCGTGGCGGGGCTCACCTTCAAGGACGAAGTGCAGACGGTGAACGCGCTGGTGCCGGAGCTGCGGCGGCAGGGCGTCGAAGCCATCATCGTGGTGGTGCACCAGGGCGGAATTCCGACCTCGGGCTCGCTGGTGAACGAATGCAAGGGCGCGGGTGCGGACGGCCTCATCTCAGGTGCCATCGTGGGCATGGCCAAGGGCCTCAACGACGCGGTGGATGTCATCGTCAGCGGCCACACGCATCAGGCCTACAACTGCGTCATCGATGGCAAGGTCGTCACGAGCGCCTCGTCGATGGGGCAGCTCGTCACGGACATCGACCTGACGTTGAGCAAGGCGACGGGCGACGTCGTGGAGGCGCGAGCGAACAACGTCATCGTCACTCGCGACGTGCAGGAGGTCGGCGCGGTGAAGGAGCTGGTGACGAAGTACCAGGAGCTCGTCACGCCGAGGGCCAACCGGGTCATCGGATGGGTGTCGCAGACGCTCAGGACACAGACGGACTCCGCGGGCCAGTCCACCCTGGGCTTCGTCATCGCGGACTCGCATCTGGAGGCGACGAAGCCCGCGAACCTGGGTGGGGCGCAGGTGGCCTTCATGAACCCGGGCGGCATGCGCGCGGGCATCGCCCAGGGCGAGGTCACCTACGGCGAGGCCTTCACCACGCAGCCGTTCGGCAACAGCCTGGTCACCCTGACGCTGACGGGCGCGCAAATCGAGCAACTGCTGGAGCGGCAGTGGCGGCCGTCGGGAGCCACCCTCATGCTGCTTCCGTCGGCGGGCTTCACCTATGCGTTCAGCGCGTCGGCGCCCATCGGAAGCCGCGTCGACCCGGCGTCCATCCGGATCAACGGCGAGCCAGTGAGCCTGACGGCGGAGTACCGCGTCACCGCGAACAACTACCTCGCGAGTGGGAGTGATGGCTTCCCGGTGTTCGCCGAGGGGACGAACCGGCTGGGTGGCGCCGTGGACAGCGACGCGCTGGAGGCATACCTGAAGGCGCACAGCAGCATGGCGAGCCCCTTGCCCGCCCCCGCGCTCAATCGCATCACCATGCTGCCCTAGAGCGCCGAACAGGTCAGGTCACGACGCGCGAAGGTAACGCGCGGCGACTTCGAGGTTTTGGACGACCGCGAGTCGCCTGATGTCAAAGAGGTTGCGGCGCGTGCCTCGGTAACGGGCCTTCGGGCCCTGGCGGTTGGCGAGATGTGCAAGGCGATGTTCGACGCCGACACGCTCGCGGAGTTGTGCGCGGCCCGCGCGCGACTGCAGACGTGAGCGAAGGCGCTTCTGGAGCCGCTCATCGTCACCCATCGTGACGCTGCGCCCCTTGCCAGACGCGGCCTGGGTACAACTTGAGCGCAGCTTGCACGGCCCGCAGGCTTCCGGGTCGAATTGCACGACGGCGCCGGGCTCGAAGGGCCCCACCTCGCCAGCAGGGCACGTGAGGGTGCCGTCGCGGATGTTCACTTTGAAGTCGCGCTTGCCGAACAGTCTCGTTGGTGCAGATCCCGACGTCATCATTCAGGCGGCCAAGGCCCTCTCCTCCGACCGCTCGACCACGGCGACGCTGTTAGGACTGCTCCAGTCGGAGCGCCGTGTGGAGACGCGGCAGGGCCTGCTCTACGCGCTCTGCTGGCATGGCGATCTCGGGACGTGGGACGTCATGGTCCACATCCTCGCGGACCCGCGAGAGGCTCCCCAGGTGCGGGGGCAAGCCGCAGAGGGACTGTCCTACCTGTTCATGTCGGTGAGGACGGATTCGCCGGAGTTCGACGGGGCGGTCCATGCGCTGCGCGAGGCCCTGAACGATCCCTCGCCCGAGGTCCGCTACTGCGCCGTCAACGCCCTGGGCTCGACAGGGCATCCGCCGCTCATCCCGGTGCTCCAGGAGATGCGCGGGGACCGGACCCCGATTCCTGGCTGGGTGGGGACCGTGAGCGAGGAAGCCTCCAGGGCCATCGAGGCGCTCGAAGGGCTGCACCGGATGCGCCTCAAGAACGGACGTTGAGGTCCCCGGGACGCACGGCCCTCCGTCGTCGCCGGCGCTTCAACCGCGCGTGAACGGCCACACGAGCGGCACCGCGAACGTGAGCAACACGAGCATCAACACCGTGAGGGGCGTTCCCACCCGGAGGAAGTCGACGAAGCGGTAGCGCCCGGGGCCGTACACGAGCGCGGCGGAGGGCTCCAGGGGCGTGAGGAACGAGCACGACGCCGCCAGACACGTCCCCAGCGCGAACGCCCGTGGGTCGAGCCCCATGTCCATCGCGGAATGGATGGCCACGGGCAGCATGACCAGCGCCGCGGCCTGATTGCTCATCGGGATGGAGAGCAGGACGGTGGCGCTCATGATCACGCAGAGCACCCCGCGCGGTCCCACGACACCCGCCAGGGGCAGCACCGCGCGCGCCATGAACTCGCCCGCGCCGCTCTTCTCCACCGCCAGCCCCAGGGCCAGCAGCGCGCCAATCATGATGATGACCCGCCAGTCCACGCGGAAGACCGTGCGTGTGTCGACGCAGCCTGTCGCCACCATGAGCAACAGCCCGGCCAGTCCCGCGATGGCGGGGGAGGTGACGCGCAGCCCCGCGACCGCGACCGTGGTCGCGAAGATGAGCACGGCGAGCAGGGCGCGCCGGTAGCGCGGTCGCTGGTAGTCCACGCCGCCGAGCACGGTCAGCTCCTCTTCCCGCGCGAGCTCTCGGACCCGCTGCTCCGGTCCGCCGACCAGCAGCAGGTCACCCACCGACAACGGGATGTTCTTCAAGGCGTCCCCACCGGCCAGGCTCCCCATCAGGTTCAGGTGCTGGTGGGAGCCCTGCAACGTGGGGTGGCGGTGGATGGCCAGCGCCACGAGCCCGTAGCGCTGCGCGAAGCGGATGTCCCCCAGGGACCTGCCCGCCAGCGCCGACGTGGGCGGCACCGACACCTCCGTGAGGGCATGCGCTTGACGGGAGTCCTCGGGAATCCGCAGGTCGGCGCTGAGCCCGATGCTGCGCAGGTCCTTCACCCGCAGGATGTCGTCCAGGCTGCCGGCGATGATGAGGTGCTCCTGGGGCTCCATCAGCTCCTGGGGGGCGGGAGGGCGCATGATCCCCTCGCGCACGACGCCCCGCACCGGGACCCCCAGCCCCTCCGTGAGCTGGCGCAGCGGCTTGCCCACGAGCCGGGAGCCGGGCGTGAGCACCGCCTCCGTCACGTATTCCCGCAGGGGCGGCGCTCCCGCGACCGGGTCGCCTTCGCGCGGGGGCAAGAGCCACCGCATGAGCAGCAGCGTCACGCTGATCCCGATGATGGCGAGCGGAAGCCCCACCGGCGTGAGCTCGGTGAAGCCAATGCGTCCCAACCCCCGCTGCTCCAGCGCCGAGCTGACGACGAGGTTGGTGGACGTGCCGAACAGGAAGATGGTTCCCCCCAACATGGAGGTGAACGCCAGGGGCATCAGCAACCTGCGCGAGGCCACCTTCGCCTGCGCGGAGGAAGCCGTCGCGACGGGGAGGAACGCCGCCGTCACCGCCGTGTTCGAGGCGACGGAGGAGAAGGCGCAGACGGCCGCCAGCAGCATGACGATGAAGGCCCGCGTGCTGAACCGCGCGAAGAAGAGCAGCCGCCGGCCCACGAGCTGCATCACCCCCGTCGCGCTGAGCCCCTGGGTCAGCGCCAGGAGCGCGAAGATGAAGACGACGGTCTCGTTCGAGAACCCGGAGAGGGCCTCGCGAGGCGTCAGCAGCCCGCTCAGCACCAGCAGCACGACGATGGCGAGCGAGCTCACCTCCGTGGGAATGCGGTCGATGGAGAGCAGGACGATGGCGATCACCACCACGACCAGCGCGATTGTCACCGTCATGACTGGAACGTGGGGGGAGTCAGGCCCGGCCGGGAGTGGCCGGAGGGCCGCCGGGCCGGGCAGGAGGGCGAGTGCCTCCGGGACTGCTCGGAGGCAGCCGGGTCCCCGAGCGCGAGCCGCCATCCAGGCGGGTGAGCCGCTTGCCTCTCAACGGATGGACCCGCGTCCTCCTGCCGGGGGCCTCCACGCGAGGGTGGAAGCGGGAGCCGCGGCGGAGGAAGCGACGGAGGATGGGCTTCGCGCGCCGCGCGTGCTGAGCGGCCGCCACCCGCTGGAGCCGATGGATGCGCTCGTCGAGGACCCTTCCGGCGTCCTCTTCTCCGGCGGGCGCCGTGAAGGGGAGGCCCGCGTCGGTCAGCACGTCGGGCCCGCTCCATGAGGCATGGGCCTTCAGCCGGCGCAGCAGGGCCGCGAGGTCCTGGGCTTCCGGCAGGAGCCCGGCGGCGACCCGGTCCGCGACGAAGTCCCGCGCGGGCGGCATCCCGAGCCGCCTCAGCCTCCGGGTAAGCCGGGTGAGAAGGCCCGGCGTGCCCCCACGCCACCCGGCGCGCGTCGCGCAGCGCACCGTCATCGCGACCAGCGCGGCGACGAGCGTGGCCCGGCGCGTGTGGCCCTGGGCGATGTGCGCGAGCTCGTGCGCGACCAGGGCGCACAGCTCCGCCTCATCGAGTTCGTCGAGCGCGGCGCTCGTCAGGACGAGGTGGGCGGCCCGGGGGCCCGCGCCGAGGGAGAAGGCGTTGGGCTGCTCGCGCCGCACCACGTAGAGGCGGGGAGCAGGAAGCCGCGCGGCGATGCTGAGGTGGGCCAGCAACGTGTACAGCCGGGGTGCCTCCTCGAAGTGGAGCCGGCGCGCGCCATGGCAGCGAAGCACGAAGGGGCCCATGCGCGTGGAGAGCCAGCGGCCGAACCCGGCCAGGAGCATCCCGCACAGCAACCAGGCCGTGAATGAAGCGATGGCTGAGGAAATCCACATGGGCATGCTCCTTCCTGGCGGTGGGGACCGATGGCGACATTCCAGGGACAACACCCGTCGCGCCGCGCCTCATCCCAGCCAGGCGGGCGCAGGGCTGCTTCGGGAAGCGGAAGGCCGGATGGCTTGACGTGCGCGCCGGGCGGTCCCATCGGATGAAGATGCCCTCTTCTCAGCCACGCAGGACCGACGTGTCCTGGAAGATGCTCCTCCTCGCCTTCACCGCCGTCGTGGGGAGCTTCTTCGCGACGAGCCTCGTCGTGCAGCGCTCCTCCTCCGCGGTGGGCAGGCTGTCCGAGGACATCATCTACAACTCGGCGCCGAGCATCGAACACCTGGCGCTCGTTCGCAGGTCGGTCCTGGAGGTGGAGCTGCTGCTCGCGCGGTTCATCAATGAGCCCCAGCGTCGGACCGACTTGGGACGGGACCTGGACGAGGCCCTGTCACATGCCCGGCGGGGCCTCAGCGGGTACATGGCGCTGACGGCCTTCCCTGGGGAAAACGCGGTGCGGATGGACATCCAGGAGTCCTGGATGCGCTTCGACAACGCCGTCACTCGCGCTCGCGCCGTCGCGGAGTCGAACCCGGACGCCGGAAGGGGACCGCTGTTCGACCAGCAGGTGGACCCACCGGGTCAGCGCCTCCTGGAGGATGTCACCCGCGCCATCGAATACAACGCGGTCCGCGGCCGGGAGCTGGCGGAGCGCATCCGGGAGACCCGACGGCAGACCCTGGTCCTCGCGACGGGCCTCAACGCGGTCTGCGGCCTCCTGGCCGGGGTCGTGGCGTGGCTGCTCCATCGTGAGCTCCAGGCCCGGCGCGCGCTCGCGGACGCGCACACGAGGTTCCTCGAAACGCGCGCCGAGGAGCTGGAGCAGTTCGCGGGCCGCGTCGCGCACGACATCCGCAATCCGCTGTCCTCGGCCCGGCTGTCCGCCGAGCTCGCGGTGCGCAAGAGCCCGGATGAAGCGTCCCGCGCGCCCCTCCAGCGCATCATCCGGAGCCTGTCCCGCGCGGACGCCATCACGGGTGCGCTCCTCGACTTCGCGCGCTCCGGCGCGAGGCCGGACCCGGGGGCGCGGACCGAACCCAGGGCTGTCATCTCGGATCTGCTGGTCGGCTTCGAGGCGGAGGCGGAGCAGGCCGGCATCGAGCTTCATTGCGAGCCGGTTCCCCCGATCCTGGTCGCGTGCAGCACCGGCGTCTACCTGAGCCTGCTCGGCAACCTGGTCCGCAACGCCATCAAGTACATGGGCGATTCGTCCACCCGCCGCATCACCCTCCGGGTGGTGGAGGAGGGCGCCATGATTCGCACGGACATCCACGACACGGGCCCGGGGATCGCCCCGGAGAACCTGCCCTCGCTGTTCGAACCGTACTTCCGCGCGCAAGGAGGCGTCGCCGAGGGGCTCGGGTTGGGGCTCGCGACCGTCAAGAAGCTCGCGGAAGGGCACGGGGGCCACGTCGGCGTCATGTCCGAGCGGGGGACAGGGAGCACGTTCTGGTTCGAGCTTCCGCGCGCGGGTTCGTCCTGGGACACGGCCCTGACACACCCCGCCCCAGCGTCCATTCATCGACACTAGGGCGCACCCACCCACGGGGCGGTGGCAGGCCGGTCTGGCAATCCGCCACGCCCTGCTGGCGGATTGCCACGGTCGGGAGGTGATCACTCGTTGGCCCCCGGGGACGGTGGTCCCGGCACGGACGTTGCTGTGGTCTGGGGTCGTGGCGTCCCTGCGCACAACCCGGGCCTTGCTGCTCGGTGCGGATGAGTCCCTGGCATCGTTGCTGGCGGACGTGCTGGGCGACCTGGGCATCGCCCTGTTCCTCGACGCGGCGGACGCGGCGCGGCCGGACCTGGTGCTGGCGCACGTGGAGCGCGGCGAGGCCATCCTCCCGGTGCTGATGCGCGCCCGGGCCTGCGCCGCCGCCGTGCCCATCCTCGTCCTGCTGCCCTTCGCGGATGAGCGCCTGGTGTCCCGCGCCCTGTGTCAGGGGGCCCGGGCATGTTTCGCGCTGGGCCGCCCGCTCGATGAGCTGCGCGCCCTCCTGCGCACACAATTTCCCTCGTTGGAGACCACCCATGGGTGAACCAATGGCCGTCGTCACCGTGCTGCACCCCGTCGTCCCCGTCCGTGAACGTGAAGTCGAGCAGCGCCGGCCGGTGGCTCCTCCGGAAGCGGTGGACGCAGGAGAGCCGTCGCTCTTCCAGGCGGGGCAGGTCCGCGTCACCCGCGAGCGGCTGGTCGTGGGCGGCAGGGCCTGGGCGCTGCGCGACGTGCGGCAGGTGGACACGGTGCGACGCACGCCGAAGCTGTGGCCGTACCTGCTCGCGGTGGGACTGGGCGGGGCGGTGGGGCTGCCCCTGTTGTCCTGGCTGTCCGTCACCGTCGCGGCGATGCGGGGTGCCTACGAGGTGGGGCTCGTCCTCACCGCGGTGGGCCTCTTCTCCTCCATCGCCGCGCTGCTGCTGGTGGAGGAGACGCACTACCTGGTGCTGGGCCTGCCGGGCGGGGCGCGGCGCGTGTTCGGCAGCCGCGACGCGCAGCTCATCGCGCGGCTTGCGGGGACGGTCCGGCAGGCGCGTTCGCACGCGTGAGGCTGTCGCGCACCTGCGAGACAATCTCGAAGGAGCGCAGCCGCGCGGCGTGGTCGTGGATCTGCGCGGTCACCATCAGCTCGTCCGCGCCCGTCTGCGCGATGAGGTCCTGGAGGCCCTCGCGCACGCTGGCGGGGGAGCCCACCACGGTGCACGCCAGCATGTGTTCGATCTCCGCGAGCTCCATCTCGTTGAGCTGACCGTCCATGCTGTCCACCGGCGGCAGCAGCGGGCCCGGGCGGCCCCGGCGCAGGTTGATGAACGCCTGGAGCAGCGACGTGAAGAGGCGCTGGCCCTCCGCGTCCGTGTCCGCCGCGAAGACGTTGACGCCAATCATCGCGTACGGCTTCTTCAGCACGTCCGACGGGCGGAACTGGGTGCGGTACAGGTGCAGCGCGCTCATCATCTGCGCGGGCGCGAAGTGCGACGCGAACGCGAAGGGCAGGCCCATGGCGGCGGCCAGCTGCGCGCTGAAGGTGCTGGAGCCCAACAGCCACAGGGGCACATGCAGGCCCGCGCCCGGCACCGCGCGCACGGCCTGGCCCGGCGTGGGGTCCTTGAAGTAGCCCTGCAGCTCCACCACGTCCTGCGGGAAGGTGTCCGCGGAGCCCATCAGGCTGCGGCGCAGCGCGTGCGACGTGCGTTGATCCGTGCCGGGCGCGCGGCCCAGCCCCAGGTCGATGCGGCCGGGATAGAGCGTCTCCAGGGTGCCGAACTGCTCGGCGATGACGAGCGGCGCGTGGTTGGGCAGCATGATGCCGCCCGCGCCCACACGAATCTTGGAAGTGCCTCCCGCGACGTGGCCGATGACCACCGACGTGGCCGCGCTCGCGATGCCCGTCATGTTGTGGTGCTCCGCCAGCCAGAAGCGCTGGTAGCCCCAGTCTTCCGCGTGGCGGGCCAGGTCCAGGGTGCAGCGGAGGGCGAGTCCGGCGTCGCCCCCCGAGATGACGGGCGACAGGTCGAGTACGGAGAAGGGAATCATCGTCGGGGTCCCGGTGGCGGAATAGAAGACCTTCGATAGCCGGGGCCTTCGTGACTTTCACGCCATTGACGCATCCGACGCCCCCCAGGCGTGCTGGCGGGGGCTGCCCCTCCGATTAGAAGAGCTTGACGAAGATCAGCGTGGCAGAGCCCTGGGCGCTCATCAGGCCCGAGGGTGAGGCACAGCCCGCGGCCAGGTCGGCGGTGACATACGTCACCGTCCGGACCACATTCGCGCCGGAGAACTTCCCCGAGGAGACGAAGCCGCTGAAGGTCTGCACGGTGCGCGGCCCCTGGGCTTCGACCTTCGGCGCGCTCAGGGTCAGGGTGGAGGTCTCGTTCGGCCCCCACGTCAGCGTCGTCTGGGGAGGGGCCGGGTCCAGGGCTTGGGGACAGGCGCCACCGGAAAGGGTCGCCGTCGCGGTCAGCGTCGGGGTGCCGACCGGCCCTCCCAGCAGCAGGGTGCAGTCGAAGGTTCCGGTCGTGGAGACGGTGACGGGCCGGGGCGTGCGGGTGAGCCCCGGCGTGTACGTCGTCTGGGTGTTGCCCCCGGTGGGAGTGCCTTCAAGGCAGACCACCACCGTGGGGCCCGGGGGCCTGGCCGCCGGCGGAGGCGCCCCGGTGCGTTCCGGGGGCTCCGCGCCCGCTTCGAGCGCGACTCCCACGACGAAGCCCGCGACCGCGCTCACCAGCAACCTCGACAGGAACGACGGACGGCGCTTCAGGCGCTTCTTCATGGGCTCCCCGCTGTCGGGCTTCGTCGGAATCCTCTCCGAGGAAGCAGGGAGTGCAGGTTCGTCAGCGCGGCCCCACGGGACAAGCCGTGACGGGGGGACGACGCACTGGCGCGCGGGGAACAGACCTTCAACCGCGCACATGCGCCGCGCGGGCGCGTGAGACCTCAGTCGCGGCCGGGGTCCTGGGTCCGGTCCGGCTTCGCGCGGGCGAGCGCGGCGTGGGCGCGGGACAGCGTGCCGTGCGGATCCTCCTCGCCCTGCACCGTCACGGCGACGGACACGCGTCCGGGCACGCCGGGCACGTCGTGGAACAGCTGGCGCACCGCCTCCGCGCCCACCGCGTCCGCTCCGGGCAGCGCGAGCAGGAAGGTGTCGCCGGTCCATCTCACCGCGAACCCCGGCGGAGGACACAGACCGTCCGCGCGCCGGGCCAGCTCCCTCAACGCGACATCGCCAGCGTCGAAGCCGCGCGTGCGGTTCAGCACGCCCAGCTCCACCAGGTCCACCAGCACCAGGCTGAAGGGCAGCCCTTCACGGCGGCAGCGGCCAATCTCCTTGGACAGCCGCTCCTCGCCCACGCGCCGGGTGTCCAGGCCCGTGAGCGCGTCCTGGCGCAGGAGTCCCTCGCGCTCCCCCTTCACGTCGGAGCCGACGCGCAGGTCCATCAGCGACAGCAGCTGCGCGACGCCACCGGGCACCACGAAGGGCCGGGCCACCCACCGCACCACGCGCGGCCGGGGCCGCTCCAGCGTGAGCGTCAGGTGCAGTCCCCGCGAGGCCTCCGCCGCGAGGTCCAGTTGCCGCAGCGTGCCGCCCGGATCCGCGCTCAGGTTCGCGACGTGCTGGCACAGTGAATCGAAGGACATGCCCGACAGCCGCTCCTCGGGCAGCCCCATCAGCTCCGCCAGCGCCGCGTTGGCGGCGTAGGGCTTGCGGCCCGGCGCCACCACCAGCACCGGCACGTCCAGGGCGCGCACGGCTTCGCGCACGAGGGCCAGGGCGCTCGCCTCCGTGAGCACCGGCTCCGACTGGCCCCCCGCGCGCGGCGGCGAGCGGATCCGGCTGCTGGCCTGCGTGTGCTCCAGGCTCTGCGCCACGCGGCCCGCCAGCTCGCGCAGGGCCGCGAGGTCCTCCGGGCCCAGCATCAACGGCCGCGTGTCGATGACGCACAGCGAGCCCAGCACGTCGCCGCTGGCGGTGATGAGCGGTGCGCCGGCGTAGCTGCCGACGATGCCGTCGCGCACCAGGGGGTTGTCGCGGAACACCGGGTGGCGCGTTGCGTCCGGCACCACCATGGCCTCGCGCCCCTGCACCACGTGGTGGCAGAAGGCCCAGTCGCGCGGCGTGCCCCGGTCCCGGGCCAGCGAGCCCGTGAGGCCCACGTGGGCCTTGAACCACTGGCGGTCGCCCAGCACCAGCGTGAGGAGCGCGACGGGCACGCCGAACGCCTGGGCCACCTCGGAGACCAGCTCCTGCAACTGCGCGTCGGGAGGGCCGGGATCCACCAGCTTCAGCTCGTCGATGCGCGCCAGGCGCTGCTTCTCCTCCTCGGCGGTGGACTCCAGCAGGCCGCCCCCCGCGAGCTGCCCGGCGAGCGCGCGTCGCACGCCATCGCGCATCGCCTCCGGGCCCGCGCGCCGGCTCAGGAGCGCGTGGATGCCCAGCGCGTCCTTGAGCTGCCACGCGCGCACGCGCAGTTCGTCGAAGGCCGTCACCACCACCACCGCCATGCCGCCCGCGTCCGAGCGTCCCCGCAGCCACGCCAGCAGCGCGAACCCGTCCACCCTGGGCAGCGCCAGATCCGTCACCAGCAGCGTCGGGGCCCCGCGCTGGCGCACCCACTCCTGGGCCTCCGCGCCGTCGCGCGCGACCACGCCCTCCAGCCCTTCCTGGGTCGCGAGCGCGAGCAGCGCCGTGGCGCGGTGGGAGTCGGGTTCAGCGATGAGTGCGTAGCGCGGCATGGTTCACGGCAATGGTGCCATGCCTGCCCCCCGCGCGTATCAGGGCACCTCCGCCCGGGCAGGCCGGGCCGGGCAGCCGACAGGTGGGACGGGCACCGGGCGACGACCTGGCGGCGTCGCGGCCAGGACGCACTACCTCTGCGAATCCCCCGGCGCGGAGCGCGAGGACTCGTCGCCCTCGGCGGTCTTCTGTCCACCCGGAGGCGGTACGGCGGCCTCGCTCGGGAAGCGTCCGAAGAGGCGCTTGAGCGCGCCGCGCTGCCGTTGCAGGTCCTCGGTGCGCGCCACCGCCTCCGCGAGCGTCACCAGCGCGAGCCCGACGACCCCAGGCAGCAGGGGCACCACCCAGCCGATGTCCGCCAGCAGCCAGCCCACGAAGACCGTGTGCGCGACGAGGAGCAGCGCCGCCTGCCCCACCACCGCGCCCATGGTGCGCGCGCGTCCCCGGCGCCAGAGCAGCAGCGCCAGCACCACCGCCGTCTCCACCACCCCCGTGAGCGCCGCCCGTCCCGTGGAGCGCAGCACCCGGCCGGAGCGCAGGTTGTCCATCGCGAACGCGTGGATCTCCACGCCCGGCACGGCGAGCTGGCCGGGCAGGGTGCTCTGGCCATGCAGCCCGGTGGCGGTGACGCCCACGAAGACGGCCTTGTCCCGAAGCGCCAGGTCCAACCCCACCGACGACGGCCCCGCGAGCAGCACGTCCGCAAGGCTCACGCGCGGCAACCAGTCCGGAGAGGGCAGTCGCATCAGGGGGGCCCCGTCGTCGGTGGCCGCCACGCGCAGCAGCGCTTCGGACCGCTCCGGCCACAGGCGCAGCGCGGTCGCCAGCGCGAGCGAGGGCCACGCGCGCCCGCCCACCTCCACCGCGTAGGGATAGCGCCGGATGACGCCGTCCGCGTCCACCAGCACGTTCAGCGTCCCACTGCTCCAGGCCGTCATCCTCAGCGGGGCCAGGTTCGTGGTCAGCCCCTTCGCCTTCAGTCGCAGGCCTTCGGCGGGCAGGGCCACCGGGGCCAGGGTGTCCCCCTCGCCGGGAACCGCACCGCCCTCGTCCGTCAGCGCCATGCTGCCCAGGACGACCTTGCCCAGCCCGGAGAAGGTCTCCGCGAGCCGCGCATCCCCGTCCTGCGCATGCAGCCGCGCCTCCAACTCGGAGACCAGCTTCGAGCCCTCGGGCAGCTGCGCCAGCCCCGACGCGTGCAGGCCCTCCAGCACGTCCTCGCCCAGGTCCAGCGCGTCGCGCGACTCGGGCTGGTCGAAGAGGATGTCCACCACCACGGCGGACGGACGCTGCGCCGCCAGCGCCTGGAAGGCCCGGGCCCAGGTGGCGCGCGACAGCGGCCAGCGCTCCCCCAGCGCCGCGATCGCGCGGTCGTCCACCTCCACCAGCACCAGGTCCGCGGTGGTGGGCAGCGGGGGCAACAGGCGGCTCACCGCGAAGTCATACAGGGTGCGCTCGCCCAGGCCCGGCGCGCCGCCCATCACCGCGGAGCCCACCGCGAGCAGCAGGCCCACGCCAGCGCCCAGCCCCCGCAGCACCGCGGGCGAGGACAGCAGGGGCAGGGGAGCGCGGTCGGGTGGGCTCATCTCATCCAGGGATGTCGAAGCTGAAGATCTTCGAGGGGTAGCCTACGAAGCCGTCCGCGTCCACCGCCAGCACCCGCCAGAACCATTTGCCCGGGCCCGGCGCCGCCCCCGACAGCGTCGGCGTGGCCGACTCCTGGACCTTCACGTCGCCCGCGAAGTCCGCCGAGGACGCCACCTCCACCCGGTACACCTTCGCCCCGGGCACCGCCTTCCAGACGAGCGCGGGCACCGTCGGGTACACGCCCCCGCGAGGCTGCTCCAGTACCGGGGCCGCCAGCAGGGCCCGGGGCGCTTCCGGCGCCTGGGCCGGCTTCGCCCGCGAACCGTAGCCCGCGCCCACATCCACCGAAGCCGCGTCCACGCCCAGGGCCACCTTGCCCTCCAGCGTCTCCACGCGGCTGGTGCCGTCCTCCTGCTGCACCACGCGGAAGCGCGTGCCCCGCACGCCGGCCACCGCGCCGCGCGTGCGCACCTCGAAGATGGAGCCCGTGCCGCCGGGCGCCGCCTCCGTCTCCACCGTGCCGCGCACCAGGTCCAGCAGCACCTTGCGCTGGCGCTCCGCCGTCAGCTCCAGCGTGCCCAGCCGCACCGCGCTCTCCGGCGACAGGAACACGCCGCTTCCGTCCGCCAGCGACAGCTCCGCCCGGCCGTTCTTCCCCGTCGCCACCAGCTCGCCCGCGTACAGCGAATCCCCCGCGAGGCGCGAGCGCATCGCCGCCTCGCCAGAGCCCGAGGACACCGGCCCGCTGGCGGTGCGCACCCGCGCCACCGCCGGCTGGGTGGGCCGCTCCACGTACGCGAGCTGCAACTGCCCCGGCGCGTCGGGGATGCCCGGGGGCGCCACGAAGGACACCCGCGTGCGCGCAATCCCCGCCGTCACCAGCACCTCCGCGGCCGCCTTCGCCGCCGCGAGCCCCTGGCCGTCCAGCCGCTGCGCGTCCGGCAGCTTCGCGGCCACGGTGAGGCCCCGGATGGAGGGACGGGCCTTCACGGCCTCCGCCACCTCGCGCAGGCACGCCTCGGTCTGGGCGCCCCGAGGCTCCAGGAGGCGGCCCGTCATCAGCCTCCCGTTGTCGAACGTCAGTCCCCCGCAGGGGCCGTCCGCCTCCGCGGAGACTCCGACGACGGGCGACGCCAGCAGCGTCAGGGTCAGCATCAGCGACGGGGTGCTTGCCCTCACGGTGTCACTCCTTCCGCCGTGTCGGCGGTCTTCACGATGTTGAACTCCACGCGCCGGTTGTTCTCCCGGCCGAGCGGCGTGTCGTTGGTGTCCACCGGCTTCGACTCACCGAAGCCCACCGCCTCCAGGCGCATCCCAGAGATGCCGCCCTTCATCAGCCAGTCGCGCACGTTGTTCGCGCGCCGCTGGGACAGGTCGAGGTTCTTCGCGTCGTCGCCCTGGCTGTCGGTGTGGCCTTCCACGCGCACCCGCTCCAGCTCCGGATGCGTCCGGAGGATGGACACCACCTGCTGCAGGAGGCCGAAGGACTTCGGCAGGATGACGTCCTTGCCGGTGGCGAAATACACCTTGTCCAGGATGACGATGCGCGAGCCCTCCAGACGCACCTTGGACTCGCCCTTGTCCGGGCAGCCGTCGTCGTCCTTCACGCCGTTGATGACCTCCGCCTCCAGCGGGCACTGGTCCTTCGCGTCCGGGATGCCGTCGCGGTCGTTGTCCGGCTCCGGGCAGCCGTCCTCGTCCTCGAAGCCATCCACGTCCTCCGGCGCCGTCGCGCAGCGGTCCTCCGTGTCGGGGATGCCATCGCCGTCCATGTCCGCAGGAGCGGGCGGCAGGCTGAGCGCGGGCGTGGGCGCGGCGCCTTCACCCGTGGGCTTTGTCTCCAGCACCGAGTCCGGGCAGCCGTCGTCGTCGCGGTAGCCGTTCACCGTCTCCGGCTCCGTGGGGCAGATGTCGTTCACGTCGGGGATGCTGTCGTTGTCGTCGTCGGCATCCAGGCAGCCGTCGTCGTCCTGGAAGCCGTCGAAGTCCTCCGGGCCCAGCGCGCAGGTGGGCGCGGGCTTCGGGCCTCCGGGCGTGAAGGTCAGGCCCGCGAGGATGCGGAAGGCGGGCGTGCCGTAGCCGCGCGTCAGGCCGGGGCCGGCGCCCACGTGCGCGGCGAGGCCGTTGGCGAAGCGGTACTTCACCGCGCCCAGGAGCTCCAGGGGGACCTCCTCCGTGTTGGACTCCTTCAGCCCCACCGCGCCCGCGAACGTGGCCTGGGCGGACAGCGCCTGCGTCACCGGCACCTCCGCGCCCACGCCGAACGCGAACTCATTGCCCACGCGCAGGTTGCGCAGTTGTTCCGTCTGTCGAAGGTTGACGCCCACGTTGGCGAGCAGCCTCAGATGCGGCGTGGCCCACTCACCGGCCACGCGCGGCTGGAAGGTGGGCCCGTCCGAGCCCAGGAAGTTCGAGCCGCCCGCGGTGGGCAGCGTGAAGGGCGCCAGCACCGCGAGGTTCAGCGAGCCCCCCGACAGCAGCGCCAGCTTGGGCACCACGCGAAGGTCGCCCAGGCCCGTCTTGCCCACGCCGTTGGCGAATGACTCCGCCACCGCGCCCGCGGGCTCCGAACCGGTGGTCGTCACCGGCAGCACCACGCCGATCTCCAACCGGTCGAAGAGGGACACCGCGCCCATCAGGTCCAGCGAGAGTTGGCGCTCCACGATGTGGTAGACGAACGCGTCCTCGCGCGGGTCGTAGAAGTTGAGCGGCTGGTGCGCGTAGTTGAGTGACGCGCCCACGTTCCACGTCCGGTGCGGCGCGACGCGGGCGCTGTTCAGCCCCAGCACGTCGTAGGCGCCCGGCCCCGGCTTGTACTGCTGCACGTCGATGGCCTGCGACACCGTGGGCTGCGCGTCCGCCCGTGACGCCGCGCCCAGCGTCAGGCCCACCGCCACCATCAGCGAAAGCCCCCGCGCCGGGAAGCGCCCCGCCCTGTGCCGGCCGGTCTTGATGGGCTGGGTCATGCCGTCGTGGTCCACGTTCTTCCTTGTCGTCCGGGAGGTGGTCATTGTCGCTGTCGGCGTCATGCGCGTCGATGAAACCGTCGTCGGCCGTGTCCACCCGCTCGTCCGGCAGGCCCGCTGCCGTCGGAATCCGGCCCGCGGCTCACTGCGGGGACAGCAACTGCGAGACGTGCTCGGCCAGGGCCGGCAGCGGCTGGGGCTTGCTGAGCACCAGATCCACCCCCAGCTCCCGGGCCCGGCGCCCCAGGTCCGGAGTGGCGAACGCCGTCAGCAGGACCATGCGCGTGGCGGGGGAGGAGGCCCGCACCCGCTCCGCGATGACCAGCCCTTCCTCGGACAGCGTCCCACTCAGGCGCAAATCGCTGATGACCAGGTCGTAATGCCCGTGCGTCACCCGCTCCAACGCCCCGTCCAGGTCCGTGGCGGAGTCCACCGCGTACCCCGCGCTGACGAAGAAGCGGCCGAGCACCCAGCACAGCACGGCTTCGTCATCGATGATCAACAGGTTCCGGGGCACACAGGAGGGCATGAGCAAGGCCAGGGCCAGCTTCGGGACAGCAGGGGGACTGAGTACTTCCAGGGGCTTGCACGGCACGGCGGCGCGGGCCGGACGGCTGCGTCCAGCTTGCGGAATCCATTTTCCAGAATCCGGATTCGCTCCCCGCGCGTCGCTGCGTGTCACTCGCGCATGGGGATGGGGTGCAGCTCATCCTCGTTGTCCGCGTGCGGAATGAGCGCGGACAGGTGGAGGATCAGCACCGGCATCAGCTGCGGCTTGGGCAGCAGCTTGGTGATGCCGCTGGCCCACGCGAGCTGCCGCACCTCCTCCAGGGGCAGGGCCGTCATCAGCAGGATGGGGACGATGGCGTCCTGCTCCCGCAGCTCCCGCGCGAACGTCAGCCCTTCATCCATCCCGGGACGGCCGAACGGATGGTCGATGAGGACCGCGTCGAACAGGTTGGCGTCCAACTGGCTTCGCGCCTGTGCACCCGTGCGCGCCGTGAGGACGGTGAAGCCCGCGGCCGTCAGGTGACGCGCCGTCGCCCCACGAACCGGGGGCTTCGAATCGAGGAGGAGGATTTTCCCGTGCATGCCCCAGGACAGTGCAGCGGGTGTGCCATGCACAGCCAGGTGAGCCAATCCCAGTCAATGCGCGGGATTGGCGGGGAAGGGTGGGGCCGGAGCCACGGAGGATTCCAGGTTCTGGAATGTCCTCCGGAATCCGGACTCCGTTGGGGCTCCAGGGGATGTGGCCTCAGGGGCCCCGGTGCTGCCAGCCCTTGAGCTTCGCGTAGAGCGAGCTGCGGGAGATGCCCAGCTTCGTCGCCGCGCGCTCCACGTGGCCGCCCTCGCGGGCCATCACCCGTTCGATGTGGCGGCGCTCCAGCTCCTCCAGTGTGAGGTCCTCGCCCAGGGGCTCCTCGTGGGGAATGGACTCGAAGCGCAGGTCGCCCCGGGACAGGCGGCTTGCGCCGGACAGGAGCACGGCGCGCTCCAGCACGTTGCGCAGCTCGCGGATGTTGCCCGGCCAGCCGTAGGTCATCAGGGCCTTCTCCGCGTCGGGCTCCAGCTCCACCTGGCCCCGGCCGCGCGCGCCGCCCATCTCCGCGAGGAAGTGGCGGGCGAGCACCGGCACGTCCTCGGCGCGCTCGCGCAGCGCGGGCACGTGGAGGATGAGGGTGCTGATGCGGAAGTACAGGTCGCTGCGGAAGCGCTTCTCTCGCGAGGCCAGCGACAGGTCCTGGTGCGTGGCGGCCACGAGCCGCACATCCACGCGCCGGTCCTTCACGTCGCCCAGGCGGCGGAAGCGCTTCTCCTCCAGCACCTTGAGCAGCTTGGGCTGGACGGCCACGTCCATGTCGCCAATCTCATCCAGGAACAGGGTGCCCCGGTCCGCCACCTCCAGCAGGCCCTGCTTGGCGGCCACCGCGCTGGTGAAGGCGCCCTTCTCATGGCCGAACAGCTCCGAGTCCAGCAGGTCCTTGGACAGCGCGGCGCAGTTCAGGTCCACGAAGGGCGCGTCCTTGCGCGAGCCACCCTCATGCAACCAGCGCGCGAGCACGCTTTTGCCGCTGCCCGTCTCCCCGGTGACGAGCACGGGGCTGTCGCTGTCGCGCACGCGCTCCGCCTGATCTCGCAGCGCCCGGATGGCCGCGCTGTCGCCCAGGAAGGGATCCACCCGCGAGCGGGCCGTGCGCGAGCGGTCCGCGGCGTGGCGCTGGCGTTCGCGGCGCTGGGACACGAGCCGCTCCAGCACCACCTTGAGCACCGCCAGCTCCACCGGCTTGGTGAGGAACTGTTCGGCGCCCTCCTTCACGGCCTGGACCGCCAGCTCGATGGAGCCATGGCCGGTGAGCACCACCAGGGGCACCGCCGCGTCGATCTCCTTGAGCCGGGGCAGCAGCTCCAGCGCGGTGCCGTCCGGCAGCCGGTAGTCGATGACGGCGACGTCGGGCCGGTGCGAGCGGAAGCCCTCCTGGGCCTCGGCGACGCTGGTGGCCTCGTCCACGTCGAACCCATGCTGGGTGAGGTAGCCCTTCATGCCCAGGCGGACGCCGGGCTCGTCGTCCACGAGCAGGATGCGGGTGCGGGTCATGAGGCTTGCGACTGCGGGGAAGGGCCGGAGTTGGCGGCCGGGGGGCTGACGGGCAGCAGGATGGTCACCTCGGCGCCTCCCGCCGGATGGTTGGACAGACGGATGCGGCCCTGGTGCTCCTCCAGGATGCGCTGGACGATGGACAATCCCAGGCCGGTGCCGCCCCGGCGCTTGCTGAAGAAGGGCTCGAAGACGTGGGGCAGGTCCTCCGCCTTGAAGCCGGGCCCGCCGTCGTGGACGGTGCAGCGCACCCAGGGGCGGCCCGCTTCCTCCACGGCCTCCACGGCCAGGTGCACGGTGGTCCCTTGCGGCGAATGCTGCACGGCGTTCTCCACCACGTTGCGGAAGACATGGAACAGGCGGCGCGAGTCCATGCGCACCGGGGGCAGCCCTTCCGACAACTGGCGGGTGAGCTTCACCGCCGCCTTCTCCCCGGCGAGCTCGCACGAGGACAGGGCCTCCGACACCACGGACGTCACCGCGCCGTCGGTCCACTCACCCCGGGCGGGCCGGCCGTATTCGAAGAGCTCCTGGGTGAGGTGCGTGAGCCGGCGCACCTCGCCGCGCAGCACGTCCAGGTAGGGCTGAAGCTCGGGACGCGTGCCGAAGGTGGCCTCCACCGCGTCCACCACGGCGGAGATGGAGAACAGCGGGTTGCGCACCTCGTGGGCCACGCCCGCGACGATGGCGCCCATCGCGGCCATCGTCTCGCTGCGGCGCACGTGCGCCTGAAGCTCCAGGAGCCGGGTGATTTCGGTGGCCACCAGGATGATGCGCGGGTCCTCGCTGCCGGCCTCATCCACCCACGCGGCGGCCAGCTCCCAGGTGCGGCCGGACGTGGCGTCGTGCACCTGGCGGTTCGCGGTGCCGTGCGTCTGGTGCAGCTCCTCCACCAGGGGGCCCGCGCTGGACCAGGGGGGCGCGCCCACGGTGGAGGCCAGCGGCTGGCCCGTGGGGTCGGCCTGCTGGAAGAGCGCGGCAGCGGCGCCGTTGAGGCGGTGGATGATGCCGTCGGTGCTCAGCACCAACAGGGGCGAGGACACGGCGTCGAAGGTGCGGCGCCATTCCGTGGCGGAGCGGCGGAAGCTGTCATGCAGGCGCTGACGCAAGTCATCCGCGAGCCGCCGGTCCGTGATGTCCGTGACGACGCAGCCCAGGTGCACGGCGTCCTGCGCGTCCAGGCCGGAGGCGGCGGCGCGGCTTCGCACCCAGCGCACGCGGCCGTCGGCGCAGATGATCCGGTGCTCCACCTCCGCCTCCGTGCCGGGGGACAGTCCCTCGATGCACTCGCGGTAGCGGGCCCGGTCCTCCGGGTGGATCATCTCCGCCCACAGCGGCGCGGGCGTGCCCTCCGGCCCGGTGCTGGTGAAGGCGTTCGCGGGATAGCCCGTGGTGCGCTCGATGACGGGCGTGCAGTAGAAGTCCCGCAGCACGCCGCCGCGCAGCTTGCCGCCCCACAGGTAGTCGGGCAGCGACCGGGTGAGCACGTCCAGGCGCCCCTCGTGTTCCTGCAGGGACTGCTCGGCGCGCAGCCGCTCGGTGACCTCCGACAGGGAGGCGATGACACCCAGCACCTCGCCACCGGAGCCGCGCACGCGCGAGTAGCCGCCAAACCAGAAGCGCGCCTCGCCCGGGGCGGCGGGCGTCTCCACCTGGAGGCTGACGTCCTGCAGGGGCGTGTCGGTCTCCAGCGCGCGGGCGAGCCGGGGCGCCAGCACGGTGCCCAGCGCGGGCAGCACCTCCGTGACGTGGCGGCCCAGGTGCGCGCTCGCGGGCAGGCCGTTCATCGCTGCGAGCGCGGCGTTGACGTGGACGTACTTCAGGTCGCGATCGAAGAAGGCGAAGCCCACCGGCGTGATGTCCATCACCGCGTCGCGCAGGGCCCGCGCATCATCCGCCCGCTTCAGGGCCCGGGAGCATTCCTCCCGCGTCCTGGCCAGCGCGCGCAGGGCCAGGAAGGCGCCCGCGGCCGCGAGCAGTAGCGCGCCTCCCACCAGGACGGCGATGCGGGACCCGGGAGCCCAGGCTCCGGTCCCCGCGCCCAGCGCGCCCATGAGCACACCGCAGGCGAGGACGAACGAGACGGCTCGGGGCAGGGACGGCGACGGAGGCGGAGTGGACATGACGCGCGGGGAGCGCGCTGGACTCTACGATCCCTCGCATCCACTTGCATCGCCGCCCGGGACCTCCTCCCGGGCGCTCCTGCTCAGACCGCCGGACCCGCGATGATGTCGGGCGGTCCGGGGCGGTTCGGATCATGGGCCGGCGGCTCCTGGATGCCCGGTTGGATTTCAGGATCCTGCTGGGGCGGCGGAGGCTCCCGGCGCTGGGGCTCCCGCTGCGGCGGATCCTTCTCCGGCACCTGGGGCCGGGGCGGCTCGATTTCAGGCGTGGGCTTCGGGTCCGGCTCCTTCACGGGCTTCGTCGGCGGATTCGTCTGTGGATTCGTCGGCATGTGCTCCCACACTGTGCATGCCCTGCCTGCGGGACACCGGGCTGCGTCACCCGGTGTCCGCCGGTGACCGCTTTTCAACGGCCCGGGTCATCCGCCCGGGGCGGGCGCGAAGCCATCCGCGTCCGGGGATACGCTGGCGGTGCGAAGTGCTCCACCCCCGTTTGAAGGCCGCGTCACGGCCCACACCTCCACCACCGCTTCGATGCGCGGGGTGAGCTGGAGCATGGAGCTGGGAAAGCAGCGCGTGGGCAGGGCCGCGAAGAGCTGCCGTGCCAGCTCGGCCTCCGTCGTGCTGCCCACGGCGACGTGGGGGCGCACGATGAGGTCGGTGAAGCAGGCGACCTGCTCCCGTCCGCCGCTCACCAGCCGGGCCATCGCGGTGCTCTGGTAGAAGAGCACGCGCACGCCTGCCTCCCTGGCGTCATCCAGGAAGGCCTGCAGGGTCCGGCCCTCCACCGCGCCCACCAGCAGGGCCTCCGGGGCCCATCTCCCATCGGAGCACTCCTCCGCCGCGTTCAGGGGCAGGCCAATCGGGACAGGGGGCGCCTGGTCGCTTGTCAGCACCGCCCCTCTCTCTCCCTGCCAATACAGGCGAGTTTCGTACTCGGTGATGGAAACGGAAGTCATCGGGCGTCTCCTCGGCAAGGACAGTCGCGGTGCGCTTTCAACACGCATGCCACGACAATGCTTCGCAGACCGCGAGGCATTGCCCTGGAGTACGAGTCCTCTCAGGTAGGCCACTGATCGCGGGGCCACACGCGCCCTGGCCCGCGATGCGGACGGCCACGAACGGCCCTTCCGGACAGTATCGCGCCCGCGAGCTTTGCCTCACATCCAGCGCCACTTTGAGCTGACACGAGGAGCTGCATGCGCATGGATCGATGGGGCGGGGTGGGCGGACTGTTGGCGGTATGGCTTTGCGCGGGAGGTGCGACCGCCCGCGGTCCTGCCCGGGGTGGAGCCTGTGGTGCCTCGGACATGTCAGCCGTCTGAGCGTCCGCGCACGAGTGACGTCCCGTGCGTCTGGACGGCTGCCCGCCGGAGGGTGGGCACCCCAAGGCCGCATGGTCACCGTCACCGCGCGTCCCCTTCTTGTGATTCATGAACGACGAGAGGCACCCCATGTTCGAGGCCTACGCGAGTCAACTGATCCAGGCACCCGTGGATGTCGTTTGGGACCGGGTGGGAGGCTTTGACAGCCTTCCTCGCTGGCATCCGGGCATCCTCTCCAGCGAACGGGTGGCCCACCCCGGGCCGGGGGCGGGGCCGTTGCGCCGGCTCACCACGCGGGATGGCGCGGTGTTCCTGGAAGCGAGGCTGGAGCACGACGCGCACGCGCGCAGCTATGTGTACACGATGCTGGAGGGGCCGCTGCCGGTGCGCGACTACCAGGCGAAGCTGCGGGTGACGCCGGTGACGGCGACCGGGCAGACCTTCGTGGAGTGGTCCGCGAAATTCACCCCGAAGCCCGGACACGCGGACGAGGCGGAGGCGCTGGCCCGGAGGATCCGCGACGAGCTCCTCGCACCGGGACTCACGGGCCTTGCCCACACCTTCCTTCCGCCCTCCGCGAAGGCCCCCGCGCCGGACCGGCCGTGGCGGCGCTGAAGGCTCACAGCCGCTGGAGGAAGCGCACCAGGTCCTGCTTCTGCGTGGGGGTGAGCGTTTCCGGAGGTCCGCCCGGGAACTCGGGCGGGTGCACCGGCAGCACGAGCCCGGTGAAGCCGGTGCCGGGCAGGATGAAGCGGCTGTAGGTGTCCACCGCGTCCGCGAGCGTGGCGTGGCTGTTGTCGTGGAAGTACGGCGCGGACCGGCCGATGCCGCGCAGGGAAGGCACGTCGAAGGCCTCGAACTCCGCAGGGTCACCGCTGATCAACGCGCGGCCGGGGTCCGTCGAATACCACTGGGCCGCGAGCGCCGGGCCGGTGATGGGCGCGCCGTGTTCATCCAGCGCGGGGACGATGTCGTTCGGGTCTCCGCTCGCGGTGACGGGGATGGGCGGCAGGTCGGTGACGGGATGCTGCCGGGTGGCGTCCGTGTAGAAGCGGAAGCGGTACTGGGGGAAGGGCACGGAGTCGTTGAAGAGAGGAACGACGCCGCGCTGCCCCAGGTACGTCATGTACGCGAAGCCGATGTTGAGGAACTCGCTGTGCGGGTGGGGCACGCTGGCGGGTTTCGGTGGCTGTCCGGGCGTGACGTTGAATTGGATGTTGCCATTGGGTTTGAAGGAATAGAAGAGCGCGTCGTGGACGTCGCGCCGCACGATGCGGTTCTTGGTGCGGTCTCCGTGACACGCCTCGCAGGCCAGCGCGTAGACGTCCCGGCCGCGGCGTTCGCCCGCATCGAGCACGAGGAGCGCGTCGGGATCCGGGATGTCGCTCAAGGGTAAGCCCAACTGGAGCAGGTCCGACACGAAGCGGGCGCGGGGGGAGCTGAACACGCTGCGCTCGAACGCGGCGATGCGCTGGCGCACCGGGCCGGGCACCGTGCCGCCTTCGCTGTGGTTCGTGACGGCGCTCTGCACCTGGTCGGTGAGGCTCGTTTCGCGGCCATCGAACTGGAAGGGGCCGGGGAAGCCGGTGTCGGCGATGCTGGGCACACCGCGCCAGACGGAGATCCTCCGGTCCGGTGACGTGATGACGTTCCCCTGCACGTCGATGACATCCATGTTCGGGGGAAGGGGGAGCACCACGCGCACCAGGCCCTTCTTGAGGTGCGCATAGGTCGGCACGGGGGCGGTGGGGTCATCCGCGTCGATGCGATTGAACAGCGGGTCCCCGGGGTTCTTCGCCCAGACGGCCTCCACGTGCGCGGGCATGAGGGCGGTGTCGTCGGAGAGGACGTGGCACGTCGCGCAGGAGCGGCCATTGGTGCCGGGCAGCGCCTCCTGGAAGTGCTGCTTCCCGGCGAGCGCCAGGGCCGGAGACACCAGCTCCGCCTGGGACGTCACGGGTTCGGGACTGGCTTCGACGAAGGCTCCTGTCTCGGTACAGCCCGCGAGCACGAAGACACCCACCGTGCACGCGATGAATCGACGTCCTGCCATGTGCTTCCCTCCCGGATGATGCGGCGGAGGAGGGAACACCGGAGGGCTCCGGAACTGTCACCCGCGCCTGGGACACGAGGCGCAGAACCCCTTTCAGTGCGCATTTGAAGAGAACACGAGACGCCTGGCGCGGTGGCGTCATGGGACGTACCGCTCGGCGGTGTTGAGCACCACGCCGCCGTCAGAGCCTCCAATCATGAGCACACTCCCCGATTCCAGCCACGTCGCGGTGTGCGAGACGCGCGCCGATGCCATGGGGGCGATAAGCTCCCAGCCGCCATCTCGCCGGAATATCTCCGCGGAGGCACGCGGCTTCGCGTAGGGGCTGGAATACCCGCCGGCAATCAGCACCTCGCCCGAGGGTAGAGCGGTCGCCGTGTGCAGGAAGCGGGCTTCCCTCATGTCTGCCTGGGGCGTCCAGGAATCGCTGCTCGGGTCGAAGAGCTCCACCGTCTTGAGGACCGTTCCAGGTGAGCCTTCGAGGGAGCCGGTCACCAGGATTCCTCCCAGGGGCAGCAGCGTCGAGGCGTGCCCGTTGCGTCCATCCTCCATCCGCTCCCCAAGGAGTCGCCAGCCTGCATCTGGCTGCTTCGCGTCGTAGACCTCGGCGGTCGTCTCCGCTCCATAGCGATTGAAGCCTCCGATGGCCAACACCACCCCCCCGTCCAGCAGGGTGAGTGTCAGCACATTGCGTTCAACTTTCATGTTCCCAGCATTCGTCCAGGAGTCGTCGTTCGGGTCATAGATCGCGGCGGTGTCCAGCCCATCGAGCTCCGAGTTCCCGCCACCCGCCACCAGCACCTTCCGTGAGGGCAGCAAGATGGCGGCATGGTTGGCGCGTGCTCCAAGTGGGATGGGACTGGCAGGAGTCCATTGATTCGCATCCACGTTGTAGATTTCAGCACTGCTCAGCGCTTCGCCTGCGGGACCCCGCCCCCCGACCACCAATACGTTGCCATTCTCCAACAGGGTGGCGGTGTGGGCCACGCGAGCCGTCCCGAGGTTCGGCCCGGGACGCCAACTGTTGGCTGAGGCGGTGTAGAGCTCCGTGGTGTTCGTCGGGCTGTCCCCTGGGTTGTTACCCGTGCTGCTTCCGCCAACGACGAGCACCCGGCCGTCTTGCAGCTCCGTGGCCGTATGACCTGTGCGCCGTGTCTGCATCGATGTCACGGATTTCCACCCCGGCGGTTCGCGCCCGCCATCCGGAAGCCCTGCGTCCGCGCCGCCGTCCCGGCCGCTCTCACCGTCCAGTCCACCGTCCCCGCCATCCAGTCCACCATCCTCGCCGCCCGGCACACCTCCAGCGTCACCTCCATCCAGGATGCCATTGCCGTCAGGGCCCCCATCCGGCGCCTCAACCGGGCAGGCGCCAGGTCTACCGCGACAGAATCGGTCCACCGCGTCGTCGACGTCGAGGCACGCAGCGACATGGACGCCGAGCACCAGCACTCCAAGGCTTGTCAAACGAAGCAGGGCCTTCATGGCCACCTCCCAGACACGAACACGGACGTCCCATCCAGCCCGAATCGCAGGGGCGCCGGCTCCTTCGGCTCTCCCCCCAGCAGGTACATTCCCGTGGCGGTGCCCAGCCCCACCAGGCCTCCCACCAGCATCCCCACGGAGACTGTCTGCATCCGGCGCACGCTGTTGGCCACGTTCCTGGCATCGGCCCCCGAGGGGATGTCCGACGCCATGTCAGCCAGCCTCGACTTCTTCCCCTCCGCCAATCCCCAGACGACGCCCGCCGCGGCGACGAGGGCCCCGCCCGTCACGGCGGGGATGATTGCTCGGTCTCGCAATGATGCGTGCGAGCCGGACACCTCCGACACCGGAGAGGATGAAGACTCCGGGGTTCCCGGGACCACCGCGAGGAGCGGCTGAGCCGGCGGTGTCCCTGAGGGGAGCTCCAGCCTCAGGGGCTCACGGTCTCCTCGCGCGGCCAGCTCGCTCAGGACCCCCTGGCGCACCGCTTCGAAGTGCTGCTTCACCTTGGGTGAGACAGTCATCGGCAACTTCGCGTCGGGATTCAAGAAGAGGGCGTCCTTGAAGGCGACTTCGGCGCCGCTCAACCTTCCGCTCAACTCCGCCAGGATGACGCCCTCATAGAGCGACAGCACCACCTGATCCTCGGGCCCCTTCGACAGACTCCTTCCGTGGACGACCTGCTCGAGTGCACGCTCGTACTCGAGGTCTTCGAACAACTGGTGGACGAACACCACGCAGCGGTGCACATCGGGGGAGACGTCGCCTCGGGCTCCCAGGGGGAGGAGGGTGAGCCCGAGGACCAGGACCCAGACACAGGTGTCATGTCGCGACAGGACGCTCGACAAAACCGCTCTTGCATTGCCGTAGATAGAAGGAGTCATCACGCCCTCTCGCGCATGCGCCTGACTGTGTCTACGGCTCCGACGTCACCGGCGATGGGGAGCTGCCATCCAGCATGGGCGGGACGGGGTTGCCGCGGGCGACGTCGGGAGGCACCACCCCTGTGTTGGTTCCCTGCTGCTGGTGGATCCAGGTGTCGGCGGACGGGTCCGTGGACGTCTGCCCGAAGGGTCCAGGGGAGAGGTCCTTCGTGTACTTCGCGTCGACGGGAATCCCAGGCGCTTCGCCCGTCCCGGCCGTCTGGATGACTTCCTGCGGCGGCGGGGGCGTCAAGCCCAGCAGCTTCTCCAGCTTTGCCTTTCGACTCGTGCCCTCGAAGGCCGAGTCGAGCTCGTTCTTCGTCGGCTTCACCTTGTCGATGTCCTTCTGGCTGTAGGGCGGCGTCTTGCTTTCCGCGACGGCCGCCGCGTTCGCCTTGAGCATGGCCTCCTCGGCGCCCTTCGCGGCCAGGGCGGCCTTCTCCTCCGCGTTCTGGAGTTTTTGCGCCGCGGCCCGGGACGCATCGGTGGCTTCCTTGAGTTTCTTCTCCGCGTCGGCGAGGGCTTCCTTCGACTTCTTCGCCTCCGCGGGTGTCTGACCCGGCCGCTCCGCGGCCTTGCGTGCGTCGGTGACGGCCTTCTCCGCCGAGGACTTCTGCCGGCGCGCGCCATCCGCGTCGCGCTTGGCCTGCGTCAGGTTGTCGCGGGCCTCGGTCGCCGCCTTGCGCCGGGCCTCGGCGGCGAGCCGCGCCGCCTCCGCCTTCTGCCGGGCCGCCTCCGCGCGGCGCTGTGCCTCGGCGGGATCGACTTTCGGAGCACCACCAGAACCACCGACCGCATTCACTGAGCCCATGGGACCTCTCCTCTTGATGGGAGTTTTGTGATTGGAGGGTCGGGCCTGAAGCAGGCCCGACCCTCCAATCGAGGAGAAAGAGGGCGTGGGCCCACCGGCGTCCCAAAAAATCTCGGGAGGCATGCCCGCACGGGCGGCTCGACCGCTCACGGATGGAAGACGGGTGCGAGGGGCTTCAGCCCAGCAATCCAATGAGACTGATATCCAGTCGGCTGTTGACCAGTCCCAGGAGGCTCTCCAGTGTGAGCTGGTCCTGCTTCAGCCGGGGCGTGAGCTCCATGCGAACGCGCTCGAGCAGTTGCTCGCGGGCATCGGCGAGCCTGCGAGCGACGCCGGAGCGTGAGCCTCCATACATGAGCGTCAGCCGGTCCATAGTGAACCCATGGAAATGGTGCAAGCGCAGCAGGGTTCGTTCCTGCTCGGAGATCATCGCCACTGCTTTTCGGAGCGACTCGACGAGGAGCTGGCGCGCGTCTTCGCGCAGCAGCGCGTACTCGGGGTCGCTCGGGGCCAGCAGCCGCGCGAGTTCCTCGGGAGGCTCCGCGACGAGCTGATGGCGCTCGTCCCGGCCCACCAGTTCCCCGGCGATGCGCGCGGCGATGATGCCCACCCACGTGAGGAGGGGCCCTCGGCCTCCATAGGTCGCAATCCTCGGTGGCGCGCTGGCGCTGCCCACCAGCAGCCGCTCGCGCAGCACCTGCAGCACTTCGTCCACCATGCTGGGTGACACCCTCCCGAGCCGGGAGGGGATGTGCCGGAGGATGTCCTGCTCGAAGGCGCGGAGGGCCGCGGGCGCTCCGGTGGCGCAGGCGCACGCGAGGTACAGGTCGGCACCGTTGAGGATGCGAAGCGCCTCCGAGACCTTGCCCGCGGGCAGGTGCCGGGCCAGGTGTCGCACGAAGGTCTCTGCCGGGAGTTGCAACGTAGGCCACCCGGTCCGGGCCGCCTCGACGTGCTCGTGCAGCAGCACCTCCAGTCGCTCCACGGCCTCCAGCTCCGCGCGCTGCTCCCGTGGCAGGTGCTCCCGCAGCAGCGCCGCCAGTGCGTCTGTCTTCCGTTCCTCGCTCATTGCTTCCCCTCGCTCCGCTGCCAGGCCAGCACCGTCTGGAGCTCCTGTCGGCCTCGGACTCCCACGGGCTCCAGCCGCTTCCGGGCCTCCTCGGCCATCGCGAGCGCCCGCGCCCGGTCCTGGGCGGCGCGCGTTTCCAGGAGCGCCCGGGCCAACAGGAAGGCGGTCTTGCCGGCGACCTTCGGGTCCTTGGCCTCGCCCCAACGGGTCTGGATGCGCCGGGCGCGCTCGAGCAGGGGGACGGCTTCCGCCACCGCGCCCAGCGCCAGATGTGCCTCCCCAGCACAGGCCAGGGCGCTGGCACCGTCCTCGGACTCCTCGCCATCGGCCGTCTCCGCGACCTTCCGCGCACGCTCGCAGTACGCGAGCGCCTCCTTCGGGGTGTGGGTCGCCAGGGCCAGCTCGGCCAGGGGCAGCAGCACGGGCACCGTCTTTCCTCCCTCCGGGCCATCGTCCTTCTCCAGCCGCGTCAGCGCGTCCATCAGGTCGCGCCGTGCCTCGGGGTAGCGGCCCGCCTTCAGGTGCACCTGGCCTCGGACGGTCAGCGGTAGGGCGGCGCGCGGCGTGTCCGGGCCCAGTGAGCGCTGGACGCGCTCCAGGGCCTCGGTGGCGAAGGCCAGCGCCTCGGCCCCCTGGCCCGCTTCGCGGGCGAGGACCGCCTGCTCCGAGAGCGCGAAGATGACGGTGATGTGGTCGGGGCCCCGGGCCCGCTCGAAGATGGCGCGTGCCCGCTCGACCTGGGACCGCGCCTCCTCCAGCCGGCCGTCGACGCGCGAGACCCCGGCCAGGTTCAGCAGCACCCTCCCCAGAGGGGTGGTCTCCGGGCTGGAGGACGCCTCCTGGAGGGCCAGGGCCCTGCGCCAGGCGCTGAGGGCCTCGGCGTGCCGTCCCATCTTCAGCGACGCAGTGGCGACCCGGTTGTAGGACGTCACGAGGGCCGGGTTGTCGGGGCCCAGCAGGCGCTCATGCAGTTCCAGGGCCTGGCGATGGAGCTTCAGCGAATCCTCATAGCGGCCCTGGCCGTAGCGGATGCGTCCCAACTGGTGGAGGAAGTTGGGCATGCGGAGGCTGTCCGGGCCATTCCTCCTGCGCGAGAACTCCAGACCCTGGAGCGCCTCCTGCTCGGCCTCGGCGAGCTGGCCGTGCGACTCTCGCAGTGAAGACAGCCGCATGTGGAGGTCCGTCGTAATGTCCGGGAAGCGCTCCCGCCCCAGCCGCTCGATGGCGGCCCGGGCGTGCCGGATGAGCTTCTCCGCTTCGTCGGGGCGGGACTGCTCTTCGCCCACCGCCCGGATGAGCTCCAGCCAGGCCCGTGCCACCGTCTCGTCGTCACGCGCGGCCTCGCCCGCCCACAGGGCCTGGTAGAGGAACGCCTCCGCTTCCTTCGGTTTGTTGAGGCCCCCGAGGAACACGCCGTGGGCCAGGAACACCTCCGCCTCCAGCGGCTTGTAGTCGAGCCCCTTCAGCTCCTCGATGAGGGCTGACGTCACCGCGAGGCCGTCGGTGAACCGGTGCGACAGGCGGTGGGCGCGGGCCTGCGCCAGCTTGTGCCGTGCCGCATCCACCTGGGCGCGGAGGCTTTCGGGCGGCTGCGGTCGGGCGGAGAGGCCGGGCGCGTCCCGGCAGCTGGCGAGCCCTTCGAGAGAGGTGGTCAGCGGGTGCGCGTTCTGCACCGTCTGCACATCCGCTTTTTCCAGCACCTCGGTCACGGCGGCGAGCTGCCAGAGCCGCGCGTCGAGGCACGCGGCCGTCTGCCAGGCGCCGTCCGCGGTGTCACTGCCCGCGGCCATGCAGGCCTCGGTGCGAAGCGTCCGCCACTGGGCGGCGTAGGCGTCCAGCACCGACGCGAGCTGCTCCCAGGCCTGGGAGGCGTAGGGCGCGCCCGTGGAGAGGAAGGCCGTGCGGATCCGCTCGCGTCGCGCGGGGCTCCAGGCCGCCGCGAGTTTCTCCACTTCCTGCTCGCAGTGACTGCCCTCCCGATTCGCCGCTCCGTAGGCCACCAGGGTGCCCAGGATTCCGGCCACGGCGGCGGTGGCCATCATCCGCGCAAGCCACCGGATGGGCCGAGGGGTGAGCTCCGCCAGGAGGGACTCCATGGAGGGAAAGCGCTCCTCGGGGCTGGAACTGAGTCCCCGGAGGAGCGCGCGCCGGACGCGGGCTGGAAGCTTCACCTCGTACTTCGGGGGGCTGATGCTGCCTTGCCGCGCGGCCTGGGCCAGTTGCTTCAGCGTCTCGCCCTGGAAGGGGCGCACGCCGAAGAGGGCCTCGTGGAGCGCGACGCAGAAGCTGAACGCGTCGGAGCGAGCGTCCGCGTGCTGGCCGCGCATGAGCTCCGGGGCCATGTAGGCGGGCGTGCCCAGAAGCTGGCCCGTCCGGGTGAGGTGTCTCACGGAGGCGACGGGGGCCGTGTCGTGCTCTTGGAGGGGAGCGCCCTCGTTCGGGTGGAGGGGCCCAGCGATGCCGAAGTCCGTCACGAAGACGCGGCCGTGCTTGCCCAGGAGGGTGTTGGCGGGCTTGAAGTCGCGGTGCACGAGGCCTTCGGCGTGAGCGGCGGCGAGGCCCTTGCCGGCTTCGAGGAAGACGCGGAGCACCTCCTTCCAGGAACGAGGCTGCTTCATCCACTCCGCCAGGGTGGTGCCCTCCACCAGCTCCATGGCGAGGAAGACCCCGTCTCCATGGGTGCCCACGTCGTAGAGGGTGACGACATTGGGGTGGGAGAGTCGGGCCAGCGCCTGTGCCTCGCGCAGCAGCCGCTGCTGCAGCTCTTCGCGTTGGCGTCCCTCGGGGCGAAGCATCTTGAGGGCCACCCGGCGTCCCAACTCTGGGTCATCCGCCGCGAAGACGACGCCCATCGCACCGGAGCCGAGGGGTTCTCGCACCACGTAGCGGGAGACCCGGGTGCCAGGCCGCAGTGGCTGGGAAGGCGCCGGCACGAGGACCGTTGGAGCGTCGGGCAGGACCTGAGCGCCATCCCCCGCCGCCAGGACCCGCCGACAGTCCGCACAGCTCTCCACATGTGCGAGGACGGAGCCCCGGTCCGTTTCGGAGAGCAGCCCGGCAAGAAAGTCAGTCAGCGTCACTTCCTGGGGGCAGGTCCGCGGGCGTAAGGACTCCGTGACGCGTTCCGGTTCGCCAGACATGGCCGATGTGGGTGCTCCGTCGCCCATGATGCCCCCTCTGGAAAAACTTGGGATGCAGGTTAGACCGTTTCCGCCTTCTCCACGAGTGCATGGGCAGTCAGGCGTTGACTCGCATACGAAGCGGAGGTGCACCCTATTCAATTCCTGATTTCCAAGAGAGGTGCGCGACGTTCCGAGAGGCCTGTGTGTCGGTATCTTCCACCCACTCGGGTGGTGCTTGTCCATCCAGGAATGCCATCGGTGATTTCAGGGCTGGGGGAAGTGTGGTCCAAGCTCTTGAGGCCGCGCTCGACAAGCGACTCCGAGACGAGCGCGGAGTGAAGCCGATTGCCCCGCGCCGCCGAGGCCGCAAGCGCAAGGCCCGCAGGAAGGGCACGAGTTGCGGCGCCACAAGCGGCGCTGGAAGGTGGAACGCTTCTTCGCCTGGCTCCACTTCCTCCGCCGTGTTGCCCGCTACGCGGTGAAAGCCGAGAACTTCCTTGGGATTCTCCACCTTCATTGATTTGCATACATGTCAATGAAAGGGATGGCTGTTGTCCGGCGCAGCCCGGAACGCGCCGTAGGTCGTCTCCACCTGGCTGATGGCTGCATTCCGTTTCTTTTTGGTCGGAGTGGGCTTTCCCGCCACTGTCTCAATCCCAGCGTGTTGGTCGAGTGGCGCCCACTCCCACCGCAGCGCAGCGGCGTGCTTGTCGTTGGTACTTCCCTCATCGTTGCCCCATGCGTCGCTGCCAGGCCAGTATCTTCTGAAGTTCAGGCTTACCGCGGGCTCCCGCTGACTCCATTCCCGCTCGCGCTTCTTCGGCCAGCGTGAGCGCGCGCGCCCGGTCAGGGGAGGTGTGTGTGTCAACAAGCGCTCGGGCCAGCAAAAATGAGGTCTTCGCGGCTTTCTCGGGGAACATGGCGTCAGGTTGCTGGCGCTGGAGGTTCCGGGCGCGCTCAAGCATCGGCACCGCTTTGCTGGCTCCACCCAGGGCGAGGTGGGCTTCTCCGGCGCAGGCCAAGGCGCTTGCGACGTCCACGGATTGCGAGGCCTGCACCTCACCGAGGAGATTGCGCGCACGCTCGCAATACGCAAGAGCCTCTTTGGGAGCTTGGGTGACCAGGGCCAGCTCCGCCAGGGGAATGAGTATCGCTGCGGTGCCGCCGTTTTTGGGGCCCAACTCTCTCTCCAGCCGACTCAAGGCCTCCTGCAGGTCGCGTCGAGCCGCGACATGTCGGCCCGCGCGCAGGTGTACCCGGGCGCGGACCTTCAGCGGCCACGCGGCATAACTGGTGGCGGGACCGAATGCCCGCTGGGCATGCTCCACGGCCTGTGTGGAAAGACGGAGTGCCTCGTCGTTCCGGCCGGCCTCCAGGGAAATGGCTGCTTGCTCTCGAAGTACCATGACGATGTTGAGGTTGTCGGGCCCCAGAGCACTCTCGAAGATCACGCGCGACCGCTCGAGCATGGACAACGCTTCCTCCCACTGGTCGTCGAAACGGAGCGGGATGGCGAGGTGCTGGAGCATGCGTGCGAGCTCAGGGGTCTCCGGGGTGTCCGCCGCATCGATGATGGCTAGGGCCCGATGCCAAGCGTCGATGGCATCGGCCCTCCGCCCCAGGCTCATGTATGTCGAGGCGAGGCTGTCGTAGGAACGAACGAGGAGGGGGTGGTCGGAGCCCAGCAGACGCTTGCGCTGCTCGAGGGCCTGGCGATGGAGCTCCATCGCCTCCGCGAGACGCCCCTGATTTAATCGAATCCATCCGAGTCGATGGAGGAGGGTGGCGATGCGCAGGCCTTCCGGCCCCTGATTCTTGCGCACGAAATTCAAGCCTTGAATGATGTCAGCCTCCGCCTGGGCATCCTTCAGCTGAATCATCCGCGCCGACCCCACGCGGAGGTACAGGTCCGCCGTGATGTCCGGGAAGCGCCCTCGCCCCAGTCGCTCCACGGCTGCTTGGGCGTGGCGGATAAGCTTCTCCACTTCCTCGTTACGGCGCGGATGGGCATCGGCCACCTCTGAGACGAGGAGAAGCAATGCACGAGCCGCCGACTCGTCGTCACGTCCGGCCTCGGCGGCCCAGAGTGCCTGGTAGAGGAATGTCTCTGCTTCCTTCCCTCTTTCGAGCAGTTGGTGGAGCTCGCCATGAACCACGAGCACCTCTGCCTCCAGTGGCCGGTAATCAAGGCCTCGGAGTTCCTGAATGAGGGCTTCTGTCACGCCAAGCCCCTGGTGCAACCGGCGCGCGGCGAGGTCTGCTTGGGCCTGGGCCAACTTGCGCCGGACTTCGTCCACGCGGGGGCGGAGGATTTCCGGTGGCTGCGGACGGCTCGAGAGCCCGGGCGTGTCCCGGCAGCCGGTGAGCCCTTCAAGGGAGGCCGTCAATTGGTGCGCGTTCTTGACTGTCTCCGCATCTGCCTTTTCCAGCACCTCGGTGACGGCAGCGAGTTGCCAGAGCCGCGCGTCGAGGCACGCGGCCGTCTGCCAGGCTTTATCTCCGGTGTCACTGCCCGCGGCCAAGCAGGCCTCGGTGCGAAGCGTCCGCCACTGAGTCGCATGGGTGTCCAGCACCGACGCGAGCTGCTCCCAGGCGGGCGCGGCGTAGGACGCGCCCGTGGACAGGAAGGCCGCGCGGATCCGTTCGCGTCGCGCGGGGCTCCAGGCCGCCGCGAGTTTCTCCACTTCCTGCTCGCAGTGGCTCCCCTCCTGGTGCGTCGCTCCGTAGGCCGCGAGGGTGCCCAGGACTCCAGCCACGGTTGCGGTGGCCATCATCCGCGCAAGCCACCGGATGGGCCGGGGGGTTAGCGCTGCCAGGAGGGATTCCATGGAGGGGAAGCGCTCCTCGGGGCTGGAGCGGAGCCCCCGGAGGAGCGCGCGCTGGACATGGGCTGGAATCTTCACCTCGTACTTCGGGGGGCTGATGCTGCCTTGCCGCGCGGCCTGAGCCAGGTCCTTCAGCGTCTCGCCCTGGAAGGGGCGCGCGCCAAAGAGGGCCTCGTGGAGTGCCACACAGAAGCTGAACGCGTCGGAGCGGGCATCCGCGCGCTGGCCCCGAATGAGCTCCGGAGCCATGTAGGCGGGCGTGCCCAGAAGCTGGCCCGTCCGGGTGAGGTGTCTCATGGAGGCGACCGGGGCCTTGTCGTGCTCCTGGAGCGGAGCGCCCTCCTCCTGGTGGAGCGGCCCGGCGATGCCGAAGTCCGTCACGAAGACGCGGCCGTGCTTGCCCAGGAGGGTGTTGGCGGGCTTGAAGTCGCGGTGCACCAGCCCCGCGGCGTGCGCGGCGGCCAGGCCCTTGCCGGCTTCGAGGAAGACGCGGAGCACGTCCTTCCAGGGGCGCGGCTGCTTCATCCACTCCGCCAGGGTGGTGCCCTCCACCAGCTCCATGGCGAGGAAGACACCATCTCCGTGGGTGCCCACGTCGTAGAGGGTGACGACATTGGGGTGGGAGAGTCGGGCGAGCGCCTGTGCCTCGCGCAGCAGTCGCTGCCGCAGCTCCTCGCGTTGGCGTCCCTCGGGACGCAGCATCTTGAGGGCCACCCGGCGGCCGAGCTCCAGGTCATCCGCCGCGTAGACGACGCCCATGGCTCCGGAGCCAAGGCGCTCTCGCACCACATAGCGGGAGACCCTGGCGCCAGGCACTAGCAGCAGGGGCAAAGGCTCCTTCGCAACGACCTCCGAAGCACTGGACAGGGCCTCGGCGCCCGCTCCCGCCACCAGGACCCACCGACAGTCCGCACAGCTTTCCAGGTGTGCCAGGACGGAGCCCCGAGTCTCTTCGGAGAGCAGCCCGGCAAGAAAATCCGTCAGCGTCGCTTCCTGGGGACATGACGGCATGCGTGAGGACTCTGCGCCGCGTTCCGGTTCGCCGGACATGGCGGATGCGGGTATTCGTTCGCTCATGAGGCCCCCTCAGGAAAATCTTGGGATGCAGGTTAGGCTACTCCCTCTTTCATCACGGGTGCATGGGCAGTCATGCGTTGACTCGCATTCGGAGCGGAGGTGTACCCCACTGCTTTCTTGACTCCCAAGATTCGCACTCGATGTTCCGTGAGTCCTGGGTGGGCGAATTCCTGCCTTGTTGCCGCACGGTTCACCGTGTCCTGCGAAAGACAATCAAAACCGTGGCCCGGGCCTCCCCCTCGTCGGGGTGGCGCCTCGAACCATTCAACGCTGGAGGAAGCCAGCCACCGCGCAGGACGGGCGGTGCGGTCCACGCACTCGACCCGCCAACCGCCTGTCCGAGGTGGAGAAGCGCGTAACCGTCCGGCCAACGACGTGCTGCGGGCGGTTGCCGACGCAGTGAGGGCGGCGGACGCTAGCGAGCATGTCGAAGCAGGTGGAGAAGCCGGATTGGGTGCGGGTCGCGGATGAGTTCGAGGCCAGCGGCCAGACGCAGCAGGAGTTCGCGCTTCAGCGAGGCGTGAGACTGAGCACGTTGCAGTCGTGGGTGTACCGGAGTCGGCGGGCCAAGGCGGCGCGAGGTAAGCCCGTGCGCCTGTTGGCAGTGCAAGTTGCGAGGGCGCCCGCCGCGGAGGAGCCGGTGTTGGAGGTGGTGAGCGCAAGCGGAGCGGGTGCGCTTCGCGGTAGAGTGGCTGTCCGACAACGGCCCCGTCTACACCGCCAGGGACACCCGCGACTTCGGTCTCAGCCTCGGCCTGCGAGTGTGCACCACGCCCTCCTACTCGCCCCAGCGCAATGGCATGGCCGAGTCCTTTACCTCAACGAACTGCCCTCGGCCGCTCACGTCCTCGCCCAGTTGCCCTCCTGGTTCGGCGACTACAACCGCTGCCACCCGCATCGCGGGCTGAAGATGAAGTCACCCCGCGAGTTCCGTACTGCTAACTCTCAACCCTGAGCTGTCCGATTTGACGGGGGCAGCTCCAGAGCTCGCACCCTGCTGAAGCAGGACCCGCTCGTACTGGAGGGCCTCATGGGACTGGTCAGCAGCCGACTGGACATCAGCCTCCTGGGATTGCTGGACTGAAGTCCTTGACGCCCAGCGTCCATCGGGTGCCCGCCAGTCGGCATTCCTGACGTGCCGACTTCCTGCCTCCATTCCAGGGCGACGACGTCGCCATCGGTGCCTACGTCGTAGAGCATGACGGTCTTGGGGTAAGAGCGCTGAGCCAGCGTCTCCACTGGATCAGCCAGCGTCGTCTCCCGAGATTTTTTGGGACGTCGGTTGGACTCCTCCCTCTTTCTCCTCGATTGCAGGGGCAGACACGCATCGACTCGCGCAGGACGTACCCCACCTCGGGCCTGTCTTATGCCCGCCCCCTCAATCACATGCATGGCGTCTGTTTCAATGCTGACAAGGGGCTCCCCCCCACGTCAAGAGGAGATATCCCATGGGTGCAGTGAAGGCGGTTGGAAGCTCCGGAGCGGCAAAAGTAGACCCTACCGAAGCAAAGCGCCGCGCAGAGGCGGCCCAGCAGGAGGCAGCGCGGCTCGCGGCCGAGGCCAAGCGCAAGGCGGCGGCTCGGGACAACATGCCGCAGACCAAGCGCGCCGCGGAGGCCCGGGACGCCTACGCGGACGCACCGAAGAAGTCGCCGGTCGAGCTCAACCCGGGCGCCAGGAACACCGTCACGGCCCGCGGCGCCGTGCAGGGCAGCGGAGCCCCGTCCTCGCTCGGTGGCGCCCAGGCGAAGCAGAAGCAGACCCAGGACCTGGCGAAGCAGGGCCGGCTCGGCGAGGCCCTGGACGTGGCCCTCAACTCCGAGGGCGACAGCGTGAAGCTCAAGCTGAGCGCCAACGGCAAGGTCAAGGCGGGCCCCGTGAAGGTCGGTGGCGAGCTTGGCAGTGAGGTCGAGGTGAAGCGGGGGCCCAACGGTACCTACGAAGTCACCGCTCTCGACGAGGGGAAGCTCACCGCCGCGCCGAGCACGAAGGTCCCCATCGTGGATGGCTCCGCGGAACTCGGGGCCGGCGTCTCGCCGAAGTACGAGTTCAAGTCCAAGGAGGACGCCCTGCGCGGACTGGGCATCATCGCGACCGCCAGCAACGAGCCCGCGCTGCGCGCCAAGGTCGGCGACAAGGTCTCCGGCTTCCTGGCGGGCGCCGCCAAGGCGGTGGGCGCTGACGGCCTCGGCAAGTTCTTCGACAAGGCGGGTGACGCCAACCGGAAGCTGGACTCGTACGTCACGGACGAGCAGAAGTTCCTCGGCGACCACCTGAAGGGCTTCTCGGTGAAGGGCACCCTGGCCGGGAAGCTCGCGGGGGAACTGCCGCTGCCCAACGTCCCGCTCGAGCTCGAGTTGAAGGGACAGCTCGAGGCGAAGGTCGACATCGTGTTCGGCAAGAACGGCCAGAAGCCCACCATCACCGTGGAGCAGTCCGGGCAGTTCGAGGAGAAGGGCCTCGTCGGCAGCGGCACCGTCTTCACGAAGGAAGGCGAGGGCAAGGGCTCCATCAAGCTCGCCCTGCAGAGCAAGTTCGAGGTCGAAGGGAAGCTGGACCTGGAGGCGGCGCTGCAGGGCCGCCCCTCCAAGTTCAAGGGCACCCTCGTGGACTCCACGCTCTCCGCCGAGGTGGGCGTCTCCAGCAAGAGCCGCGTGGGCCTGGCCACGCCGGGAGGCACGCAGACGGAGGCCAGCCTCAAGGGCGACACCGGCCTGGCCGGCAAGCTGAAGCTCACGGCGAAGACGGCGGACGTCACCGCCGCGCTGGGGGAGGACCACAAGGCGTTCGAGGCCCTGGCCAAGGGTGACTTCGGGTCGCTGGCGAAGAACCTGGTGGCGAAGGTGCCCGTCACCGTGGAGGGCGAGCTCGCGGCGACGGCCGGCTTCACCGGGGAGCTGTCGCTGGACGCGGGGCTCGCCAGCGGCGGTGTCTCCATTGAGGGCTCCCTGAGCGACGTGTTCCTCAAGGAGAAGCAGGACCTGAAGCGGGGCGGCGAGCTCCCCGCCTGGCTCCAGAAGCAGCTCCACGCCTGAGCATCCGTCCCCGCAACGTCAACCCCTTGTGCCTGCCCAAAATTCGCTCGCTGCGTCATGAGCGCGTTGAGGTGAGCAAGCGAGGCGCGCGTGGGCCGGCGAGTTCCTGTAACAGTGAAAGTGGGGTCGGAATCATCGTGACACCACATGTCGACTCTCCGGTAACTCATCCGCGCGCGCCCCTCCGCCGCACACCGCCCCGAAGAAGAAGCAACCCATGCACTGCAGGAAGACATGGCCCACCAGGACCTCTATCCTGTACCGCACCGGATTGATGAGACACCAGGTTGGTCGTAATCAGGCCGCGTGCTTGTGCATCAGTTCCCGCCGGGCCTGACTCGGCGAAAGGAAATGGTGACGCTCCAGCAACCAGTGCTCGTTGTACCGGTGAGCCCACTCCAGCAGGGCCAGCCGGAACTCCTCCACGGTTGCGAAGGTGCGCACCCAGAGCAGCTGCTCCTTGAGGGTGCGGATGAAGCGCTCGGCACAGCCATTGCCCTCGGGACTGCGGACGAAGGACGGGCTGGACTCGGCGCCCAGGAAGCTCAGCTCGTTCTGGAAGGCATCGGAGGTGTACTGGCTGCCGTTGTCATTGCGGATGGACAGCCCCGCCGCCACGCCTCGGCCGTACGCACCGAAGCGGGCTTTGACGCCCTGGCGAATGGGCTCGAGGGCCTCGAAGCGGGCGCCCGCGTCCTGGCGGCCTTCCACAGCCCGTTCGACTTTCCTCACCTCGCGCACCCGCTTCTTCAATTCCTTCTTCGCATGCCGGTCGACCTCGTACAGGGGACGGGCCGCCTCACGCAGGTAGTGGAAGTGGCACAGTTGGTGGGGCACCTGGGGCAGTGCGTGGGCCAGGGCGTTGCGGATGCTCCGCTGCCCATCGGACACCACGCCGACAATGGGCACCCGCCCCAGCGCGCGCCGCACCTCCTCCAGAAGCGGTACCAGGTTCTGCTCGCTCCCGGACAGCAGCGGACGGGCCAGCAGCACCTGGCCCGAGAGGCATTCGCGCACCACCCAAAGCACCTCGTGCCCTACGTCCGGGGCAAGCCCATCAATGGCAAGCACGGCCCGCCCTTGCTGTTTGAGCGCCGCCTGCAGCCGCCCGGAGTCGAGCAGCTGGAGGCTGACGAACTCGTCGTAACGGTCGAGCAGGTTGGTGCAGGTGCGCTCGGAAATGGCGACGCCCCTGGCACGCAACAGGGCGTGGATTTCCGGCACGCTGCGGTGCTCCTGGTAGCGCTGCGCACCGATGAAGGCCAGCACGTCCAGGCCGAACTCGTGCTCGGGCAGCGCCCAGCGGCCCTCCTCCTCGGCCCTCAGCGGCACGCCCTTGAGCAGGCATCCCTCCTGGTGGCACACCCGGACTTGCACTGACAATCCGACGCACCCCGTGAGCGTTGTCACGCACCGCCGCGAGCGCCAGTCCGCCCGCGTCCTCGTGCCGCACGCCTCGCAGCCCCTGCGCTCGCTGTCGAGCCTCACCTCACGGGTGGCTACAGGGCGAGCCGTCGTCCGAGCCATGGTGTTGTGCCTCCTCTCAGAGGGACAACACCGGCGGGCACAGGCCATATTTGCTGGCGTAGTATTTTTTCGAGCACCAGCAGCGCCGCCGTCTCCGCCAGCGCCCCCTCCTTGCGGTGCAACTCCCGCTCCAGCTCCTTCACTCGCTTCTCGGCCGCCGCCAGCCGCCTGCGCTCCTTGGCCGGCAGGGCTTCCGTGGCTGCACCCGCGAGGGCCTGCTGCCACTCCTTCAGCTTCTCCTCGTGCAGCCCCTCACGGCGCAGCAGCGCCCCCAACTCCCCACCTGCGAGGCCCTGGGCCGCCACCAGTACGCGCAGCTTCTCCTCGGGCGTCCACTTCTTCGATCCAGACGGCGCAGCGGGTTTCTCCTCGGGCGGGGGCGTCATCGCCGCCAACTTATTCGCCTCCTGCAACCACTGCGACAACGTCGGCTGCGACACGCCCACCTGGCGGGCCAACGCGGCGGCACTCACCGCGCCCGGGCCCACCATCCGCTTCACCATCTCTGACTTGAATCCGTCCGTGTACGGCACTGCATCCTGCCTGCTCTCGCCCCCAGGGCGTGGTCATCCCGGCTGTTCAGCCGAGGCGACAACTTCCCTGACACAGGGGGCGGCTGGCCCTGGGGCTTCGGGCCATTGCCGAGAGCAGCCGCCTCCAGCCCGAGCGCGAGGAGGTGGAGGTGCTGTTCGACAGCCTCGCGGAGCGTATGGGGATGGGCCGTGCGGCGCTGGGACGCCTGCTCCAATCCGACAAGACCCTGGGCCGGAAGTTCGACACCCTGGCGATGCACATGGCGGTCGTCAGCCATGTCCTGTCGGAGGCCACCGTCGCGCAGGAGTGACGGTGGCGTCCGCGGTGCGCGTCCCGTGTATCGGGCGCTCGGAGTCGCGGCGTGCCCCCGCCCGCTACCGCCAAGCTCGGGCAGATGCCCTGAAAGGTCCAGATCCGGTGAATCGACCCGGGTCCCCTTGCTCGGGGGTGTGAATCCCCCGGACTCCCGGGCAGCATCCCTCCACACCGGGAGGGCAGGGGACCATGAACACCATCAGCAATGACAAGCAGGCGGTGAAGGTGAAGCTGGATCGCATCTCCGCGGCTCCGCCGAAGAAGGCGGACCGGGACGAGGCGAAGACGGAGTTCGACGCGCTGGGCGAGGAGCTGTTCGACCTCCAGGACCTGCTGTGGGGCGCGAAGATGAACTCCGTGCTCATCGTCCTGCAGGGGCGGGACACCGCCGGCAAGGACGGCACCATCAAGCACGTGGTGGGCAGCCTCAACCCGCGCGGCGTGAGCGTCACCTCCTTCGGCGTGCCCAGCACCGAGGAGCGCGAGCACGACTTCCTCTGGCGTGTCCACCGCGAGGCCCCGCGCAAGGGCGAGTTCTCCATCTTCAACCGCTCCCACTACGAGGACGTGCTCGTGGCGCGGGTGAACTCGCTGGTGCCCAAGGCGCTGTGGAAGCTGCGCTACCAGCACATCCGCGACTTCGAATCCCTGCTCAACGAGCACGGCACCATCATCCTCAAGTTCTTCCTCCACATCAGCCAGGAGGAACAGGAGCAGCGCCTGCTCGCGCGCGAAGCCGAGCCGCGCAAGGCGTGGAAGATCAGCGCCGGGGACTGGGAGGACCGCAAGCACTGGGGCGACTACACGCGCGCGTATGAGGAGGTCTTCGCCCGGACGTCCACCGAGCAGGCGCCGTGGCACCTGGTCCCCTCGGACGCCAAGTGGTACCGCAACCTCGTGGTGGCCCGCACGGTGGCGGAAGCCCTGCGTCCCTACCGCAAGCGCTGGCAGGAGCGCCTGGACGAGGTCGGCGTGGAGAAGAAGGGCGAGCTCAAGGCGTGGCGCAAGAAGCGCTGAAGCACGAGCCCTTCACCGGCACCGGACACCGGCCCGGCGCGTCGGCCCTCCGCGTCATCGATGACGCGGGGACACGCCCTTGCGTCGTGCGGACCGCTGACCCGGCCATGACATGGCGATGCGACAACGATGGCCGTCATCCGCCCCGGTGTCTCGCCGGGCGGTCACCGTCGGAGTCTCCTCGCCATGGAACGAACCGCGTCGCATTCGAGCAAGGACCTCATTGCCCGCACGCGTGCCTTCGCCACGCAGGACGCCGCGCGCTCGGGTTGGGCCCTGGGGTCCACCTATGCCGCGCTGGTGGGCGCGGTGGTGCTGGCGGTGGCCGCGCCCTGGTGGCCCCTGCGCATCGTGGGAGGTCTCATCGAAGCGCTGGTCCTCATCCGCGCGTTCATCCTCTTCCACGACGCGATGCACGGGGCGCTGCTGCCGAAGTCGAAGTGGGCCAAGGCGCTCTTCCAGGTGCAGGGCGTCCTCACGCTCACGCCCGCGCGCATCTGGAATGACACGCACAACCACCACCACGCGAACACGGCGCGCATCGCGGCGGACTCCGCCGGCACCTTCGTCACCTGGACCACGGAGCAGTGGCGCAAGGCCACGGGCTGGAAGCGGCTGGGCTACATGGTGGAGCGCCACCCGGTGACGCTGCTGTTCGGCTACGTCACCGCGTTCCTCATCAGCCTGTGCCTGGTGCCGTTCGTGAAGAACCCGAAGCGCTACTGGACGTCCGGGCTCGCGTTCGGTTTGCACGTGGCGCTGTCGGTGGCCGTCTGGCATTTCTTCGGCCTCGCGGTGTACCTGTGCGCCTTCGTGGGGCCGCTGTTCGTCGCGTACGCGCTGGGCACGTACCTGTTCTATGCGCAGCACAACTTCGACGACGTGGCCATCCTGCCGGACGCGGACTGGACGCACGCGGACGCGGCGCTGGAGGCCAGCAGCTACCTGCGCTGCGGGCCGGTGATGGCGTGGTTCACGGGCAACATCGGCTACCACCACGTGCACCACCTCAACCCGCGCATCCCGTTCTACCGGCTGCCGGAGGCGATGGCCGCCCTGCCGGAATTGCAGGGGCCCCACGTCACCGCGCTGACGCTGAAGGACATCGTCGGTTGTCTGCGATTGAACCTGTGGGATCCGGCGCAGGGGCGGATGGTGCGCTACCGCGACGCGGTCGCCAGCTACTGACGCGTCACTTGAAACGGCTTTCGAGCCAGTGGACGGCGAAGGCCACCATGGGCCGGGCTTCGACCAGCACGGCCGGCGCATCGCCAATCACGCCCCGCCGTCCCTGGCCGGTGGAGAGAAAGGCTTCGACGACTTCCGCGAAGAAGTCGTCCGCGAGCCCCTCCACCACCGGGTCGCTGGTGTCGAACTCCTCGAACTCGCGCCACACCGTCCGGCCATCGACGAGGAGCGGCGCCTCGTAGCGGAGGACGCGCTTGTGGGGGATGTCGGCCAGGTGCTCCGCATGGTGGAGGAGCGTCATGGTGTCGAGCGGTGCGCCGAGCATCAGCGTCTTGCCGCCCGAGGCCACCAGCTTGCCGAAGGGGGACTGGGGTCCATAGCCGTAGTCGAGCGCATGGTCCGCGGTGAACCATTCGGCGCGGCCTCCCAAGGCGGCACAGGAGGCGCCAGGATTCCCGCTGCGCCTGGCACCGGGCGTGGTGCGAAGCAGCTCCGGGAAGGCGCCATTGTCGCGGGTCGAGCGGGAGCGGAGCGGATCAAACGGGGGAATCTGGTCGCGCAGCTCGGGGGCGTCGCGGACCTCGTCCGGGAGCTGCCAGTCGCAATAGCCCAGCAGGGTGCCCTGGGGTCCCAGCACATCGCCGAGCGCGGCGATCAGCGCGTCGGGGCCACCCAAGATCGGGCCGACCGAGCGCAGGGCGGCATGCGCCAGCACCGCGTCACCGGGTTCAAGCCCCAGCATCCTGAGGTGTCCAGCCAGCGCCGCCCGGGTCCACGGAGAGGGCGGATGGGTCGTGTCGTTTCGGGATGACATGGGGGCTCCGAGGCGTGACTCAATCCTCCTTCCACCACTTTCCCCACGTGGTGCTGTAGTTCCACCCGAAGGCGCCACCCAGGGCCCACATCAGGCCCAGGTAGTTGGTGGTCACCCCCGTCGCGGTCTTCCGGGCAGGGAGCAACTGGACCAGCTCCGGCAGCTCGTTGCCCTTGCGCAAGTACTCTTCCAGGTCCTCCCGTCTGGCGTTGTAGACATCCGCGATCGCCGCCGGGCCCACGCCCAGGCCACTCCACTCGGGCGCCATTCCCTTGCCTCGCTTGTCGCCGGTCGCCAGGATGGACGCGACGTCCATGAGATAGCAGTCGAACAGGTTGGTGATCTCCGCCTTCCGGTCGGCGAATTTCGTCTGGCTCAAGGTGTAGGCGATGCTCACGACGAGGTTTTGATAGAAGTGATAGCGCTCCCGTCCGGGCGTGGCCGCATAGGCATGGTCTCGCTGGGGGGCGGCGGAGGGGCGGATCTGCACGTTCCTGCCGGGTCCGAGTTCCGGCTCCGGAATCAACTGGTTCTCGGACGTCTCCTCCGACACCATGGCCGGGCTCTTGGTCCGCACCCCGGTGTGCTTCTGGGTCATGCTCAAGGTGGCCAGGGCATGGACCCCCAGCTCATGGCAGAGCATTCCCAGACAGAAGCCCAGGGAGTAGTTCTCGAAATACCAACTGCACAGCATGATTTCGAGCTTGTCGATGGTCAGCGCCGGGGAGAGGACGTTCTTGATGGAGGAGAGCATCAAGATCTGGCTCTGCTTCTTCAACTGCATCATGGTCTTCAGGCCGACCGTGACCGTCTGGATTTGATCCTGATCGCACCAGAACTGGAATTCCTCGCTGGCGTTCATCACCTGGGCGATACGTTTCGCCTTCGCCTCATAGGTCTCTGAACCCGCATAGAGGTACCGGCGCGGATCGAATGACCAGTACTGGTGCCAGGTGCTGACGTTCTCGATCTTCAGTGCCACCATGTTCGGATCCTCATGCAGGTGTCTGGCCGACGAGCACCGCCGGCCGCCGGGCGTGTGTCCACGCTAGGCGGGGCGGATGACACGGGCAATCCTGCGCGGGCCGCGCCCGGAGCCGGGTCCTTTCCACCTCTACGCGTTGAGGTGGTTGGGACGGCTCCGTCGCGGCGGGGGCGACGCTGACGTCGAAGCGAACGCCCCCGCCCGTGAGGGTGTGATCCGGCTACAGGACGCAGGCGCCGTCGTAGCGCAGGATGACGAGGCCGGCGTTGCCACCCCTGGCGTTGCTCGCGCCTGCTGCCGCCGGGAGGGTCGTGGCCCCCGCCCAGGTGTTGGCTCCCAGC
>NZ_RAWI01001298.1 GCF_003612125.1 Corallococcus praedator
GTTTCACGGTCGGCGCGGCGAGCAGGAAGCCGATCGCCATTGCGCTTGGCGCACCCTGCACGATCAGCCGCCGCGCTACCGGAACATTGCCGCATTCGCAAACTGGAAACAAAAAGCCGATCAAGCTTCCGGCAAAGGCAGCCAGCAGCGGATGTTTGGGCATCGCGGCAATCAGCTTGCGCTCATCGACAAACAGTAAAAGCAGGCTAGAGAAGAACACGCCCAGCAGCAAGAAGGGCATCGCCTCGACCAGCAAGCTAAAAAACAGCGTCAACGCGCTATTGACTCGATTCATGGGCAGCAACACTGTGAGATGGCAAGCGGGATCAACCTGACAAGCCATTCTACCGGATGTGCGATCGACTGGGGCAAATCGAGCGATCGAAATGGACGCGATCGATTAGGC
>NZ_RAWI01001299.1 GCF_003612125.1 Corallococcus praedator
GTTGTCGTCATGCGCGTACTCGACCAGGTGATCACCAAAGCCCAGGCAGTGGTGCCGATGCAGCGCCAGATCCAGGCGCTCCATCTCTTTCAGCACACGAAGAGCCGCTTGATCGGCGACGATCAACCGCGATTCACCGAGTCCGCGATCCCCGACGTCGCCGACCTCGATCTCACCGACATCGATGTCAGCGACCCGTTCCTCTGGCGTCAGGGGCAGTGGGAGGCCTACTTCCGACGGCTGCGGGATGAAGCCCCGGTGCACTATCGCGGCGACAGCAAGTTCGGCCCGTTCTGGTCGGTGACCCGCTACGACGACATCATCACCGTCGACAAGGACTTCGAGACCTTCTCCGCCGAACCGCAGATCATCCTCGGCACACCGCCGGAGGGGCTCGACATCGAGA
>NZ_RAWI01001300.1 GCF_003612125.1 Corallococcus praedator
GGTCTGGTCAGTCATGGTCTGATTCAGCGCGGTAAGGTTCGGGCACTGGCCGATGAGATCATCCGTCGCTTTGCGGTGAAGACACCGGACGCCCAGACCGCTGCGCGCAGCCTGTCGGGCGGCAACCTGCAGAAATTCATTCTGGGCCGCGAGATCATGCAGAACCCGAAACAGCTGGTCGCCGCGCACCCGACCTGGGGCGTGGACGTGGGCGCAGCAGCGGCCATTCATCGTGCGCTGATCGCATTGCGCGATGCGGGCGCGGCCATTCTGGTGATTTCCGAAGACCTGGACGAGCTGTTCCAGATCAGCGATCGCCTCGCAGCCCTGAGCGGCGGACACCTTTCTGACCTGATCCCGACCGGACAGACCAGCACCGTGCAGATCGGCGGCTGGATGGCGGGAC
>NZ_RAWI01001301.1 GCF_003612125.1 Corallococcus praedator
GTAGCCTTTGGAGGCGTCCACGATGCGCTTGCGGCGCTCGCGGCTGGCGGGAGCATTGGTTGCTCTTGGCATGTATCAAAAACTCCGGCGTTTGGGCCGGAGCCTCCTTGAAGCGGACTGTTAATATTGGGACTTCGGGCCTCGTCTGCTTCGTATCCCCGAGTCGAGCTCGGGGCAGACCGCGAAGTCGCTGGGTTTTACGCGAAAGGCAGGTTCAGCTTGATACGGGCTTCGTCCGTCTTATCCACCACGGCCGACTTCGCGAGCTTGCGCTTGCGCTTGGCGGACTTGCTGGACAGGAGGTGACGTCGACCCGCATGGGCACGCAGAACTTTGCCGGTCCCGGTTATTTTGAACCGTTTCGCGACAGCCTTTTTCGTTTTGCGGCGTGCAATTGCTTTGGGC
>NZ_RAWI01001302.1 GCF_003612125.1 Corallococcus praedator
GGTTAAATGTGCATCTTGTTTCTCGCTGCGTTCCGGGCAAAATTTGCGTCGTGCCCTACTACAACTTGGCAGTCAAGCAGATGGCGTTTAATAGCTATGTGGTTGGATTTCAGTATGATTGTCCTCGCCCAGAAATTTGCGAGCAGCGCCTTGTTCTCAATGAGTCTGTGATTCGCGATCGCACCGATCACTTCATTCCTCACTGGCCTCATCCAACCTTAAAGCCCCGCGATCGATCGCGAGGTACGAAAGTCGAAACTGTAGTTTTCAAAGGCAGCATTCTCAATCTTGCTGAGCCATTTCGGAAGCCATCATTTACCCGTCAGCTTCAGGCTTTGCAAGTTAATTTGACGCTTAGCTCAGAAGATCAAAGCAATCAGTTTCAAGACTGGAGCGACTACGCTC
>NZ_RAWI01001303.1 GCF_003612125.1 Corallococcus praedator
GCTTAGCACCGAATGCGCGGCGCGTGCAACCGCTACGGGGACGCCGGGGCGGGTGCTGGCAGCAGGGATTGCCGCACCCGCAAGCGCAGCTACCACGGCCCGGGGAGAAAGGGGGGGTTCTCCCTGGAAGCCCCTGGAGGAAGCGGCGAGCGGGCCGGGGAGCGTCCGGTGGATCAGCAACGGTCTCCTTCAAGGGTGACGGGCGGCCGGGCGGCCTGCCCGCCGCCTCTACGCGCCAGGGGTGGGCGTCGCCAGCTTGCTTGAGGACACGCTGGACGCTTCTTCCGCCTTCAGGAGTCACCCATGCCGAAGCCGCTCGAGCTCACCTCGCCGCAGTTCAAGGACGGGATGCCCATCCCCATTGCCTACACCGGCGAGGGCGAGGACAAGGCGCCCCCCCTGCAC
>NZ_RAWI01001304.1 GCF_003612125.1 Corallococcus praedator
GTCCCCAATCTTTCGGAGCCTGGAACGTATAGGAACTCGCCTGCGCCGGCAGGTTGATCGTGGCGCCGACACTGAGCGCATGCCAGTAGCTATCCACTGAGGTGAAGGAGTCATAGGCCTTCGCCATCTGGGCGGGATCGAATACTCCGGGATTGTTGATCTTACTCAGCCCGGTCGGCGTTCCGCCCAGCACGTCGTTCATGAAATAACGGCTGAAGACATCGGTGAATTGCGGCGTGATCGAAACCTCGTTGGAACCGAGCGTGACCGACTTCGGATCGAGCAGGACGAGTTGCGGCAGCGAATTCCAATAGTCGTTAAAGCCGCCGCTCTGGCTCGATTGCGGCACGGTGTCGCTGTTGAGGTCGTTCACGTCCACATACATGAACAAGGCGAGGTCGGGGC
>NZ_RAWI01001305.1 GCF_003612125.1 Corallococcus praedator
CCCGAACGTCCAGCAACGGATTTTCCGGCAGAGGCTTGCCCGCGTTGTCGCGAATGAACTCGTTGGGACCGGCGCGAAAACTCGGCTGAATCAGCAGCGCACGCAAGCCCTGATAGGCATAAACCTTCACGGTTGGGGTCTGGCGCAGGCGCTCGACATCGGTCGGCGAGACCTTGTCGATCACGTCGACATCGCCCGCCAGCAGTGCCGCGGTGCGGTTGGCCGCGTTGGCGATGAAACGATAATCAACCTTGTCCCAGGTCGGCTTCTCGCCCCAGTACGTGTCATTGCGCTCGAATACCGTGCGGTCGCCAGGCACGAATGACACGAAGCGGTAAGGCCCGGTGCCGATCATGGCCTTGCCGGAGTTGTAATCGGCGCTGGTGGCGTTGGCGCCTGCGTGAC
>NZ_RAWI01001306.1 GCF_003612125.1 Corallococcus praedator
CGCTAACAGCCGGCTTAATTTGTTTGTTTCTGATTCTAATTGCTCAAAGCTATAATTTAACCGCGCCAAAAAAATTACTGCTCGTGCTGGCGATTTTGTTCGGCACGTGGATGTGGACGAATTTAATGATGGCGGGCGCGTGGCACGTCGCTCTCGGTTTGACGGTGCTCGGCGAGCTAGGCGCGATTTATTTTGCCGTCGTTCGCCGCAATGCTTTTCTGACCGGTTGTTTTTTCGCCCTGGCTTTTGGCAATCGCACCGAAGTTTTGCTAATCGCGCCGCTCTTTGCATTTCTGCTCGTCCGCTCTCCGCAATCCGAATTTAAATTATTAGAATCAAAGGAAACTATCGTTCGCAATCTAATTTTGTTTTGTTTGGTTCCGTTAATTTTGGGCGTTTTAACGC
>NZ_RAWI01001307.1 GCF_003612125.1 Corallococcus praedator
GAACTCGACCGTGCCGCGGCCAGCCCAGATGTTCTTGTTGTAATTGTCGATGCCGAGGAAGAGGTTCTTGCCGAAGCCGTCGCGGGTCAGCCGTGCGCCCGACACACCGATGCGGACCATGTCGCCGATCGGCGCGGACAGGCTGACGATGCCGTCGGCCTGGTTGTACGAGCCGTAGGCGCCACGCACCGACGCCGCGAAATCGTCGGGCAGCTTCTTCGTCACATATTTGATCGCGCCGCCGATCGTGTTGCGGCCGTAGAGCGTACCTTGCGGCCCGCGCAGCACTTCGATCCGCTCGACGTCGTAGATATCCAGCACCGCCGCCTGCGGACGGTTGAGATAGACGTCGTCGAGATAGATGCCGATGCCGGCCTCGAAACCCGGTACCGGGTCCTGCTGGCC
>NZ_RAWI01000130.1 GCF_003612125.1 Corallococcus praedator
CCACCCGCCCCCGCGCCACCACCACGATGCGGTCGCACAGCGCGGCCACCTCCTGCATCACGTGGCTGGAGAACACCACGCAGCAGCCCTGCGCCTTGAGCTTGCGCAACAGCGTGCGCACCGACCGCGTGGCCATCACGTCCAGCCCGTTGGTGGGCTCGTCCAAGAGCACGTTGCGGGGCCCGTGCACCAGCGCGCGCGCCAGCGCCACCTTCACGCGCTCGCCCTGGCTGAAGCCCTCCGTGCGCCGGTCCGCGATGTCCTTCATGTCCAGCAGCTCCACCAGCTCCTCCACGCGCGCATCCAACGCGGCACCGGACAGCCCATGCAGCTCCCCGAAGTACCGGGCGTGCTCGCGCGCGGTGAGGCGCGGGTAGAGGCCGCGCGCATCCGGCAGCACGCCCAGCGCGCGCCGGGCCTTCTCCGGATCCTTCGCCACGTCCACGCCGTCCACGGTGGCGGTGCCACTGTCGGGGCGGATGAGCGTGTAGAGCATGCGCAGCGTCGTCGTCTTGCCAGCGCCGTTGGGGCCCAGCAGGCCGGTGATGACGCCGTCCTCCGCGGTGAACGTCACGTCCTCCACCGCCGTCACCTTGCCGAACTGCTTGTGCAGGTTCCTGGCTTCAATCATGGGCGCACGGAGTCCTGACCTACGGCACGGGGCCGGCGAAGGAGGTGAAGAAGGGCGGGCGCTTCAGGCCCTTCCCACAGTCGGGCGTGAGGCCCTCCACGCTGCCGCGCGTGAGCACCTCCGCCATCAGCGAGCGCGCGCAGTCCGCGCCCACCGTGTTGTGTCCCAGCCCCGGCACCACCACGTGCAGGCTGTGCGACAGCGTCCGCTTCGCCTCTTCACCCCAGGGCGGCGGCGTCACCGGATCCAGCTCGCCCGACAGCAGCAGCGTGGGGATGTCCGACACCACCGGCTCGCGGAAGCTCTTCGGCACGGTGGAGGAAGGCCACTGCGCGCACGCCTTCTTCACATCCAGCGCCATGCGCGAGCCGAACCAGGTGCCCTTCGCCTCGCGCTCGGCGTCCTCCGCCGTGAAGAAGGGCGCGTCCTCCGCGCACACCACCGCCAGGAACATGCCCCGGCTGGTGGTGCGCGCCACTTCATCCGTGAGGCCCAGCGACAGCGCGACGAAGGTCGTCCAGTCGTCCTTCGACGCGCGGTCCAGCATCAGCGGAACCAGCGACGCGACGTCCGGGCTGTAGAGCAGCGCGAACAGCTCCGCCGTGAAGACGCGCCGGGTGAGCACGAAGTCCTCCGCCACGCCCGTGCGCGGATGGGGCAGGCGCACCTTCGCGGGGGCGGCGTCCAGCTTCGCGAGCAGCGCCTCCGTGCGCGCTCTCAGGTCCGGGTACGCCGTCGCGCAGACGGTGTCCTTCGTGCACGCCTCCAGCAGCAGGTCCAGGGCGCGCTGCCCGTCGCGCGCGGCGTACAGCGGCAGGTACTGCCCCATGGGGGCGACACCATCCAGGATGGCGGTGCGCACGCGGTCCGGGTGCTGGCGCATGTACACCAGCGCCGCGCGCGTCCCGTAGGAGATGCCCCACAGGTTCACCTTCGCGTAGCCCAGCGCCTCGCGCACGTCGTCCAGGTCGTCCATCGCGATGGACGTGGTGTAGAGCCGCTCGTCCGCGTCCCAGCCCTTGCGGCACTGGGGCAGCACGTCCGCGTCCTCGCGGTCCGCGAAGCGCTCCGCCAGCGACACGCGCGAGGGATTGAGCGCGTCGCAGTCCAGCGGGTGCGAGTCCCCCGTGCCGCGCTGGTCCACGAAGATGATGTCGCGCTGACGGCGGATCCGCTCCAGCGCGGGAAGGATGCGCGTGCGCGAGGCCGCCTGTCCGGGCCCACCGGCCAGGAAGACCAGCGGATCCTCCTTCGGCTGCGACGCGAGCGCGGGCACCACCACCACGCGCAGGGAAATCTTCCGCCCCTTCGCCGCGGCCCGGTCCTCGAAGACCTCCAGCGTGCCGCACAGCGTCTGCGCCGCCACGCCGTCCAGACGGCACGGCTTCATGGCCATGCGCCGCACCGCGCCAGAGGCCGAGCCAGTGGCTCCCGGGGCCTCCGTGGGAGCCCCGCTGGAGGGACGGGAGCAGGCGGCCAGCGTCAGCAGCACCGTCAGCGCGAGCAGCGCCCACGGTCCTCGCGGGGGCCCGGCGGGCGCTCCCGGAGAGGTGGCGAGGGGGTGAGAGAAGATGCCACCTGTCACGGCGGGCCAACCTCCGGGCGCGGGGGAGTCCCTGGCCGCATACCACTGGTGTGCGGAAGGTGCACCCTCGCGCCGAAGGCCCGGTCCTGAACGCGATTGAATCCCGCGCGGCCAGGGTGCGTCCTCTGCTACGCCCATGCCCATGAAGAATCGCGCGTTCCTGGTTTTGTTCGCCCTGTCCATCACCATGCTCAGCGGCTGCGCCGCGCTCCAGAGCCTGCTCAACGGCGCCTTCAAGAAGCCCACGATGAAGTTCAAGACGGCGCGGCTGGCGAATGCGTCGCTGTCGGATGCCACGGTGGACCTGGTGTACGAGGTGGACAACCCCAACAGCCTGGGCCTGAAGCTGGCGTCGGTGGACTACGCCTTCTTCGTGGAGGGCAAGCAGCTGGTGGCGGGCAAGCCGAAGAACGGCATGAACCTCAAGTCCAACGGCAAGAGCGAGCTGGTGTTCCCGGCCAACGTGAAGTTCGCGGACATCGCGCCGGTGGTGACCACGTTCCTCAACAAGGACGCGGCGGCCTTCAAGGCCCAGGGCACGCTGGGCATCCAGACGCCGCTGGGCGTGCTGAAGTTCCCGCTGGAGAAGGAGGGCACGTTCCCCGTGCCCAAGATTCCCCAGGTGCAGTTCCAGTCCCCGCGCATCACCAACATCACGCTGAGCGGGGCCACGGTGGAGTTCCCCCTGGCCATCACCAACCGCAACAGCTTCCCCCTGCCGGTGGCGGGCATCACCGGCGCCCTCAAGGTGGCGGGCGCCAACGTGGGCACCCTGTCCACGGGCAACCTGGGCATGCTGGATGGCAGCGGGACCAAGCAGGTGACGCTGCCCCTGACCATCAACTTCGCGAGCGCGGCGTCGGCGGCCATGGCCCTGCGCTCGGGCGGCAACGCGCAGGTGAGCATGACGGGCAACCTGACGTCGGACGCTCAGTCCGTACCGCTGAACCTGAGCCAGCTCGTCAACTTCACCAAGAAGTAGGCAGGCACCCGTTCCCTGGGGGCCTTCCCCTTCGCGGGCGGGGGGCTTCCAGGGGAGCAGGCGGTGCGCGGGACACCGGGGATGTTGTCCCCAGCCCTGGGAGCCGTTACGGTTGCCCCGCCTCCAGAGGACCCCCCCGCCATGCGCCGCATCCTCTTCAAGTCCAAGATCCACCGCGCGACGGTGACCCAGGCCGACCTCGACTATGAGGGTTCGGTGACCATTGACCGGGACCTGCTCCAGGCCGCGGACATCCTCCCGTTCGAGAAGGTCGCGGTGTGGAACGTCACGCGCGGCACCCGCCTGGAGACGTACGCCCTGGAGGGTGAGTCCGGCAGCGGCGTCATCTGCATCAACGGCGCCGCTGCGCACCTCAACCAGCCGGGCGACCTGGTCATCCTGGCCACCTTCGCGGAGGTCGAGGAGGCGGAGCTGGCCAACTGGAAGCCCACGGTGGTGTTCGTGGACGGCAAGAACCGGGCGGTTCCCGGCATCACCGAGGAAATCCCCGGACCCGCGCGCCGTATCGCCTGAGGACGGACCCGGGGCCGGCTCCTTTTGCCGGCCTCCGCCCCGTCTGCCATGCTCCCCGCCCTTTCCTGTAGGCGTAGGGGCGTGGGCATCCCCCCGTCCCGGAGGTGGTGGCGCGATGAGGTGGACGTGGGCGGGCCTGCTGGCCCTGGCGTGCGTGGGCGCGGGCTGCAGGTCGGTGGGCTACCAGAAGGACCCCAACGACGAGGACGCGATGTCCTCGAACGTGCCGGTCTTCCCCGCGCCCCAGAAGAACCGCTGCGTCGCGCTGGGCAAGGCCTCCGTGCGCAGCGGGTGTGACGACGCGCTCTACCTGGCCAGTGAGTACACGCGGCGCCTGTCGGTGGGCGACGAGGTGTGCCTGGAGGGAGGCTTCGGCGAGGAGCCGGGCGCGGCGTGCAAGGCGCGCGCGTCGGTCATCGACACGGGGCCCGACCGGGTGAAGGTGGAGATCCGCCAGGCGCGGCCGGACTCGCGCTGGTTCCAGTCGGAGATGCGGCACGCCTGGTACGAGGAAGGCGCGCTGGTGGACCTGTACCTGGCCGAGCGGGGTTACTAGACGACGGGCCGCGAGCGCGGCCCAAGGAGGAGGACATGGCCTTCTACGACGGCGTGACGGAGCGGCTGGGCTTCATGAAGAAGCTCACCCCCGCGGAGCTGAAGAAGCTGGGCGCGATGCGCCTGTCGGACCTCATCCAGCAGGAGGTGGGGCGGGCCAAGGTGCGCGTGGCGGCGCTGGAGAAGCGCTACCCGTCCGCGAACACCAAGGAGCTGGCGCAGCGGCTGGTGGATGAGAAGAAGAGCCTGGCCAGCATGGTGGGCGGGGTGAGCGGCGTGTTCGGGCTCATCTCCCTGCCGGCGGACCTGGTGTTCATGGCCTACCTGCAGATCATCCTGCTCACCGACTTGGCCACGCTCTACAAGGCGAACCTCAAGACGGACCGCGCGCGCGGAGAGCTGCTGGACCTGTTCGGCTACGCGAACGGGCTGGGGCCGCTGCACCGCTCCGGACCCAAGGTGCTGGGGAAGCTGGCCGCGCTGCTGCTCGCCAAGGGCGGCATGAACACGCTGGGCCGGGCCATGCCGCTGGTCGCCGCGCCCATCACCGCGTACCTCAACAACCAGCACATCCAGATGGTGGGTGAGCAGGCCGTGCGCTTCTACGAAGGCTTCGACAAGGCGCACGCCAAGGCGCGGACCGCGAAGCGCAGGGCGGCGAGCGGGGACTGAGCCCCGGGCGCGGCGTTACATCCCGACGTCGCGCCAAGGACGTCAGAGCCCGTCCTTGAGGCGCTGCGAGTGCGCCCTCTCAATCCAATCAAGTGCCCTGGACGCCTCCTCGCCCACGGTGCCGACCCACCCCGGCGCCGGGGTCTGATCCGCCAACATCTCCTTCAGCACCGGAACGAGCGGGAGATGCCCGGTCGCGCCAAGCGTATTGACAGCACAGTAGCGAACCTCGGGCGAGGGGTCCTTCAGGGCCATGAGCAACGCTTCAACCGCGACCTCAGCCTCCCTCGAATCCATCTTCACTCCATGGAACATGTAGGACAGGCCCTCCGCGGCCTGTCCCCGTACCTTGGGTGCCTCCTGCGGGTCCGCGAGGATGCGGACCATGAGGTCCCACGTCCTGAGATCGGCGTGCCACGAGAGCGCATAGAGAATCCCATGCCTTGCATCCACATGACTCGCCACATCCAGCAACTCGAGCAGTCTCGATGTGGTCGACTTATCCGCCGACAGGGCCTTGGCCGCTGGAACGATGACACTGCGGTCTGGCCCCTGAATGTCCTTCAGCGCGGACTCGCGCTGCTCTTCCGACAGCGGTTCAGACCGTGCCATTTGAATTCCAGTTGTAGTTCCTGAAGAGAGTGCTTTTGGACCAGAGATGGACACACCAGCGCGGAGCACCTCACCGACGCATGGTCTCCTGCGCCCTGTAGAGAGGGGCCAGAAAAGTGGAGTTGCCCTCGTCAAAACGGCTTCCTTCCCTCGTACGCTGCCCAGATTGTTCGCTGCGTAGGGAAGTCCCGCACAGCGTTCTCCTCGCTGTTGAAGATCAGCGATTGAGTTCCATGCGCTCTCTCCACTTCTTTGAGGAGCATCCCGAGGCTGCGGTTGAGTGGCTTGAACTGCTCGAACATCGCCAACCCCCTTTGCTGGAAGCATTCCCCAAGGGGGCCCCTAGCGGACCTACCCAGGGCGAACGAACCGTATTCCCGCCACCTTGGTCTGCAACTCGCCTCCTCCAACTTGGCACCACTGACTACCGTGGGCAGGGCATGGGCAAATTACGGGCAACCACATCGCCCCTTTTCAACCCCCGAGGAGGAATGGAGCGCCCCGGGCCCTTTCACGAACTGAAAATCACCGTGTCCGACCCGACCGATATGTCCGTCACGTATCCACGTTGAGTCTCATGCGGGCCAAAGCCCGCGAAAACCCCAGGGCGGGACTGGCGTGGCCGGATGCTGGCCCATCCTCGGGATGGAGGGGTGGATGACGACGGAGCTCTCGGTGGATGTGCGTGTGCAGGTGGCGCGCTTGCGGAACCTCCTTGTCGACGCGGCCCGTTGCGGCGCCCTGGCCAGCCCCCTGGCGTCCCTGCCACATCCTCGCTGGGAGCCCTTGGAGCTCCAGGCCCTGTGGTGGCTGCGCGCGGAGTGTCTGCTGCCGGTGGGCGAGCTGGCCCATCGCCTGGGGGGACTCGCCATGCCCCGCTTGAGCCGGCTGGTGGACCGTCTGGAAGAGGGGGGACTCGTGCGCCGTGAACGCTCGGTGCGGCATGACCGCCGGCGCGTGCGCGTGCGCCTCACCGACGCGGGCCGCGCGGTCGCGGAGGAAACGGATGCGCTGGTGCAGGAGCGCATGGCGCGGCTGCTGGCCCCGCTCCAGGGCGAGACGCGCAGCGCCTTGATGGACGTCCTGGAGCTCTGGGTGGAAGCGCTCGGCGCCCAGGCGCGCGCCACCGAAGAAGAGGAAGAGGACGGAACCACGCCGCCCCTCGCCGCCGACGAGGTTCTAACGGCCTCCGCCGCCTGACCACGGCCCTCCAGCCTACAGCTTCACCTCAATGACGCCCGAGCGACGGCACGCCTCCACACCGTCGCCCTCCCAGGCCGGAAGGCCCTCCGCCTGCACCTCCACCGGGAGCAGGTCGGAGCGCACCGGCCCCAGGGGCCACCGTCCATCCGTGCGGGTCTCTCCGCGCACGGGCGGCATCGAGCGGTCTCCACCACCCGCCGTCACGAGCGCCCCGACCACGGGACGCCCTTCGTGCGTGACGCGCACCTCGCAGGAAGGGGCCGGGGTCTCTTCCGCCGTGAGTTTCACCTCGACGTCCGCGTCGTCCGCGCCCGCACGCGCCTCCGTGCTCGGGCGCAGCGCATACGGTGAGGACGCGGTCAGCACCCGGTATGCGCCGGGCTCCAGCAGGGACACCGCGACGTTGTCCTTCTCGGGGATGAACTCCTGCGTGGGCACATCGCTCCAGGCGCCTCGGGCATCGCGACGCTGGAGCAGGTACACCGGATAGGGGATCTGCGCCTGCGCTTGAAGCTGCGCTCGCGTGAAGCCATCCATCCGCAACACCAGCCACCGGTACACCGGCATGCGCCACACCACCTCCACCGTCCCGGCCATCTCCGCCGTGGGCGTGAAGGTGAACTCCGAATGCGACGGCGCCACCGGCCGCCCCGACTCCGCTTCCTCCCGCCACACCGTGAAGCGTGATGCACGCCAGGCCGGCACGTCCGGCACCGTGAAGCGCCCCTCCGCGTCCACCGCCACCTCCCGGCCCTCCTCCGTGCGCAACACCGCCGGCCCCGCGGGCCGTGACGTCTGGCCCAGCAGCACCCGGCCCCGCAGGGTGACCGCGCGGCCCACGCCTTCGGGAAACAGCCGCGCCACATCCAGCGTCACCGTGCCCACGGTGCCCTCGCGCAGCGGCACCTCCACCGGCCCCCCTTCCCTCCCCGACGGCGCGCGCAGCCACAAGCGCACCGCCCGGTCCGGAGGCAGCGGCGCCAGCACCGTGTCGCCATCCTTCACGAGCGGCACCGGCAGCCCGTCCTGGAGCGCCACCATCAACTCCGGCGCCACCAACCGCAGCACCACCAGCAGGGCACTGGCCCGCTCCGCGTCCGCCGGATCCACGTCGCGCTCGATGCGCACGGAGAACGTCCCCGCCTCATCCCTCGCCCCCGCCAGCCGCACGCGCACGCCCGTGGGCCGCGTCGCCCGCAGCACGCCCGCGTCCAGCGTCCCTGACTCCGGGGGCGAGGCCGGCACGTGGTCGCCCCACCAGAAAGTCCCGTCCGGCTCGAACGCGACCAACTGGTAGCGCGGCGCCGGAGGCACCTCCACCGGCCCCAGCACGCCTCCCTGCGCGGAAGCGGTGACGGGCGCGGTCACCCACCCGCGCACGTTGGCCAGGTCCTCCAGTCGCGAAGGCCCCGCGTGCTCCCCCCGCGCCTGCCCCTGCTTCCACCAACGCAGGTCCTCGTCGGTGATGAACGCCGCGCCCACGCGCGCCTCTCCGATGAACGGATGCGCGCCCTCCAGCGTCGCCCGCAGCCACAGGCCCGCGTCCGCCGCCTCCCGCGTCGCCACGGGAGGAACGACATCGCGCACGCCCGCGTCCGCGACCTCCACGGACGCGGACGGCACCGGGGCCACCAGCGGTTCGGGCTTCCGGGACGCCGCCCACCACGCGGCGAGGAGCACCGCGCACAGGAGCACCCCGGACAGGACCTGCTTCCAGCGCATCCGGCGTCAGTCCGTGTCGCTGCTGGAGTACAGGGACAGCCACACCGGCGCGTGGTCCGACAGCCGGGTGACGTAGTCCTGCGTGTTCCCGATGTAGTCGCGGCCCGCGCTGGAGAACTCCGTCACGTAGGTGTCCTGCACCCAGAAGTGGTCATACGCGTTGGCGAAGCCCCCGGTCGAGTTCAGCGTCGTGGGCGTGTCCAGCTTGCACGTCACCGCGGGCGACACGGCCTTCAGCTCGCTCCAGGAGGCGTGGGTGCAGGCCATGTTGTGGTCGCCCACCAGGATGACGTCCTGGTCGGTGCTGCTCGAGGACTGCACGGACGCGAACACCGCGTCGATGGCCTGCGCCTCCAGCTTGCGGTCCGCCGCCACGCCCCACACCGTGTGCCAGTTGAGGAACGTGTAGTCCGCGCCCGTGGGGACGTGGCGCACCTTCACCACCTGCGGCTCGCGCTCGAACAGGTCCCCCGTGTCGTTCCACACCGTGGAGGACAGGAGCGACACCGTGTCCGCCCGGTACAGCACCGCGTACGACTCCTTGTAGGACGAACGCCCGATGAGCGGCGTCACCGCCGCCGTCCACGTCACCCCCGACACCTGCGTCAGGTTCTGCGCGACGGCCTGCGCCGCCGCCGTGTTCATCACCTCCTGGAGGAACACCAGGTCCACGCCGTTGTTCGACGTGCTGCTCGAACCGAACTGGTTCCACAACTGCTGCGCGTCCTCCAGGTAGCTCTGCTCGGCCGCCCATCCCTCGTGGCGGAGGTTCCAGCTCACCACCCGAAGGTAGGAGGCCGCCTGCGACAACGCGGGGAGCACCAGCACGGTCAACACCAGCACACGCGACAAGAAGGACGACCCTCTCATACGACGGCACCTCGGGCCTGCGGGAAAGACAGCACCCCATCTTCCGCAAGCCCGGCCTCCAGGGACAGCAAACCTTTGTGGAAACGAGGTCACGTCCACCCCGTGACCCTTCCCTACCCAGGAGGCCGTCCCATAAATGCAACTTGATTGCATATGGATCTTGGTGGCATCTATTGCGGGCCCCTGGCTGATGGCGAGGCGGCTCGCGCACCGCCACCGGTGCGCCCTGAGGGGACCCATGAACCGCATCGTCTGGAGCGTCGGAGGCACAGGGGTGGTGCTGTCGTGTCTGGCGCTCGGCTGGCTCCAGCGCCCCGTGGAAGTTTCCGCCGACGCGGTCCCTGCCCTCCCCGCCGTCACGCGTCCGACACCCGTGAAGCCCGCCCCACGCCCCGTGACCGTCGTCCAGCCCGCGACAGTGCGGGAGGCCGCGCCCGCCGAGTCCCTGGCTGAGCTGGAGCCTCCCCCGGAGGCATTCCTGGACGCGGCGCTGAAGGTCCAGGGGCCGCCCCAGCCGGAGCTGAGAGGCCGCGCGCGCCGCGCCCTGCCGGACACGCGCGTGCGGCTGGTGAAGGCCCTGCGCGCGGACCATGCGAGCCCCCAGGCCCGCCGCGACGCGGTGCTCGCCGAACTCACGGCGTCCGGTGACAGCGAGGAGCCGTGGACGCAGGACGCTCGCGCCGCGCTGGATTCGTGGCACGAGCGCATCCGCCGGGACGTGCGGCCCGTCCAGGCGGAAGCCGCCCACTGCTACGCCGCGGGCTGCGTGTCGCGCGTCACCTTCCCGGACGAGGCGTCCTTTCGTGACGCCTGGGAACGCGCGGCCCGCCTCTCCCCCAGCGCGCACAGCGCCCACCTCCAGCTCCCGCCCGAACACCTGCCTTCGGGCGAGGTGCGCGTCCCGTGGCTCGTCCTGCGCCCGGACCGCTCCTGAGCCCTGCCCTCACACCCCGCAGCACCCATCCCAAGGAGCCCCCCATGAAGAAGCACCTGTCCACCCATGCCCTCGTCGCCGCCAGCGCGGTCTTCCTCCTCGCCGGTTGCGGCGCCACCGAGGAGCGGACGCCGCAAGCCGAAGCCCCCATCACCCAGCAGTCGGAGCTGCTCGCCGCCTGCCAGGACACGGAGGAGCTGGAGGAGGTCGCCGAGCACTCCTGCGTCCACGCCGAATACGGCCCCTTCGAGTCCGTCACCGCGGCGCCCCTCGGCGGTCCGTCCTTCGTGGACGTGAGCGTCGGGCACACCGCGTACAACGTCACCCTCCCGGCCATCACCTACAAGAACTGGACGCTGGGCTACGCGGGCTCCGTCATCTTCACGCCCGAGGAGTCCAACGAGTTCGCCCTCCTCACCTCCGGCCACCGCGCCGTCCGCATCGTCAACGCGGCCACGAATGAGGAAGTCGGCCTGGAGTGCCGCTACGAGGTCCCGCAAGAGGTCTGCGGCACCCTGCGCACCGCCGTCACCGCGGACCTGGAGGGTGGCATCGACTACCGCGTGGACTTCGCGGCCGTCGTCCCCCAGGCCGCCACCTTCCTGCTCGTCATCGAGGAGACGGCACACGAAGGCCACGAGGAGTAACCCCTCCACGGGCGTCTGAAAGAAGGCCCGGGACCGCCTCCGCGCGGCCGGGCCTTCCCGACATCCTAAAACTTCTGTATCTCAATTGCATCTACATCCAGACTCCAACCAGGAAGTCCTCCCATGCGCATCCCGTTCCGTGCCCTCCTCCTGGCCGGCAGCATCGCGGCGTTGACCGCCTGCGGAGGCGACGACGCCGGACCCGACGGCGGCACGCCGCAGGAGCAGACCGACCCGTGCAAGCCGAACGGGCACATCCACCGGGAGCCGGAGGGCGACTGGTGTCACTGCGACCGGGGCTCCCTGGCCAGCGAGCAGGGCCTGTCGTGCGTGCCGGACCCGGACTACGTCCCGCGCGAGGGCTTCGACTTCGGGGACAACGGCGAGCACGCCTGCTTCCACGTCGCGAATGGTCCCTTCTCCACCGTCACCGCATCCCCCGACCGGCAGCCGCGCGTGGACGACTTCCACACGCACTACACCGTGAAGTTGCGACAGGAGGGCGGCCAGTCCGTGGGCACGTTCAACTTCAAGGCGTGGGCCACCGGGGACTTCGTCCTCTACCTGAGCACCCCGGAGCTCGCCGTCACCGTGAAGGAAGGCGAGCGCGTCATCGAGCCCGTCGCCGCCCAGGCCACCGGTCCCTTCTGTGAAGGCCTGAAGCAGATGGTCGGCTACGAGCTGACCGACAAGGTCCAGTACACCGTCACCTTCGGCCCCACCGCGCTCACCGAACTCGGACTCGTCATCGAACACCTCCAGTGACCCGGGCCTGGAATCACCCGGGACACTATTGCAACTGAGTTACCTTTACGGCATGACTCAGAGTACCGGGCGCACCGGCGGCTTGAAGCCGCATGGCACCCCGCGCCCGGCATCCCGAAAGGAACACCCCCATGATGAAGACGAAGCGCATCGCGCTGAGCGCGCTGTTGTCGCTCGGCCTGGTGGCCTGCGGCCCGATGGAAGAGCCGGAGTCCACGTTCGAGGCCCAGGACTCGCAGGAGCTGGAGGCCGGCTGCACGTCGCTGGGCACGGGCATCACCACGCATGCGTGCGCCCACGCCGGCAACCCCACGGACCACGTGGCCATCACGGCGAGCGCCACGCGCACCACCAGCGCGCCCGCCATCAGCACGAAGCACAAGGCCTATGACCTCGCGCTGCCGTCCGGCGCGGAGGGTTCGGTGACGTACGTGCCGGCGACGACCGGCTCCTACGCGTTCTACCGGACGCAGAGCGTGCCCATCACCGTCGTCAACGGCAGCACCAGCGCCACGGTGGCCTCCGCGCTGACGCACGCCGTGTCGGCCTCCGGCTGCTCGCTCGTGTCCGTGTCCGTGTACGACCTGACGGCGGGCACGACGTACATCGTCGCGACGGGCCCGGCGACGGGCAATGCCATCACGGTGGTGCCGGAGTTCCTCAACGACACGCGCACCCGCTACTACCAGGACGCGGATGGCGACGGGTACGGCAACAACACCACCTCCGTCCTGACCGCGTGCACGCCGCCCTCCGGCTACACGACGCAGCGCTTTGACTGCAACGACACGCCGGGCTCGGGCGCCAGCGTCAACCCGGGCGCCGCTGAAATCTGTGGCAACGGCATCGACGACAACTGCGACGGGTCGCAGTGCTAGCGCGCTGAGCTTCCGTCCCACGCTGACGCGGACCTGAATCAGGTCTGCTCCCACGCTGGAGCATCTCCCCTCGGAAGGGTGCTCCGGCGTGGCCTTTCCTCCGTGCCCCTCCCCTGAAGGATCCACCCCGATGCGTCTGTCCTCCGCCGCCTTCCTGTTCGCTGCCTGCGCCGCGCTCGCCCTGACCGGCTGTGATGACGAAGAACCCACCGTCACGCCGGACGCCGGCACCTCGGCGGACGCTGGGTCCGACGCGGGCACCAGCGCCGACGCGGGCACCGAGCCGACCTCCACCGCCACCGTCACCACCTCTCAACCCACCGAAGGTGCCACGGAGGTCTACCCGCTGGAGCTGTACCTGGACACCTCCGGTGAGAAGCCGCTCATCGCCTTCCGCAAGGTGCTCTCGCTGACGTTCAGCGAGCCCATGGACCCGACCTTCGCCCAGGTGACACTGCGCGACCGCACGGACACCACGGTGCCGCCCCGCGTGCTCACCGGAAGCTGGTCCGGGGATGCGCGCACGCTCACCGTCACGGTGCCGCGCACCGAGGAGAGCAACCGGCCGCTGGAGGTCTCCACGCACTACGTCGTGGAGCTGACCGCGCTGAAGGACGGGGCAGGACGCGCGCTGGGACCCACCACTTCGGGCCTGGGCGACAGCGCGCTGGACTTCACGACCGGCGAGCGAGATCCAGCGATGGAGCACGCGTGCACGCACACGCTCGTCAACACGCCGGAGGTCGTCACCGCGGGCCGCACGCCCTTCGACTTCCCGCCCGACACGAACACCGGCCACGCGCGCTACGAAGTCACCCTGCGCTCGGGAGAGGCGGGCTTCGGGGGCTACACGGCCTTCATCTCCGACCCGGAGAACACCGAGCACGTCACGCTCTACTTGAGCCAGGAAGTGAACACGAAGGTCACCAACGACACGGCGGGAGGGACGGACGTGGTGTCGGTGCTCGCACCCGCCCGGTTCATCTGCGGGGGCATCACGCACACGCTCACCTTCACGTCCGCACCGGGCGATCAGATCTACCTGTTCCAGTTCGGACCGGTGCCGGCGGAGAAGTTTCAATTCGTGCTGGAGCGCGAGTAACCAGACATGTCCAGCGGGGAGGGGCCCACGTCCACCAGGACAAGGTCGCCCTCCCCGGCGGTCCGATGCGGCGAAAAGGGCGCGCTCGTTACGGTGAAGTCCCACCGCGAGGACTACCGCATGCGCCAGCCCGTTCCCCACAAGCCGCTCGATCCCCATGAGGAAGTGCAGACGCTGCCCCACTACCTGGTGGGCGAAGCGCTCGATGGCGTCCTCTACATCTCCTCGCCCTCCGTCGCGCGTCGCAAGGGGCTGTCGCCGCTGCTCGGCCGAGCGCCGGAGGGCTGGTGGTGGACCGCCGAGCCCCGGCTGCTGCTGGGCCAGGACGTGCTGGTGCCGGACCTGGCGGGCTGGGTGGGCGGACGGCCCCCGACGCTGCCCAATGGCTCCTTCATCGACCGCGCGCCGGACTGGATCTGCGAGGTGCTGTCGCCCGCCACCGCGAAGCTGGACCTGGCCACGAAGCTGCCCCGCTACGCCCGCGCGGGCATCCACCACGCCTGGGTCATCAACCCCGTGCACCACATCCTGGAGGTGTTCCGCCAGGAGCACGAGCGCTGGGTGTTGAAGAACGTCTTCGTCGACGAGGACCGCGTGCGCGCGGACCCCTTCGGGAACGTGGAGCTGACGCTGTCACCGTTCTGGCAGCCGGGCTGAGCCCCACCGCCCCCCTTCAGCCCTGGGGCTCCCATGCGCCGGTGAAGGCATCGAAGCGCCGCACGTTGACGCTCAGCGCGCGGTGCACCTGGGTCTCCGGCCCCACGTCCACGGGGGTGCCCTCCGCCGGCACCGTCAGCCGGTCGAAGCGCGTGCCCGTGAACCAGCGGTGCGGCTGCGCCTCCAGGCAGAACAACCCCTCGTCATCCAGGTCCGCCTGGATGGGAACGAAGTCCACGCGTTGCAGCTCCACGGGGGGCGGGAAGTCCATCGCGAGCCGGAAGGGCACGCGCGCCTCCGCCTGCGTCGCGACACCTTCCAGGAACAGGGTGCGCCCCTCCATCACGTCACCCTCCGCCCCCAGGGCCCGGGAGGGCGGCTGGAGCAGCAGCGACAATGAGCGCGCCAGGCCCGCGATGCCCGGGGAGTGTCCCAGCACCCGCGCCTGTCCCGGCTGCGCGAGCAGGTCGAACACCACCTCCCGGTCCCACTCCCCCAGCACGCGGCCTCCGGAGAAGAAGTCCCCTTCGTGCGCGTGCGCGGTGGGCAGCAGCAGGTCGCTCACGCGGCGCAGCAGGGCCTGGGGCTGCAGCGGCGAGGCCTTCTCGAACAGGTAGATGGGCCCCAGCACCATGCGCGCGGTGGTGAGCGCCACGCGCCAGCCCGTGTCGGTGGTGAAGACGCCGACGGTGTCCTCACCGGGTGCCATGGCCGTGCGCAGGCCCATGCGGAAGGTGATGCTCCGACCGCCGGTGCCGGACAGCCCGCAGGCGTGGACGCCCGCCACGAGCGCACCGCCCAGCAACCGCGTGAAGGCACGACGCGAGGGACGCAAGGCAGAGGTCATGGCCGGTCCTCCTGGAGGTCCAGGTACACGGTGAGGGTGCCGCGCACGGTGCGAGGGGCACCGGCGGAGAAGTGACGCGTGGCCAGCAGGGACGCGGGCGCGTCGGGGCCGCGGAAGTTGGACACGTAGTTGAACTCGGACTCGCGCCAGCGCGCGTCCAGCAGGTTCTCCACCGTCACGCCCAGCTCCACGGCGCGCCAGCGGGCCCGCGCCGCCACATCGAAGAGGAAGATGGATTCGCTGTAGCGGTCCAACGGCAGGGGCTTGGGCCCGATGGCGCTGTGGCCCAATGCCAGGCTCCACCCCACCGGCTGCCGGGCCACCGTGGTGGTGCCACGCCAGGCCGCGTCCACCCGGCCCAGCACCTGCGGGATGTACGGAATCACCGTGCCGTCCCACAGCCGCCACGAGGACGCACCGGGCACGGGCAGCGTGGCGCGGGCCCACGCGAGGCTCGCCTGCACGTCCAGCCGTTGGTTCCACTGGAAGCGCGCGGTGCCGAAGGCGCCCAGCCGCTGCGACGGACCGATGGGCTGGTTGCGCCCCGTCGTCTCGCTGAAGACCAGATCCTGCGACACGCGCGTGGCGAACACCGCGCCCCGGACCTCCAGCGCGGAGTCCCCCGCGTCGTCGCGCCAGTGCCAGCCCAGTCCCGTCTCGCCGGAGGTCACCCGCGCGTAGGGGGCGAACTCCGCGTCGGACAGCCCCGCCGCGTCGCTGGAGCGCGCGCCCAGGCCCGCGCTGGTGAGCCAGGTGAGGCGCGGCGTCAGGCGTACTTCCGCGCTGGCGCGGGGGCTGGCGAAGAACCCGTAGGCCTCCACCGACTCCTCGGGGATGCGCGAGCCCTGCCGGTCCGACTCCGGACGGTTCAGGTCCTCCACGCCGAACAGGAAGGTGTCCACGCGCACGCCGCCCCGGAGCGTGAGCCATTCCATGGGGGCCCCGCGCAGTGACAGGTACGCGCCCAGGTTCGTGGTGCGCACCTGATTGTCGAAGATGGTGGCGTACGGTGCGCCCCCCTTGTCGCGCAGGCGCCGCGCGCGGGTGTGCACGTTGTCGTAGCGGGCCACATAGCCCAGTTCCACCGGCTGGGGCTGACCGGCCCAGGTGAGGCCCGGTGTGTAGCGCCCGCGCAGACCCACGGTGGTGCCCTGGTAGGACTGTTCCGTGTTGTCGCCGCGCTGCGCCTCTCCGACCGGGGGCGTGTCCTGGAGGAAGCCGGTGAAGTTCTCGCGGCTGCGCATCTGGCGCGCCACCGCGAAGGCCTGTTGCACGAAGCGCCCACCGCGCTCCAGCCGCGACACCAGCTCCACGGACGCGAGGTGCCGCTGGCTCGCGCCGCCCTGGTTCGGGTCATAGAGGCAGAAGAACTGCGAGTCCGCGTCCGCGTCACAGGGCAGCCGCGCGTCCACGACGTCCGTTTCGCGCACCACGCCGGCGGTGGAGAAGCGCGCGCCGTAGCTGGCACCGAACAGGCGCAGCCGCGTCTCCGGGCCCAGGCGCAGCTCCGTCTGGGCCATGAGGCCCGCGTTCGCGTACGCGCGGTTGGGGCCGAAGCCGTGGCCCTGGCGCAGCAGCACGCCGACGAAGGTGGCGTCGGTGGACTCGGGAGGACCCCATACCAGGGACAGCCGGCGCGACGCGAAGCTGCCGTAGCTGGCGGACGCGGTGATGCCCCGGCGTTCCAGCCCGAGCTGGTAGTCCACGGTGCCCGCAACGCCGAAGTCGCCCTGGGAAGGGTCATAGGGCCCCTCCGTCACACGGAGCGACTGCACCAGCTCCGGGATGATGAAGTACGTGTCCGCGTAGCCGTGACCGTGGGCATGGGAGACCTCGTTGAGAGGCACGCCGTTGAGGCGCATCTCCACGTCCTTGCCCTCGCCCGCGTCGAAGCCGCGCAGGTAGAGGGTCTCCGCGTGGCCTTCCCCCCCGTGGTTGGCGAGCATCACGCCCGGCGCCAGCAACAGCAGGTCCGTGGCCGAGTTGCGGGGCACGTCCGCGAGCTGCCCCACCGTGATGTGGAAGTCCCCCACCGCCACGGGGGGCGGGGCAACGGATTGGCCGCGCACCGTGGTGGAGAACGACGGCGGCTTCGGGTCCGGAGAAGAACCACCACCGTCATCAGCGGGTTGCGTGACGTCCGTGTTTTCGGCACGCGGCGCGGCTCCTGCGTCAGAAGGTGGCACCACCGGCTCGAACGTCACCGGCACGTCCACCTGGACCTCCAGCGGCACCTCCCCCCGGCGCGCGGGCTCGAAGCGCCAACGCAGGGCCGCCGCCATCGCGGCCCGGTCGAACGCCACGCCTGCCGACTCGCGCACGTCCACCCGCGACACCTCGCCCCTGTCGTCGAGCGTCAGCCGCAGCAACACCCGCACGGGCTGCGTCAACGCGGGGACGTCCGCCGGCATCACCGGCGGCGCGGCCTCCACGGGTACGGGGGGAGTCACGGGCACTTCGGGCGACGCGCTCAGCAGCCAGAGCACCAGCGTCGGAATGAACACAGGCAACGACCTCGCTCCACGGTGACCACCCGACGCAGGCGGTCCCCCAGACAGCGACCCGTGGATATCGCAACCCACACTTGACTTGCAACCACGTTACAAATACCAACCAGATGCATGAAAACCCAAGGCAACCCGGTCCGATGGAGGCGGCTCCCCCTGCTGCTGGGGGCCGTGGCGCTCGCGGCCACCGGCTGCGGTGAGACGGCGGCCCGGGGCGACGTGCGCCTGACGTTGAGCGGCGGAGACGGCACCCAGCGCGGCTACGCGGACCACCTCTTCCAGGACGGCTGGTCCGTGCAGTTCAGCAAGTACCTGGTGTCCGTGGGGGACTTCACCCTCACCTCCGCGGCCGGCGACGTGCACGCGTCGCCAGAGCACGTGCTGGTGGACGTGCAGAAGGAGGACGTACCGCTCACCGGGCTGACGGGCCTGGAGGCCGGGCGCCACCAGGTGTCCTTCCGCGTGAGCCCTCCGGAGGCCCGCACCGTGGCGGGAGTCTCCGTGTCCGCCGACGACCTGGCGATGATGCGCGAGCGCGGCTTCAGCTACTTCGTGGAGGGGCGCGCGCAGAACCGCGACCCCGCGCTGGGCCTCTACACCTTCCGCATGGGCTTCCCCGTCAACGCGCGGATGGTGGACTGCATCAACGGCGTGGATGGGACCCAGGGCCTGGTCGTGCCGGAGAACTCCGTGGCGGAGGCGGAGATCACCATCCACGCCGAACACATGTTCTACGACCGGCTGGGCACCCACCGGGGCGTGCAGCTTCGCTTCGAAGCCATCGCCGCCACCGCGGACGCGAACCACGTCATCACCCCGGAGGGGCTGTCATCCCAGGACCTGCTGGACCTGCACGGGCTGGACGGCGGTGAACTCCGGGATGCCCAGGGGCAACCCGTCGTCTACCAGCCCGGCGCCCATGACCTGCGGACGCTCCAGGCCTTCGTCACCCAGAGCATCGTGGATCAAGCGCACCTGAATGGCGGCGGGGTCTGCACGCCCACCGCACCGTAGGCGCCTGCCCGTGGACACGGGCAGGGGCCCGGCTGGACGTCAGGCCTCGGGAGAGCCGCCCTTGGCCTTGCGCTGCTCCTCGACCTCGCGCTTCACGTCATCCATGTTCAGCGCGCGGACCTGCTTGATGAGGTCCTCCAGCGCCGCCTGGGGAAGCGCGCCCGGCTGCTCGAACAGGAGGATGCCGTCCCGGAACACCATCAGCGTGGGGATGGAGCGGATCTGGAAGGCGCCAGACAGGTCCGGCTGCGCGTCGGTGTCGATCTTCCCGAACGCGATGTCCTTATGCAGCTCGGACGCCTTCTCGAAGACGGGCGCGAACGCGCGGCACGGGCCACACCAGGTCGCCCACCAATCCAGCACGACGATGCCGTTCTTGCCCACCGTCTCCTTGAAGTTGTCCTTCGTGATCTCGAGCGTCGCCATGAACGGCCTCTCTTTTTCCAGAGTCCTTGAAGTCAGGTCCTAACCAACCGTCAACAGCTCCACCTCGAACAGCAGCGTGGCGTTGGGGGGAATCACGCCCGCCGCGCCGCGAGCGCCGTAGCCCAGCTCCGGCGGGATGGTGAGCTTGCGCACGCCGCCCACCTTCATGCCGGCGACGCCCTGGTCCCAGCCCTGGATGACGTGGCCCGCGCCCAGGGGGAACGAAAAGCCCTGTCCCCGGTCCCGGCTGCTGTCGAACTTCTTGCCGTCGGTCAGCGTGCCCACGTAGTGCACGGTCACCTTCTTGCCCGCCGTGGCCTCCGCCCCGGTCCCCACCTTCACGTCTTCGATCTTCAAGCTCATGTGCATGACTCCTAGGGCGGGAATCCACCCAGGAAAAGTGCGCACTTTAACGGCGTTCGCAGCCTCCCGCCGCCCTGAATGGTCGCCCGCTCGGTGAAAAAAGCAGGATGAAAAAAGAGAGCGGCGGCGGGGCTCCCGTTTCCGGGCTCCCCGCCGCCAGCTCCTGCCATGGATGTCGTCATTCAGGCTTCAGGTCAGAACGTGCCACCCACGTTCAGCGACGCGTTGTAGCTACCACCGCCCGACGGATCGCCGCCGCTCTCGATGTTGGGAGCGAACTGCTTGTCGAACAGGAAGTTGTAGGAGCCACGCAGGTCCGCCGTGAAGTGACCGAAGTGGCCGCGCACACCCACACCCGCGGGCACGTTGCCAACGGTGTCATCGCTGTAGCCCAGCGCTTCACCGCCGCGGAAGTGGTAGTTGCTGATACCGATGCCGCCCAGCAGGTACGGCTGCACCGGCGTCGGAGCGATGGCGAGCGTCAGGGCCGCCTGACCACCATTGCGGACCAGGTCCGGACCGTCGTCGGCACCGAAGACCCCCGCGTCCTTGATGTTGTTCAAGGCGCCGGAGTAACCGACTTCAATGCCCAGCACGGACGTCGGCTTGATGGACGCCGTCACGCCCGCGGAGGGACCCGGGGCCAACTGCGGAGCCAGGGCGCCGGTGTAGCCTTCCACACCGCCACCGATGAGCAGCGTCAGGCCCTTGGTGTCGCTCTTGCTCTTCTTCTCCACCTCCAGCGGCTCGATGTCCTCGTTCGCCGTCGCCGAGGGACGGAAGTCCGTCGACTGAGACGGCGCCGCGACGCCGCTGCCACCCGTCGCATCCGAGCTGGACGACGTGCCGGACAGCGAACTGTCGCTGGTGCTCATGTCGTCACTGGGGGGAGGCGGAGCGGCCGGAGGCTCCGCCGCGGGAGGCGGAGGCGGGGTGGGCGTGCTCGACTGCGGCTCCATGACGCTGCCGCTGCCACCCGTCCCTGGCTGCTCCACCGGCTCGCAGCGCATCGGCTGGTTCAGGTAGATGGCACCACTGCCCCCGGTGCCGCTCTGCTTCAGGTCCTGGTCGGTGGTGCCCAGGCTCTTGGAGTCGTCCATGGACGACGAACCGCTGCCTCCCGTCCCCTGGAGCGACTCATCCAGCGGCGCCTCCTCGATGATGACGTCCTCCTCCTGCACCTTCTCAGGAGCCACCTGGGCCGTCGTGTCCTTGTCCTTGTGGACCGCGGCCTGCCCTGGAGGGCAATCCTTCTCCGCCGCCGCCGCACCCGTTCCGTACATGAGCGCCGCGATGGCGCCCGCCAGAATCTTCGCTTTCATCCCATACCTCCATCGTCGACTGACTGACATGAAGGTTGTCGTGCGAGCCACATCCGGCAACCCGTTGAATGGGAATCAAGGACAGCCGACCCGCCTGTCCGCCCAGCAGGCGGGGAGACGTGGTTTCAGAGCCACTTCACGGGGGAGGAAGGCTTGTCCGCCTCCCTCCCCTGCGTCAATGGCAGACACGCTTCATGCGTCGCGCAGCCACGCCGAACCGGTGACGACAGGCAATTGCAGCGCGCGTTCACGGTCCAGGTCCAGGTTGCCGATGTGCAGCGACAGCGGGGCCTGCACCCACTTGTAGATGGACTGGTGGAACAGCTTCACGAAGCGGTCCACGTAGCTGGACAGCCGCTGTGCCTCCACCTCCGGGAACATCGCGGTGAGCGCGGTGCGCATCTCCGACGGCGTGAGCTTCTCACCCGCGTGCAGGTAGAAGCACGCGTCCAGGATGGGGAAGGGCATCAGCTCCTCCTCGCCCACCTGGTCGTGCGCGAGCTCCGGGCCCGCGGGCTTGGCCAGCACCTTGCGGATGCCCTCGTAGCCGGTGGTCTCCTGCAGGTAGTCCAACAGGTACATCACCACCGTCTTGGGCACGTTGGCGATGACCGCGAGCGCGCCCATCAGGTCGCCGCCGATGGTGGTGTAGCCCACCGACTTCTCGCTCATGTTGCCCGTCTGGAGGAACAGCCCGCCGCAGGAGTTGCTCCAGTTCCACATGCGCTGCGCGCGGATGCGGGCCTGGATGTTCTGCTCGGTGATGGGCGTGAGCTTCGTTTCGCCCAGCATCTGCTGCGCGGCGGCCTTCTCCCGTTCAAAGGCCTCCTCGATGGACACCACCTGGAAGGGCACGCCCAGCTCGCGCGCGATGGTCTCCGCCGCGTCGCGCGTCTGCTGACTGGAGTAGGGGCTGGGCATGTAGAACGCCTGGATGAGCGAGCCCGGGTTGTCCGGCCGCGCGCGCTTCGCGTACCGGTGCGCGATGAGCAGCGTGAGCAGCGAGTCCCGGCCGCCCGACAGCGCGATGCCGAACAGCTTGAAGGCGCGCGTCTTCTCGAAGTAGTCGCCCACGCCCAGCGCCAGCGCGTCCAGGATGTCCTCGCACAGCGCCACGCGCGCGGGGCGGCGGGTGTCCGGCGCGGGCAGGAAGAAGCTGCGGTGCGCGGGCACCGGGTAGGCCAGCGTGTCGCGCTTCGTCTTCACCTGCGTGCAGTCCACGGTGGGCACCTTCTGCCCGCCGGACGTCACCCAGGACTCGCGGTCCACGCGCCAGGTGGTGTTCTCCGTGCGCAGCCGCAGCGTGCGGTCCAGGTCCACCACCGCCGTGGTGTAGCCCTCCTGGAAGCGCGGCGTCTCCAGCACGGGGCGGCCGTTCTGGTTGATGAAGCCGCCGCCGTCGAACACGAGCCCGTCGTTGCTGCCCACCGCGTTCGCGTACGCGATGGTGACCTGGTGGTCGGAGGCTCTCGTGGCCAGCAGCTCACGCCGCGTGTCCCAGAAGCCCAGCCGGAAGGGGGACGCGGACAGGTTCACCACCAGCTCTCCGCCGGAGTACGCGCGGCGGCGCATGGGGCCATCCGCGCTCCAGATGTCCTCGCACACCTCCGGCGCCACCACGCCGAAGTCGAACTGGAACAGGTAGTCGCCCAGCGGCACGCCCCGGTGCGTCTCCGCCATGCCCGGCTGGCCGTGGCCGAACGTGCGGCCCTCGTAGAAGACGTTGTAGGTGGGCAGCTTCTCCTTGGGCACGAGCCCCAGCAC
>NZ_RAWI01001308.1 GCF_003612125.1 Corallococcus praedator
GCGAAACAGTAAATACACCGGATGTATCATAAGCATGGGAAACATTACCGCCTACATTACTTATACCTCCATCTCCAAAATTCCATACAATGCTACTCAGGCCTTCTGTAAAATAAGATCCGAGAAAATCAATACGCTGTCCTTCACACAGCAAAGAATCTGATATGGTGAAGCTGACGAACGGGAGTGTATCTATAACAATGGTCTTGTAAAAAGTATCGAAGCAAGGAACAAAATCCTGCACCACTAAGCGCGCTGAATAGATACCGGGATTTGTATAAATATGAGGTGTGCTTTGAAATGTGGAAGTAATCCCATCCCCAAAATCCCAGAAATATTGAGGTGGGATACCATTGATCGTCGTTGTGACAGAAGTATTTGTAAAATTGATGATCTGCCCTACAC
>NZ_RAWI01001309.1 GCF_003612125.1 Corallococcus praedator
CAATTCATTCAGTTGTGCTCATTCTCGTCCGCCTTTAATCCGGTCGAAAGAAAAATATCCCCTCTCTGCAATTATGAGCCTCTCCGCTTGCTCATCCGACAGTCGGCCTTCACGCGTCTGCACAAAAATTTCAACAAGAATATACAGGGGGATCTGCTTGTAGTTAAACGTGGTTCCCAAATGGCCAGCTTGCTCTTTAGCCAATGACTCAAAGTCCGGTCTTCCGATGCAGATAAAGCCGTCCGGGCTATAACGAGCTGATTGGGGGATGACATCCCCAGCCTTTTTCGAATCGACAAATTTTGAATTCGATTCCTTCGCCGTAATTTGAACCGTATACTTGCTCCCACTTTCGAATAACAACAGCAAATCGGGCTCACCAGATCTTTGCTCTGCGATATGCTG
>NZ_RAWI01001310.1 GCF_003612125.1 Corallococcus praedator
GTCGGGCGAGGAGGCATATTGTGGAGCGACGGCCTTCATAAGCTTATTGAGCAACATAGTGTTCAGGTTGGAAAACCATGCCTGTAATGGCACGGCTACTGTCCGGTTGACCAAGCCAGGTCGACCAGCCCAGCCGCTCCTCGGCGCCCAGCACCGCCGGCGGCGCGGAATGCGGTTGCACCTGCAACTCGACTTCCCACTCAAACTCAAAGCTGACAAAGCTGCGCACCCACTCCACCAGCACCGGCAGATCACGCCCCTTCGGGGTGAAGTTCAGGTACTGCTGCAGATCGAGCGGCCCGATGATGAGCCGGAACTTGTGCTGGCGATCGGGCACCGCCTCGCCGAGCAAGGCGCCTTGCCCCATCACGCTGGCCGCGCCTGGGCGGGCCAGGTGGCTGCAC
>NZ_RAWI01001311.1 GCF_003612125.1 Corallococcus praedator
CCGAGCACCCGGTTTACCGAGTCACCAGCCCACAGCCCCGCACCGACCCGCTGCTGCGCATTTTTGTGGCTGATTCTGCCTTCGTTTGCCACCAGGTCAAGGTTTTCATCAACGGGGCCGCCCTGAAAGGTATCAATCAAATCGACGCTATTGGCATTTCGGACCAGACCAAACCCGTGACGGTCGGCATCAACGTATCGACCGCAACGCCGAAAGACATTCAAAAAGAAAACCTCGGCAAAACCGTTAATTCGCCCGGTCAGGAGGTGGCACCGGTGATCTCGCCCGACGGCCGGACGCTGTACTTCACCCGTAATTTCAATAAAGCCAATATTGGCGGGGCCGACCGGCAGGATGTCTGGTACTCGACGCTCGAATCGGGCGCCAATGGCACGCCACCAACC
>NZ_RAWI01001312.1 GCF_003612125.1 Corallococcus praedator
GGGTTTACTCGAGAGGCGGTGAAGCTGAGGTTAGAGGATTCTTTCCTTTTTTAGAAAAAACTTTTCCTGGGTGTAGATTTGAACGAAAAACACCGGTTCGTGACAAACCTGGCCCTAAACCTAATAAAGCAAGTGGTCAGGGAAGAACAGGTAAAAGCTTAATCGAGCAAATCAAGCAAGAATTGCCGATCGCCTTAAAAGCAGAACCAAATAAATGCGACCTGATTTTAGTTTTTGACGATTTGGATTGCCGCGATTCTGAGACACAAAAATTAAAAATATTGTCAGAGATATCAAAAATACCAGAATGTGCTGACATCGAAAAATTTGTTGGGTTTGCCGCGCCGGAAATCGAAGCTTGGATTATTGCTGATTGGAATAATTCAATAGCTAAACATTCATAT
>NZ_RAWI01001313.1 GCF_003612125.1 Corallococcus praedator
CGTAGACGGCGCGCTCGATGGGCGAGCTGGGCCGTGCCGGCAGCCAAGGCGGGTTGCACACAATCAGCGGCGCACGGCCTTCAGGAAACAGATCCGCATCGACAACGTCGACCTGGGCCTGCAGCCCGAGACGCGCCAGGTTCTCCCGCGCACAGGCCAGGGCACGCGGGTCCTGATCGGTGCCGATGACGCGTTTCACGCCGCGTTTGGCGAGCACCGCCGCCAGCACACCCGTGCCCGTGCCGATATCGAACGCTAGCGTTTTGGAAGGCAACGGCGCATTCGCCACCAGCTCGATGTATTCGCCGCGCACCGGCGAGAACACGCCGTAGTGCGGGTGAATGCGCTCACCACCGAGCGCGGGAATCTCCACACCCTTCTTGCGCCACTCATGCGCGCCGATC
>NZ_RAWI01001314.1 GCF_003612125.1 Corallococcus praedator
TTGCAGGCTGAGGCGTCCGCTGTTTGGCCGGGTTAGCCGGGGCCGCCTTTGCCGTCCCCGATGGCATAAATGTCCAGTCAACCCAGGGCGTAGGTGTATGAGTACGCACAATCAAACGTGGAGCAGTGCTAACCTCCCCGATTCTGGCGCAGTAATGCCCGGACATGAACGCATCGAAACGGCGTGCGTCGTCCGGCCTGATCTCCACAACGAACCGTCCGCTGCTTTCCGAAAACAACAAAATATCCGGCTGAACAGCGTTACCCAGTACAGTCAGGTCGATAGCGGCGCCATACGGTTCACACAGTGCCGCCAGTGCAACCGCCAGCCCGCCCCCGGTAACGGCATGTGCCGTAAGCACCAGTCCGCTCTGGATCGCTTTATGCAGCGCGCGCAGCACTTGC
>NZ_RAWI01001315.1 GCF_003612125.1 Corallococcus praedator
ACCCGTGAGACCCTTCACAGGCGCTCATTGCATTCAAGTAGTCAACTGGAGGTGCTACTCATGCCAGTCAAACACGATTTGTTCGCGGATTTGGAGTTGACCAGGGAAGAGATTTTCGAGCGCAGCAGCGCCGATGCCACGTTGAGTCTGTTACTCAAAGAGTACGACAGCGCCGATGACGAAGTGCTGAATGCCGAAAAGGGGACCGCAGGAGGTATTGGCGATGACGCGCTCAAAAAGCTCAAGGAAAAACGCCTGTTGGTGAAAGACCGGATTGTCCAGCGTCTTTCCAGACCACAGTAATCGCTGCGCGTACGACGGGCTGTTCCAGCCCCGGAAAACACATGACATACGGCCCCTCAATGGGGCCGTTTGTCGTTTCAGCCATCAGCCAAGACCAGGTG
>NZ_RAWI01001316.1 GCF_003612125.1 Corallococcus praedator
ATCAAAAGGGATTTATCTTTAGGGATTGAATCTGTTTTGCCGAATCATGTTGCCCTACTAGGTGATCTTCCAGAAAGTGAGTTAGATATTTGGAAGATAAGAGTGGATGAAAAATATTTGCGTGAAGTAAAAGACAAATATTTTCACCTTGTTTCAGAAGAAGCTCCTCTAAAATGGATAGAATTATTTAAGAAAGGCATAAAATGAAAAATAACACACAAAATACCAAGGCTTTTTTACAGAAGGCTTTATCACAAGCTCCAGATGATTTTGCGTTATCAGAAGTTCGTTATCATATTCGAGCCGCTTTAGGTAAACTAGAAACGGTTGAGAAAAAGCGAGAACAAAGAGAAGTTGGCGTGCAAGAACGTAAAGAGAAACTCTTAGTTAATGCTTATGATCC
>NZ_RAWI01001317.1 GCF_003612125.1 Corallococcus praedator
GGTGACGGGCAAGGTACGCGCTAAGCTCCTAGTGAGCCCCGAAATCACCGAGGCCGAGGCCTGCGAGGTGGCTTTAGCCGACGCTAATGTGCAGCGGTTCACTGAAGGCAAGGAGATCGTCAAGATCATTGCCAAGCTGCCGAAGATGATATCGATCGTCGCGAAATAACGACTTAGCCCGTTCCGGCACGAGGCGGCGGGCCTGTGGATAGCAGGCTGGCCGCGACGTCGTGTTATCCACAGGTTTGAAATTGCCTGGCGAAATTCGGTTGTCCCGACGACAACTGAAGGTATGAATGACGACTACCGAGACCGTCTTGAAGACCTCATCGCGCGGCTGCCTGCCCGAAACCTGGGGCCCCGGCGCTCGGCGACCCCAGCGGAGGAGGAACCGGCCCAGGAG
>NZ_RAWI01000131.1 GCF_003612125.1 Corallococcus praedator
GTGCTGGGGGGGGCGGGTTTGCGCGCGTCGCTCATCGGGAGCTGGAGTGTAGAGGCCCGGATGCGGTGGTGGCTACTGGCCCTTGAGCAGCTGCAGGGCCCGGCTGGCCACCGCGTTGTCGGGCTGGGTCTCCAGCACCTTCCCCAACCAGCGCTCCGCCTCGGCCGTGGCCTTCTGGCGCTCCTGGGGGCCGCGCGCCTTCTGCGCCTCGTCGGTGTAGAGCAGACCCAGGCGCAGGGCGAACTCGGTGTTCTCCGGGTCCTTCTCCGCCACGTACTTCAGCTCCCGCTGGGCGGCCGGGTAGTCCCCGTCCAACTGGTACACGAGCGCCAGCTTGCCGCGCGCGGGCACCGTGTCCGGCGCCAGGGTCACCGCGACCTGGAGCGCGTTCTTCGCCGCGGGCAGGTCGCGCGCTTCCAGGTTCAGGTCGCCCAGGCGGAACCACGCGAGCTCCAGCAGGGGGTTGAGCGCCACGGCCTTCTCGAAGGCGGCACGGGCCGCGTCCGGACGCTGGCGCGACAGGTACAGCTCCCCCAGGTAGAGCTGGTTCTTGCCGTCCCGGGGGGCGCGCTCGATGGCCTGCTTGAACTCGTCCACGGCGCGGCCGGCGTCGTCCAGGCGCTGGTAGGCCAGCCCCAGGAGGGCGTGCACCACGGCCAGGTCCGGGTAGTCGTGGAGGATCTCCTCGAAGGCGATGACGGCGTGCTGGGGCGCATCCAGTTCGTGCAGGAACCGCATGCCCTCCTCGAGCTTCGCCTCCGCGGCCTTGGGGAAGCCCTGGAAGGGGTCCGCCAGCTGGTTCATCAGGGCCCGGGCGGTGGCGACCTCCCCCGGCGACGGGTTGCCGCGCACGACGGTGCCCAGGGCCTCCACGGCGCCCGCGGTGTCGCCGGTGCGGGCCAGGGCCTTGGCCAGGGGCAGCTTCCAGCCCGCGCGCTCCGGGGCCAGCTCCACGGCCTTGCGCAGGGGGCCCAGCGCCGCGACGTACTGCTCCGACTCCAGCCTCGCGACGCCCAGGCGGTAGTGGAACTCCGCGGTGGTGGGGGACAGGGTGATGGCGCGCTCGAAGGCGGCCACCGTGGGCTGGCCCGCGTCCTTCGCCCGCGAGAAGAGCGTCAGTCCCAGCATGTACTGGTCCGTCGCGCGCTCGTTCCGCGCAATGGCCTGGCGCAGCTCCTCCGCCCAGGCGTCCGCGTGGCCCGCCTTCACCTGGGCCTCCGTGAGGGCTCTTGCCACGTCCACGTCGTCCGGCGTGCGTGCGTGCAGCTCGCGCAGGAGCGGGAGGGCCTTTTCCGGCTGGTTCTCATCCAGGTACGCGCGCGCCTGGGCCTGGGGCGCCAGGGCGGTCCCGGTGGCCTTGCCGTGGCCGCAGCCGGTGGCGAGCAGCCCCAGTCCCAGCAGGGCGACGCGGGTCCAGCGGAGCGAGCGGGGACGGTTCAGGGGCTTCAGGTGCACGGAGGGCTCGCTCAGGAGGCTTTGGAGGTGGGAGAGGAGGCCCGCTGCTGCGCGATGCCTTCCTTGCCCTGCAGGGCGATGGCGGCCTCGGTGTCGCCGCCCTTGCCTCCCAGGGAGAGGTTGTCGGCGATGATCTGCTCGCGCACGGCGCGGGCCAGGCCCTCGCGGTCGTTCTCCGCGAACCCCGTCGTGTCGATGGGGCGGCCAATCTTCACGCGCACCGGGCCCGGGGTGATGTTCCACGAGTTCTTGGGCATCAGCGAAGCGCTGCCCTCGATGGTGACGGGGCAGATGGGCACGCGGGCCTTGAGGGCGAGCGCGAACGGCCCCTTCTTGAAGGGCAGCACGGTGCCGTCATGGGAGCGGGTGCCCTCCGGGTACAGGAAGATGCTGGTGCCCTCGCGGACCTTCCGGGCGGCGCGCTCCAGCGATTCGATGGCGGAGGAGCGGTCCCCCCGGTTGATGAAGATGTGGCCCGCCAGCCAGAGGTACCAGCCGATGAAGGGCACGAGGCGCAGCTGGCTCTTGGCCACATAGCGGAAGTCCACCGGCACGGAGATGAAGTGGGCCGGGATGTCGAGCGTGGACTGGTGGTTGCCCACGTAGATGGTGGGTCGCTTCGGGTCCACGTTCTCCGCGCCGATGACTTCCAGGCGCGCCCCCCCGGCCCAGAGCAGCACGGGAGACCAGAGCCGCCGGGCGACCCAGACCGAGCGCGACGGGTTGAGCGTCAGGATCATGGCCGTGATGGAGACGAAGAACATGATCGCCGTCCAGACCGCCGCCACCAACATGCACCACAGCTTGCGCAACATGCGTCGGGTTTCCTCCTACCGGTCGCCTCGTGAGACGGACGGGCCCTGGGAGTACCGCTCACCGGACGGGCGACCGGGCGACGCGTGACTTGACGCGCCGCTGGCACCTGGACGTGCGGGGTGGGACGGGGGCATGCAGTTTATCTACCATGGCTTCCCCCACCATTGTTTCTGGTGTGTGCCGCTCGGCGGGGTTACAAGCAAGGGTGGCGTGGCCAGGAAAAAGTTCATCGCCATCGCGGGCAACATCGGGGCCGGAAAGACGGAGCTCACGTCCTTCCTGTGCCGGAAGTACGGCCTCACGCCGTCCTTCGAGCCCAATGACCAGAACCCCTATCTCGCTGATTTCTACAAGGACATGAAGACGTGGGCGTTCCGCTCGCAGCTCTTCTTCCTGACGCACAAGTTCCGCCTGCACCAGGAGTTGGAGCGCACGCCGGGCACTGTGCTGCAGGACCGGACGCTGTACGAGGACGCCGAAATCTTCGCCAAGAACCTCCACCGGCAGCGGCTCATCGACAAGCGCGACTGGGGCACGTACTGGGAGCTGTACCAGACCATTTCCACGTCGCTCACGCCGCCGGACCTGATGATCTACCTGCGCTGCCCGGTGGCCACGTTGCGTGAGCGCATCCGCCTGCGCGGCCGCGCCATGGAGAAGGACATCCCGACCGCGTACCTCAAGCGCCTCAACGCCCTCTACGAGGAGTGGTTCGAGGGCTACTCGCTGTCACCGGTGCTGGTGCTGGGGACGGACAAGCTGGACTACCTCACCGACCTGGTGGACCGCGTGGACCTCTTCCGACAGATCGAGAAGCACCTGTGAAGGAGGTCTACGTCCTGGCCACCGAGCAGACGGGGCCGCCCCCGCTGGAGGCGCTGCGCGCGGCGTTCGCCACCGACGAGGTGGAGTTCGTGCCGCATGACGACGCGCAGGGCTTCACCGTGCGCGCGGATGGCTCCGAGGTGCGGGTGGTGCTCAAGCCAGAGAGCGAGGGCCGCCCGCGCGTCAACCCGGAGCTGTTCAGCGGCAGCCCGGAGGCCTTCGCCCGCGTGGAGAAGGCCCAGTCCTGCTACGCGTTCCTCCTGGAGCCCGGGGGCGCGCAGCCCACGCTGCCCGTCTTCGAGGCGCTGTGGACCGTGCGCACGCTGATGGAGCTGGTGCCCGGGGTGCTGGTGGACGTGACGGCGTTCAAGCTGCACGAGCCCGAGGACGTGGTGGAGATCACCGAGCTGGACTTCGACATCCGGGACCACGTGCACCTGCACGCCATCGAACTGGCGGAAGGGGACACGCCCTTGTGGGTGCACTCGCACGGGATGGAGAAGTTCGGCGCGCGCGATGTGGAGATCTTCCACCTGGGCGAGGGCGACCTGCTGGCCGCGGAGAGCTTCCTCCATGAGCTGTGCACGGACCTGGCGTTCGCGCAGGGGCCGGCGCTGCGCCAGGAGGTGGCCACCAGCGAGGGCCAGAGCTTCACGATGGTGCCGTCGGAGGAGGCCCGCGCCAACCTGCTGGGCGTGTCGCTGGATGCCTTCGACGGCCATGAGGGGCTGTTCCTCACGGTGGTGTCGCCGCTGGGCCGGCACAACACGACGGAGCTGCTGGCGACCTACCGCGAGCGCTTCGCCAAGGAGCCGGAGGAGCAGACCGCGGCCATGCACGAGGAGGCGCAGGCGCTATTGCCCGCGTTCCTGGCGCGCTTCCAGCGCAAGGGGTTGATGGAGCCCCTGACGTTCCTGGTGCGCGCGCCCTTCGAGACGCACCCGGAGGGCGAGGCGGTGGTGGAGAACCTGTGGCTGGAGGCGGTGACCCGGGACGAGGGCTCCGTGGTGGGCCGGCTGGTGGATGGCGCGGTGCACACCACCGAGTGGCGCAAGGGCGCCCACGTGGAGGTGGAGGAGAAGCAGATCAACGCCCTGGCCATCGCGCGTGAAGGCCGCCCGCTCAACGAGTCCGAGCTGCGGGCCCTGCTGACCGCCGAACGCCCCATGTAGGGCCGGTGCTTGCTGGCGCCCCTCGGGGCGCTGCTAGGCTTGCCCCATCGCATGCCGGCACTCCTGCTGCTCACGGGCCCGTTCGCGGGGCGCCGGTACGACGTCGTCTCCCAACTGACCCTCGGGCGCAGTCCGTCGTGCGACATCCCGCTCGACGACGACCAGGTGTCGCGCCGCCACGCGCAGCTCTTCCTGGACACCGTCGCGGGACAGGTGCGGCTGCGCGACCTGGGGTCCACCAACGGCACGCTCCTCAACGGGCAGCGGCTGGCGCTCCAGGAAGAGGCGGTGCTGCGGCCGGGCGACCGGATGCGCGTGGGCGCCACCATCGCGGTGTTCGAGCCGCCGCCGGTGTCCATCGTCGATGAGCCTTCCGGCGTGTCGGCCTCGGAGCCGGGACATGTCCCCATCGAGGAGGTGCTGCCCCACGTGGGCGCGGCCGCGGCGATGTACTCGGCGGGCACGGCGCTGCTGGGAGCCACCAGCGAGGCGATGGTGCTGCGGCGGCTGGCGGAGGAGACGGCGCACGCGCTCAACGCGGACCGCGCCGCGGCGCTGCTGAGCGGGCCGGAGGGGCTGCGCACCGCGGCGGTGTCCGGCGCCGCGTCCGTGGAGGTGCCTCGCGCGCTGGTCCAGGCCGCGCTGGAGCGCAAGGAGCTGGGACGCACGGACACGGCGCTGTGCTCTCCGCTGGTGGCTTCGGGAGGCCTGCCCTTTGGCGTGCTGTATGTGGAGCGCGAGGAGTCGCCGTTCACGGAGGGCGAGGGGCAACTGCTTGCGTCGCTCGGCCGGCTGGGGGGCGAGGCGTACACGGCGGTGCGCTCCCGTGGCGAGGCGGAGGCGACCGACGTGCCCTGGGTAACGCCGCTGGGGACCTCGCGGGGGTTTCGTGGGCTGCTGGAGGAGGCGCGGCGGGCCGCGGGCAGTGCCGCGCCCGTGGTGTTGCATGGCGAGCCGGGGACGGGGAAGGCGCTGCTGGCGCGCTTCCTTCATGGACGTTCGCCGCGCGCGCTGGGGCCCTGGGTGACGGTGGAGTGCCGACAGACGCTGGAGGCGGTGGAGGTGGCGCTCTTCGGCCGTGCCGGGTCGGCGGGACAGCCTCCGGTGACGTCCGCGGTGCTGCGCGCGGATGCCGGAACGTTGCTGCTGCGCCACGTGGAGGCCCTGCCTCGCGCGGCGGCGGAGCGACTGGCGCGGATGCTCGCCCGGCGCGCGGCCCCGGCCCGGCAGGGCGGTGAGGAGCCCGTGGACGTGCGGGTCGTGGCCACCTGTGCGGCTCCCGTGTCCCGACTGGCCGCGCGCAATGAGTTCGATGTGGCGCTGGCCCGGGGGCTCACGGGCTTCGAACTGGAGGTGCCGCCCTTGCGCGAGCGTCGCGGGGATGTGCCGGTGCTGCTGGAGTCCTTCGCGCTGCGCGCGGCACGGCAGAGCGGGCGGGAAGCGCCGGTGCTGGGCCCGGAGGCGCGACGCCTGCTGGCGGACTATCCGTGGCCCCAGAACGTGCGCGAGCTGGAGCTGGTGGCGGAGCGGCTGGGGCGCGTGTACGCGGCGGGGCAGGTGGGCATCGCGCAGCTTCCTCCTGAGGTCCGTGAGGGCATGGTGGGGCACTCCGCTCGCACGTTGCCGGAACAGGTGGCCCGGCTGGAGCGCGACCTCATCGCGGAGGCGCTGCGCGAGTCGGGCGGCAAGAAGGTTCGCGCGGCGGAGTTGCTGGGCATCAGCCGGCCCACGCTCGACCGGAAGATGCTCGAGTACGAGCTGACGCTGGAGCGCGGGCCACGCGGTTAGGGCCTTGGTGGGACTCAGGCCTTCGTCGTCGCCGTGTCCTTGCGACGGCTGATCAGCACGCCTGTGAGGATGAGCGCGGCTCCGAGCGTCTGGATCAGGGTGGGGCGCTCGCCTCGCAGCGCCCAGGCAGTGAGGGCCGCGACCACGGGGATGCCGGTGCCGTAGAGCGTCGTGCGGTTGGTGCCCACCTGCTGCACGCTGCGGAACCAGACGAAGTACGCGAGCACCAGGGGCACCAGCGCCGAATACACGAGCGCCATCCAGCCGGCGGCGCTCACGCGCGAGGTGTCCATCGCGATGACCTGCGACGCTCCGGCCAGCACCACGCCCGGGGCCCCGGTGAGCATGGTGATGGCGGTGATGCGCAGCGCGGACACGTCCGCTCCCACCGTGCGCGTCCCCACCGTGTAGATGGACCAGCACAGGGAGGCGCCGATGATCAGGGCATCCCCCTGCCACGTCGCCGCGCCCAGGTTCGGCCCCCTCGCGCCCACCACCAGCAACATGCCGACGACCGCCAGGGAGAGACCGGCGATGACCGGGCGGCGGAGCCGTTCGATGCCGAGCGCCGCGCCGAGCGCCGCCGTCACCACCGGACTCACCGCCGTGAGCATCCCGCTGTTGGCCGCCGTCGTGCGCGCGAGGCCCTCGATGAAGCACAGCTGGTACAGCGTGTTGCCCACGAGCCCCAGTCCGGTGAGCCGCAGGAACACCTTCCACGGCATCGGCTTCCAGCCCTCCACCGCCCCCAGCACGAGCCCCATCGCGAGCGCCGCGAGCCCGAAGCGCACCGCCATGAAGGCCCGGGGCGGCATGCCCTCCAGTGCGTCCTTCACCAGGGTGTAGTTGGTGCCCCAGACGACCACCACGGCGAGCATCGCCAGGTCGGATGCGGACAGGAGGCGGGCAGGCGCGGCGACGGCGGGCGACGAGGTACTCACGGCGGCGGGGCATAGGGCGGCGCGGCGACGGATGCAACGTCGGGGATGCACAGGCAGGGAAGCAACCCGGACGTTTCCCCATGCCCGTGCTTGTCCGGCCGCCCCTACCGTGTCGTAAATGCCCGCCCATGGACTTCCGCTATTCGGACGAGGTGCGACGCGCGAAGGACTCCGGGCAGCCGCTGGTGGCGCTGGAGACGAGCGTCGTCGCACAGGGCCTGCCGTACCCCGACAACCTCGGAGCCGCTCGCGCGTGCGAGGAGGCTGTGCGCCGCGCCGGCGCCGTGCCCGCGCCCATCGCCGTGGTGGATGGCGAGGTGTGGGTCGGCCTGGAGGACGCCGCGATGCGACGGCTGGCCGAGGGCAAGGAGAAGCTGCTCAAGCTGGGCTCGCGCGACCTGGCCGTGGCCGTGGCCACCCGCGCGAGCGGTGGCACCACCGTGAGCGCCACGTGCGAACTTGCCGCGGCGGCGGGCATCCGCGTCTTCTCCACCGGCGGCATCGGGGGCGTGCACCGGGGCGCCGCGGAACACTGGGACATCTCCCAGGACATCGCCGCGCTGTCGCGCTACCCGGTCGCCGTGGTGTGCGCGGGCGCCAAGTCCGTGTTGGATCTGCCCAAGACGATGGAGCTGCTGGAGACGGCGGGCGTGCCCGTCATCGGCGTGGGCACGCACGAGCTGCCGTCCTTCTACAGCCGCGAGTCCGGCCTCTCACTGGAGCACCGCGCGGATGATCCGGAGGCGGCCGCGCGCATCGCCCACGCCCGCTTCGAACTGCTGGGGCAGGGCGGCGTGCTCTACACCGTGCCCCCTCCGGAAGAGGCCGCGCTGCCGCGCAATGAAGTGGAGCTGCACATCGCGTCGGCGCTGGCGGACGCGGAGCGGCAGGGCGTCCGGGGGAAGGCCGTGACGCCGTTCCTCCTGGGCGAGATGGCGAAGCGCACCGGCGGCAAGAGCCTCAAGACGAACCTGGCGCTGCTGGTGAACAACGCGCGCTTCGCGGGAGCGCTGGCCGTGGCCTACGCGCGCCTCGCGAAGCGCTGAGTCCCGACGGGCCGTCAGGGTGCGCGGTGCTGGAACCAGGACACCAGGTCCTCCAGCGCCGCGCGGTCCACGTCGTCGAAGGTGTTCTTGTGCTCGGAGTCGATGTCGAGCACCGCGAGCAGCTCGCGGTTGCGGCCGTACACCGGCACGACGATCTCCGACGCGGACCTTCCGTCGCAGGTGATGTGGCCCGGGAAGGCGTGCACGTCCGCCACCACCACCGTCTCGCCCTTCGCGGCGGAAGTGCCGCACACGCCCTTGCCGAAGGTGATCTCCAGGCACCCGAGCGTCCCCTGGTAGGGGCCCACGCGCAGCAGCTTCCCGGGCGTCACCACCCGGTAGAAGCCCGTCCACAGGTGGCCGAAGGCGTTGTGCAGAAGGCAGCTCATCGTCGCCATCGCGCAGATGTCGTCGTCAATGCCCTCGAGGATGGCGAGGGCGTGGGACTTCAGCTCGGCATACGCCTCGGCCTTCGGCTGACCGCGCAGATCCAGGGTGACTTCCGCCATGATGGGCCTCGAAAAGGGGGTTGCCGCCCCTTCTAACAACCCTGGTGCCCGCTGGCACAGGAGGCCTTGTGGAACCGCTTGCCGAACAGCTCGTCCTGGATTCGCGAACCCGCCTGCTCGTGCTTACCGGTGCCGGAGTGTCGGCGGAGAGCGGGGTGCCCACCTTCCGGGGCATGAACGGGCTGTGGGAGAACCACCCCGTGGAGGCCGTGGCGTCCCCCGAGGGCTTCCAGGCGGACCCCGCGCTCGTGTGGCGCTTCTATTCGCAGCGCCGGGCGGGCGCGGCCGACGTGAAGCCCAACCCCGGCCATGACGCACTGGTGCGCTGGGAAGCCCACCTGGGTGACCGCTTCCTCCTGACCACCCAGAACGTGGACGGCCTGCACGCCCGCGCGGGCAGCCAGCGGGTGGTGGACATGCACGGCAACCTCTTCCGCACGAAGTGCGCGGACTGCCAGCGAGAGCCCTTCGCCGACACCTCCGTGCACCCGTCCGGCACGGTGCCGAAGTGCGACAGCTGCGGTGGTCGCCTGCGTCCCGACATCGTCTGGTTCGGGGAGATGCTGGCCCCTTCGGACCTGGAGCGCATCGGCGAGTTCATCTCCCGCAAGGACGGCACGCGGCTGGTGTTCCTGGCCGCGGGCACGTCCGGCGCGGTGTGGCCGGCGGCAGGCATCGTGGACGAGGTGCGCGCCGTGCGCGGGGAGACGTGGCTCGTCAACTACGAGTCCGCCGCGAACACGGAGCGCTTCCACCACTTCGTCCAGGGCCTGAGCGGGCAGGTCCTGCCCACGCTGGCGAAACTCGCCTGACGAGACAGCAGGGGTCCGGCGTGGGCCGATAGGGATTCGCGCATGTGACGGCTGTCAGCCATGCCCCGGCTGTCGCGTCCGGGGGCGGGCGTGTGCGCGGCCCATCGGGGCGTGCGCGGCATTGCTTCCCCGGGGGCACCGGCGTTCCATCCGGGCCCCCTCCGCTCACGGAGCCTCGCCATGTCCCAGGACCGCTTCACGACCAGCCGCGAGGTGTATCACCGCATCCGGTGGGATCCCCGGCTCGACGCCCGCGAGTTCGTTGTCGGCTATGACGCGCACCGCGAGGCGGGGGCATTGGAAGAGATGCCCTTCGAGGCCTTCGTGCCCGACGGTGAGATTCCGTGGCACCGCGTCTGGTACTTCAAGCGCGGCCACCAGAGGGTGTGGGACCGCAAGGCGCGCCTCGACCTCCTGAGCCACACCGGTTCCTCCGAGGACCCCACGCCGCCCCGGCCCGTCGCGGTTCCCGGCTTCACGCCGCTGCCCGCGTACCGGTACGACGCGCGCTCGGGCTCCTGGACGGAGGCTCCCCGCGACACGGGCCACGCGCTCCCCACGCCGGCGCTGCTCACGGTCGCCACCTTCAACGTCCTCTTCGACCTGTACGACGCGGAGCTGCTGGCCACCGAGCGCAGGACCCCGGCGGCGCTCGCCCTGCTGCGCGAAACGGACGCGGACCTCATCGCCCTCCAGGAAGTCACCGCGCCCTTCCTCCGGGCCCTGCTCGCCGAGCCCTGGGTCCGCGAGCGCTACGGGTTGTCGGACGGTCCCGGCGCGAACACCGTGGAGACCTATGGCCAGGTGCTCCTGTCGCGCGTCCCGCTCGCCTCCGTGTGGCAGCGCGTCTTCTCCCGGGACAAGCGCATCATCGCCGCCGAGCTGCGGCTTTCCGGTGGAGCGCTGTGGGTGGCCACGCCGCACCTGACGAGCAACCGCGACCCGGCCGGTGCCTCCGCTCGCGCCGCGCAGGTCCAGGCCCTCATCGAATGGGCCCGCGCGCTCGGTGCCACGAGCGATACCGAGCCCCCGGACCTGGTGCTGGCCGGTGACTTCAACTTCGGCGACGGCGAGCCCGAAGCGGACGTCTTCGCCCGCGCGGGCTTCGTGGATGCGTGGACCGCGCTGAGACCTTCGGAAGCGGGGGAGACGTTCAACCCCCGGCTGAACACGCTGGCCGCGCTCACCACCGTCTCGGGGCGGCTGCGGCGGTTGGATCGAGTGCTGGTCGCGTCTTCCTCCGGACGGCTTGCTCCCCGGAGCATCGGCCTCTTCGCGGAAGCCCCGCTGGAGGGGCCGCCCGCTCCCACGGGACAGGCCCTCTTCGCCTCGGATCACTTCGGCCTGTGCTGCACCCTGCGCCGCGAAGTGGAGGTGTCCTCGGTTGCGTCCGCGTCGCCGGCCTCGGTGGCGTTGGTCCACCACACGGCCCTGGTGCTCATCCCTCCCGAGAGCGCCTGGGCCCCCATCCAGGCCCTGCGCAAGAAGCACGACGCGAAGTTCCAACGGTGGATGCCTCACATCACGCTGCTGTATCCCTTCGTCCCGGAAGAGGACTTCGAGACGGTGGAGGCGCTCCTCGTGGATGCCCTCCAGGGGGTTGAACCCTTCGACGTGACGCTCTCCGCGTTCGGTCTCTTCGAACACCGCGCCAACGCGACGGCGTGGCTCCGCCCCGACGAGCAACCCCAGGGCGCGCTGGCGGCCCTGCACGCGAAGCTCGTGGCGGCCCTGCCTGAATGCGCCGCGTCCGCCCACGGTGGCTTCACGCCGCACCTGTCCGTGGGCCAGCTCGCGCTTTCGGCGAACGGGGACCACGCCCGTGCGCTCTCCGTGTGGCAGCGGAGCTGGCGACCGCTGAAGTTCGCGGTGGGCGAGCTCTGTCTCATCCGGAGGAAGGGCGACGCGCCGTTCGAGGTCGTCCGCCGCATTCCCCTTCCGGGCTCCGCACCACGCGCGCGGCAGGCGGCCCCGGAGCAGGAGGACCTCTCGCTGCGGGCGGCCCTGGCGTCCCTTGGCGCTGGCGAGTCACCGGAGGGGCACGCCGCCAGGACCACGGCGGTGGAGCAGCTGCGCAAGCACTGCGAGCGGGTGGGCACCTCGCTGCATCCCTATGGCTCGTACCTGCTGGGCACGGATGGCGTGGGCAGCGACGTGGACGCGGTCGCCATCGGCCCGGCGGAGCTGTCCCGTGAGGACTTCGCCCAGGCGCTCCTCCAGGAACTGGCCGCGTCCTCCTCCTGCTCCGCCCGCTACGTGGCGGACGCGGCCATCCCCCTGGTGAAGCTGTCCCTGGGGGGCGTGAGCTTCGATCTGGCTTATGCGAGCCGTCCGGAGGGCGTGCCTCCCGAAGAGCCCCTGACGCTGCTCGAACGGCACGGCGCCCGGTTGGACCCCGCGGGCCTCCGCTCCATCCTGGGATTGGCGGACACGCTGGGGCTGCTGGAGGCCATCGCGCGGGACGGCGGACGCACCGAGCGGTTCCACGCGCTGATGCGCGCGGTCAAGGCCTGGGCCCGGGCCCGGGGCATCTACTCCCATGCGCTGGGCTATCTCGGTGGGCTGTCGTGGACGCTGCTCGCGGCCTGGGCTTCTACCCGCGCAGCCCCCGACGTCGTGACGTCCGATGCGTCGCTGCTCGCGCACTTCTTCGGGACGTTCTCCTCCTGGCCGTGGCCCCAGCCGGTGACGCTCACGCCCGAGACGGCTCGCTACCGTCCCGAAGGCAAGCGCGACCTGCTGCCCGTCATCGCTCCCGCGCTCCCGGCGCGAAACACCGCGCGCAACGTGTCGCGCTCCACGTTCCGCGTCCTGCAAGAGGAGCTGCTCCGTGCCCGCGACCTGGTGGCCAGCGCCCGCGCCTCGCGCACGCCCGAAGCCTGGGCGGCGCTCTTCCAGCCCGTGGATGTGAAGGAGGATCTGCCGACCTGTCTGCGATTGTCCGCCGAGGGCCCCACCGCCGAAGCCCGGCAGGTCGTCGAGGGTTGGCTCCTGGGACACCTGACAGCGCTGGTGTATCGGTTGGAAGGGGACCGGCGCCTCTCCGTGCGACCGCTGCAGGCACCGGACGCCGGAGGAACCCTGCTCATCGGGCTGGCGGTGCGTGAGGCCCGGGACGCAGCCGCCTTGTCCTGGCAGCCCCACGGCCCGCTGTTCGAGGCCGTGGAGGCGTTTCGTCTGTCCTTCCGCGAATGGGCGCACCGCCCCGAAGGAACAGCGCTTCGCGTCGAATGGGTGCGTGGGAATGACCGGGGGACTTCCGACGCACCTGCTTCGTAAGGCATTGCCTTGAGAGGGATTGGCGCTACTTCGCGCCCCCGAGCCACGAGCCCCAGCGCACGATTCGCGTGCCGCCTTCGGGCTCGCGCTTGCCACCGGCGACCACGCGCTCGGTGTTGCTGGCGAGCGGCTGGAAGCGCGCTTCATGGGGCAGGCCCGCGAGCCCCGGAGCCCACGGCTCGGCCGCGGTGGTCTGCGAGAAGACGCGCTGGACGCCTTCGACGTTCTCCGTGCTCTGCTCGATGAGGGCGGGCACGGAGTGGCCCTCCGCGGTGAAGGTGCCACGGGTGGTGGACGCGCCGGCGGGAGGCGCATCCGTCGGGGCCAGGGCCTCCCAGGGCAGGCTCAGCAGCACCTCCTCCAGGGGCTCCGGCTCGGCCTGGGAGAAGTCGGAGCAGGGGGCGGCCTGGGGCGCTTCGATGGGGCCCTCGGTGCGCAGCAGGTAGCCGCGCTCGGCGGTGAAGCACACGCGCTGCACGCTGGGGGCGGGGCCCACGTCCACGTGCCGATCGAAGTACGCGCCCGGGCCCAGGGGCCGCTCCAGCGCGGGCACGGGGGCGCTGGCGTCGTCCGAACCCTCGCGGAACTCGCGCAGCGTCAGCTTGACGCCGCCCGGGGTGTGGAAGCCCGCGGACTCGGTGCTCCCTTCCAGCAGGCCGTGGGTGAGGTAGAGCGGGCCCGGCGCGTTGGCGTACACGCGCGTGCGCAGGGGACCGTCCACGGGGCGCTGGTCGCTGACGTAGCGCACGGCCTCCCAGTCACGGCCCGCGCTGGAGGCACGCTCGGCGGTGGCCTCGCCCCCATGGGGCACGTCCAGCGGGCGCGTCGCGTCCGCGCGCACGGGGAGGAGCAGGTCCTGCGCCAGCTTCGGCTGGACCAGGGGCTTGCCGGCCGCGTCGGTGAAGGCCAGGCGCACCCAGACCCAGGGCTGCTGCACGGCCACCACCTCCACCGTCAGCTGGCCCGCCAGGGTGCGTGCGGTGCCGCTGCCTTCACGGCGCTCGGGGCCCTGGGTCGCGGAGAAGGTGTAGGTGACGCGGTCGCCCACGCGGGCGCGCTTCCAGGCCTCGGCATCCTGCCCGGGCAAGGACTTCTGGACCTGGGTGTCGGAGGGGGTGGGGCCGCTGCTCGACTTCGTGCTCTCGCAGCCCGGGAGGAAGGACAGGGCCGCGCCCAACAGCGCGGCAAGGGGAACGGGGACGTGGCGCATTGGCATGGATGTGCGACGGGATACACCCGGAGTGGATTCACGCCCATCCTTTACCCAAACCCCTCACACCCGTTGTGTTCATGGGTGAGCGGGACCCCAGGGCAGGTGACTGATTCAAAGACACCACTGTCCTGAAAAAGGGGGGCCTGACCGTTGGAGGGAAAACCGTTGTCAGGGCGGTTGGTTAGGATTGCCAGCGTCACATTCCTTTACGCTAAGGTTCTGAGAACCTGGAGTGTCAGCGCTCCAGGCAATTCTGCCAATACGGGAGAGTCCCCTCTAGCGCGCCGGATGGCCCGGCAGTTGCTCAGGGGTTGGGCACGCCGGTCCGCGGCTGACGGGAAGGTCAGGCGGCGGCGGGCGTGTCCCCCCGAAACAGAGGAAGAGACAAATGTTCAAGAAAGCGGCAGTCCTCGTGGCGACCTGTGGCGCGTTCCTGTCCGGGTGCGGTAACGACGTGCAGCTTGAGAACCAGGAGATCATCTCCAACCTGGTCGAGGCCGGCTTCCCTGAGAACGACATCATGGTCGTCGACGACGCCGTGTACGTGGGCCGCGACGCCCACGTGACGCTCGAGGCGTCCCGCGAGATGCTCCAGCCCGGCAAGGAGAGCCTGGAGCAGTACCGCACCACGAACCTCGTCGCCTCCACCGTGACGAAGATCTGCATCAACCCCACCTCCGGCTTCAACAGCTACAGCCGCCTGAGCGCGGGACTCGACGCGGCCATCCAGAACTACAACCAGCGCGGCCTGAGCTTCACGATGGCGCGTGGTCCGACCACGGGCTGCAGCGCGAACATCACCGCGACCACCATGTCCGGCGCCGGCGGCTCGGCGGGCTTCCCCACGGGCGGCCGGCCCTACGGGACCATCAACATCGGCACCGGCCTGCAGAGCTACAGCGCGGACGTGAATGAGCACGTCATCACGCACGAGCTCGGCCACGCGATCGGCTTCCGTCACTCGGACTACTACAACCGCTCCATCAGCTGCGGCGGCGCGGCCTCCAACGAGGGCACCGCGGGCGTGGGCGCCATCCTCATCCCCGGCACGTCGAGCACGGCCACGGTCGGCGGCTCGATCATGAACTCCTGCTTCCGTTCGACCGAGACCGGCGAGTGGACCAGCTCTGACATCACGGCGCTGAACTACCTGTACTAAGCCCCATGGCATCAAGGCCCCACGGTCCATTTCTGAAGCTGTGGGGCCCCATCCTCGCGGGCACCTTCTTCCTGGGCGTTTCCGCCTGTGGAAAGTCGGTGCCCGACGAGGAGATCATTGAGGAGCCTGCTCCGGTCTGTGTGAAGACGAAGCCGCCGGAAGTGCGCCGCCTCACGCAGTGCGGCCCAACGGCGGATTTCACCCCCATCAACAGCTATCAGGGGGAGTTCGCGGACATCGTCCAGACCCGCGAGGACGCGGTCGTCCTGATCGACGGGCGCTGCACCGGAACGCTGATTGAAGCGAGCGCGGGACCGGTGGTGGTGACCGCGGGGCACTGTGTCGGGCTTGGGGACCGCTCGCTGCTGGTCTTCAACTTCGAGGACGCGTCCGACGGAGACCCCCTGGTGACGGAGGGCACCGTCATCGAGCAATCGCTCGCACCCGATTACGCGCTCATCCAGTTGGACGTGCTTCCCGCGGTGACGCCGGTCCTGCTGTCGACCGTGGCCACCGAGCGGTTGGCCATCATCCAGCATCCCCGGGGACGGCCCAAGGTCATCGCCGAAGGCGGGTTCCTGGATTCATGTGATCAGCTTGTCTATTACTCGGACCTGGACACCCTGGTAGGCAGCTCCGGCGCGGGCGTGCTCAACCGCCAGGGCCACCTGCTGGGCATCCACACCGACGGCGATTGCGACGAACGGGGCCGGGGCTCCAACCGGGGCTGGACTACTGAAGCGATTGTCGAAGCCTCCCCGTACCTGCAAAACGACGACATCGTCGAGCGTTGAGGCGCTGGCAACGTGCTTCGACGTGGTGTCATGGGCCGCCGTCTCCCTTAACGAGGGAAGATGGTCGCTTTGTCATCCTCGCCAGGATGGCCTGACGTGATCAGCCGCGTCCCCGCGTCCTTGAGGTCCACCGGCACGCGCAGGACATGCAAGCCCCCGTTCATCTCCTGCGTGATGAAGAGCGTGTACCGACCCAGGGGAAGTGCGCTGAAGACGTAGTTGCTTCGTCGGAGCAAAGGGAAGAAGAGCTCCTCCAGGCCACGCTCCGGTCTGACGATGGTGGGCGTCCAATCCGCGACGAAGCCGGCGCGGATGAGCGCCTCCATGGCCAGCGTCGTCCCTGGCATTGGGGGCTCGCCTGGAAGAAGGAAGGCATCGAGGAACTCGTTGGGCACGGGGAAGCGCAAGTGCAGCGCTGCCGGGCCCTGCCTTGCCTCGAAATCCAACGGCCGCCATGCGTGCGGAGGCAGTTGGAGCCGCTGGGGGGAGAAGGCAAGCGGAGGCGGCCAGGGCCGGACCTCATCCTTGGGGGCGGCATCGGTCAGGTGCACGAAGCATTCGCGGTCGCCGGGCACGCGCACCTCGTAGCGGCCCGAGGCGTCCGTCGAGGTGCTCACGCCGAACTTCCCCTCGCAGCGCACGTTCAGGTCCACGCCCGCCAGTGGAACCCGTGCCCCCACCGTCACCGTTCCAGAGAGCCAGGCCAGGGGCACGAGTCGGAGGTCCACCGACGCTTCATCTGGCATCAGCTCGTACAGGACCGTCCCCTGCGCCTGCGCGTCCACGCGGAGCAGCTGGATCCGACTGGCCACATGCTCGAAGCGATAGCGTCCGTCCGCGTCCGTGATCGCCGTCCGATGGGGAGGATGGGGAGCCGAAACGCGGTCCGTCAATTCGAAGGGATCCAACAGCATCACCTTCAGCGAAGGGACGCCCGTGCGCCCATCCTCGGCGACGACACGGCCCTGGACGATTCGGCCCCGGTCGAGGATGACATCCGGGAGGGGGAGCACCTCATGGGGGCGGCCCTTCGCGCGCACGAGCGCGGTCGCGAATCCGTCCGCGTCGATGATCCACTGGTAGGTCTGGGTAAAGAACGCGTCGATGCCGTAGCGGCCCTGCGGATGATGCTGCTCCCAGCGGGAGGCACTGAGCCCGAACCGCTCCACGGGATGTCCGTCCGGTCCCAGGACCCGACCCTCCAATCCTCCATGATCGGACTGGAACACCACCGGCGCATCCTCCCCGGGCACCGGGGACCCTTCCGACTGCCAGGGCGCCTCTCCCTTCGCGCGCAAGAGGAGCGTCTTGGGCTGCTCCAGCGGATCGGGAAGGACGAAGCGTCCGTCTGGATCCGTGTCGACCGTGCAGGTCCCGTGGGTGCCTGGCTCGTCGCGGACACGTTCGGTCCAGACACTCACCTTGCTGTTGCCAAGACCCCTGCCGTCGCGCCCCACCGCGCGCCCTTTCAAGGGACCCACCCCACGGACACCCACGAAACTCACTGTCACTTCCGCTGACTGTTCCGGGAGGACGTCTGCTTCAACGACGCTGGACCAATTACACCCCTTCGCCGGGGAGTAGTAGCCACGCACCCGATAGCGCCCCGCTGCGAGTCGCGGATAGACGACAGCCTCATCGGTTTCCTCCGGAAACAATTCAAGGGTGGATTTGTCGAACTCGCGAGTGATTTCCGCGTCTCCCCCGGGCAACAGCCGCCCTTGTGGATCCAGGACCCGCACCCGCAGCGAGCCAAGGCCTCCCAGCACCACGGAGAGGTCCTGCTGCGGCGCCGTGAGCTCCAGGCGCGTCAGGCTCCAGTCTTCCTTCTCGACACGGAGGACCGCCGCCCCTTCGGGCACGCCTTCGAAGACGAAGCGGCCCTGTTCGTCGCTTTCGACATCCAGCCAGAGGTCGGGATCGCCGGATGGCAGGAGTCGCAGCATCGCGCCAACCACGGGCGTTCCCTTCGGATCCACCACACGCCCCGAGAATGGCACTGCGGGCGTCAGCGTCAGCTCGAGTCCTGCTTCCGACTCCGGAGCAAGCCGCACCTCCGTGCGCGCGCTTTGTACGAAGCCGCGCGCTTCGGCGTGAACGGAATACCGACCCGGTCTCCGCTTCAATCGAAGCGTCCCCTGCGCATCCGTGGTCCCAATCCTGGAAGGCGGCGCGGGGGGCGCACGCCAGATCACCAACGCCGCACCCGGAACGGGGCGCCCCTCGCTGGTCCTGACCCGGACTGTCAGCGCCACTTCCTCCAACGGGTCCAGGGACTCCAATGCCTGACGCCTGCCACTCGCGCACGCGAGCGTCATGACCACGAGTCCCACCCAGCTCCATCGCATGCGGCCACGCTAGCAGGCGCCCGCGGACGCGGCACCGTCCCGTGCGGTTCGCGAAGCTCGGCACGCGGTCCTCGGACGAGTAGATCTTCTACGAAGACTTCAAATGAGCTGCCCGGGCCCGGTTCATCCCTCCCGGGTTCCCGCTCCGCTTCGCAGCAGCAGCGCGGCGCGCTTGATGGCGGCCCGGATGCGCACATAGGTGCCGCAACGGCAGACGTTCTCGCTCATGGCGGCGTCGATGTCCGCGTCCGACGGTTGGGGGTTCTTTCGCAGCAACACGACCGCGGCCATGATCTGCCCGGGTTGGCAGAAGCCGCACTGGGCCACGTCCTCGGCGATCCACGCCTGCTGCACGGGATGCAGCCCTTCGCCTCCCAATCCCTCGATGGTCATCACCTCGCGGCCCGCGACACCTCCCACGGGCTGGAGGCAGGGGCGGAAGGCCTCGCCGTCCAGGTGGCTGGTACACGCGCCGCAGACACCCACCCCGCATCCATACTTGGGCCCCGTGACGCCCAGCACGTCTCGCAGTACCCAAAGCAGGGGCAGGTCCTCGGGCGCTTCCACCGATACCGTCTGGCCATTGAGGATGAACTGATGGGCCGCCATGGTCAGACTCCCTCGTCGAGGATGGGGAAGCGCGTGGGCATGACTCCACTTGCCCGCGCGATCGCGTTGGCCAGGGCCGCCGCCGCGCTGGGATAGCCAAGCTCTCCCACGCCGCCCACGCGGTCGTCCGACCGGACCAGGTGCACCTGGATCTCCGCGGGGACGTGCTTCATCCGCAGCCAGCGGTAGTCCGCGAAGCTGCCCTCGCGCACCGCCCCCGCGTCGATGTGGAGGCCCGCGCTCAGGGTGGTCGACATCGCGTCCACCGCGGCGCCCTGGAGCTGCGCCTCGATGCCCTTCGGGTTGATGGGCAGGCCGACATCCGCGGCGATGACCACGCGCAGCACCCGGGGCGCCGCTCCGGTGACGTCCACCTCCACGAGGTGCGCGATGGCGCTGTCCCACTCCTCCAGGACGGCGACCCCCTGCGCGACCCCGGCCGGCAGCGCCCGGCCCCACCGGCCCTCGGACACCACCTTGTCCAGCACCGCCCTGAGCCGGCTGGAGGTGAGCCGTGAGCGTCTCAACGCGACCGGATCCACCTGGAGCTCCCTCGCCAGTTGATCGACGAAGACCTCGTTGGCCACCCCCACCTGGCTGGTGAACACCGAGCGGAAGGACGCGGTGGGAATGGGAATGGGGACCTCGCTCAACTGCTGCGTCACCAGGCCGAACCGGTAGGGCACGTGTTGGGTCAGCCCGAAGAACACCGCGCTCGTCACGTCGGGGAGGACTTCGCCGACCAGCGCGGTGACGACATCTCCGAACCCGTGGGGAAACTCCACGGTGGGAATCGCGGCGCGGTGATTCCAGCCAAGGATGCTTCCCCCCAGCCCCAGGTGCGCGAGGATCCGGTGGTGGCTGGCGGGCCGGTAGTGCCCGTGGCGCATGTCGTCGTTGCGGCTCCACATCAACTTCACCGGCCGCCCGATGGCCCGTGAGACGAGCGCGGCCTCCACCGCGGCTTCGGGGAAGAACCTGCGGCCGAACCCGCCGCCAGCGCGCACGGTGTGCACGGTGACGTTCTGCGGGGTGAGTTCCCAACCGAGCGCCCGGGCCACCTCGCGCCGCGCGTACTTCGGATCCTGCGCCCCCGACCAGACTTCCGCGTGAGAGCCCTGCACGCGGGCCACGCAGCTCTGCGTCTCCATGGGCGCGTGCGCGAGGTACGGGAAGTCGAAGCGCGCCTCCAGGGTCCGCATCGTGAGCAGCGGGGGCAGGGGCCTGGGCCCGATGGCCCCCACCAACCGGGCGCGGATGTCGGCGTCGGACAGCGCGCTGGCCGGTCCAGGCGCCCAGGTGATCCGCAGGGCGTCACGCGCCGCGAACGCCTGCGCGAAGGTCTCCGCGACCACCGCCACGCCGGACGGGAGGGGCACCACGCCCACCACGCCCGGCATCGCCCGGGCCGCGAAGGCGTCGAAGGATTGGACCTGTCCGCGCAGCGTGGGCGGCCGCGCCACCACCGTCGGCATCGCTCCGGGAACGTCGAGGTCCAGGGCGTAGCGCGCCTTGCCGGTGACGATGTCCCGCGCGTCGATGCGCCCCGTGGGCTGGCCGACCAGGGTGTACTGGCTCGGAGACTTCGGCAGCGGGAGGACTTCGGGCAGCAGCACGCGCGCGGCCTCCTCCGCCAGCTCGCCATAGCCGACCCGGCGACCGTCGGGCGCGCGCACCTCGCCGTTCGCGGTGGTGAGCGTCAGGGCCAGCACCCGCCAACGGTGCGCGGCGGCGGTGATCAACCGTGCCCGGGCATCGGCCGCCGCGGCGCGAAGCGGGCCCGACAGGTAGCGCATCGTCGTCGACAGGCCGGTGAGCTGGATGAGCCAGCGGGGATCCGCGTCGGCGCTGCGCACGTCCACCGCACTGAGCGCCAGGTCGAGCTCCTCGGCGACGAGCATGGCCACGGCCGTGGTGATGCCCTGGCCCATCTCGGTGCGGGGCAGGGTGGTGACGACACGCCCATCGCTCTGGAGGGCGAGGAGGAGGCTGAGGGGCGTCGCCGCCTCCGTCACGGGCGCTTCCGCCGCCGCGGCCGGAGGGAGGTCCAGCCCCAACCGGGCCGCGATCATCAACGTGGGGGAAGCGACGACCCACGTCAGGAACCGACGGCGGTCCATCACCCCGGGAGCGGCCGTATCCGATTTGTGCGTATCCGCCATGCGGACAGCATCGCATACGTCCACGACACGCTGGACTCGGTCCGGTCCGTTGCGTTCCGTGGCCTGACAGGACCCGCGTCCGAATGGAGACAGCCGCACCGGCGCCGGAGCGCGTGCTTGTTCAGAAGGAGTAGCGCGCCTGGAGTCGGAGCTGGCGGGGCGGCTGATGCTCGAGCGGGACGGCAAAGGCATCCATCCGGGTGGCCGTCTGGAAGTTGAAAATGTGTCTCACGCGTTGAACTCCTTCCGGGGTGCGCCGCTTCAACAAGCATCGCGGATCCGGAAGGAGGCGCTGACGCGAGGGACCGGGTCCTCCGGACTAGAATCCGAAGAGACCCTTGATGCCCTTCTTGATGTCGTTGCCGACGTCCTTGGCACCCTCGGCGATCTTGTTGCCGACGTCCTTGGCGCCGTCCGTGACCTTGTTCGTGACGTCCTTGGCGCCGTCCGCGACCTTGTTGCCGACGTCCTTGACCGCTTCGGAGGCCTTGCCCCCGGTGAAGTTGTCGACCGTGTTCTTCACCTTGTTGAAGTCGATGGTGTACGACGTGCCCACGCCCAGCCCGACGCCCAGCGCCGCCTTGGCCTTGCCGCCGATGGTCAGCTTGCCGTCCTCGAAGGCCACCTTCGCGTCCACCGCGGCGCCCACCCCAGCGATGGCGCTGCCCGTCACGGAACCCTGCACGGGGCCGAACTCGCCGCGAGCCGTGGCGCTCGCCTCGGCACCCACCAGCGCGCCCGCGCCCACCTCCGCGCCCATGTCCCCGTTCTTGGGGTTCAGGTCGATCTTGGCCTTCGCATCCGCGTTGGCGCCCACCAACGCCTCGCCGTGCACGCCGCCGTAGACCTTGCCGTCGACCTTATCCAGACCCTTGATGTCCTTCAGGTCCTTGCCGAAGCCCGCGTCGCCGCGCAGGCTGGCGATGTTGGCCTCGCCACCGGCCCGGCCGCCAATCTCCCACGGCATCACGCGGTAGGACGCATCGCCCTGGACTTCGGCGGCGCTGGCCTCGATCTGCGCGCCGGTGCCGTCCTTGCTGAAGCCCGTGCCGGTCTTGAACTCCGCCGCGTCCTTCTGCCAGGAGACGTACTTGCTGCTCTCGTTGCCCGCCACCTGGCCCGGGCCGGTGTTGCCCTGGGTGACCTGACGCCCGTCCTTCTTCGCCGCGCTGGCGTCCGCCTTGTCGCCCTTGCGGGGGTCCAGGAAGATGTCCTGGCCCCACTGCTGGCTGAACTTCGTGTCCGGCTGGTGCTTGTCGATGAAGCCGCCCTTGTTCGGGGCCGGGGTCGCGGTGGGAGC
>NZ_RAWI01001318.1 GCF_003612125.1 Corallococcus praedator
GGAGATGAGAGACCTCTCATCTGCCGGCTCAGGCCGACCAGACAACTCCACACGCTCGTGACCGAGGGCGGTGACCTGCCACCCCTTCGCCGGATACCGCCGCGGAATCAGGAACGGCCGACCCGGGCGCTCCCCCACACGCCGGATACCGCCGCGGAGCCAAGAACGGCCGACCCGCGCGCTCCCCACACTCCGGATACCGCCGCGGAGCCAAGAACGGCCAGCTCCTCAGCCAGCACTGCGGACGAGTCGCTCGGCGGCGTCGACGATCTGCTCGGTCTCGGCCTCCCAGTGCGGCTCCTGGCCGCGGTAGGGACCGGTGGCCAACGACACCACGACCCCCGCGGCCCGCAGCCGCAGCTCGACCGGATCCACCCGGGCGTCGAAGACGGGCATCCAGGTC
>NZ_RAWI01001319.1 GCF_003612125.1 Corallococcus praedator
GTCTTGTTCGGGGCGAGGATGATCGCCGGGCGCTGCGTCTCCTCGATCACCTTCGCCATGGTGAAGGTCTTGCCGGTGCCCGTCGCGCCCAGCAGCACCTGGTTGTGCTCGCCCGCCAGCACGCCCTGGCTGAGTTCGGCGATGGCGGCGGGCTGGTCGCCGGCGGCCTCGAAGTCGGTCTTCATGACGAAGCGCCGGCCCCCCTCCAGCTTGTCGCGCAGCGGCTTCTTCGGGCCGAAGAGGGCCGGCATGTGCTCGGGCGCGTTGTTGTGCATGGGGGGCCTCGGCGGCGGGGGAGGTCCCATAGATGGTCCCTTTTCGTTCTCGCATCAAGGCGTCGGCTTGCGCGCGGCACCCCTGGTGGGGCACAACGCCCGGGCCCGACCCGGAGGAGGCCCCCATG
>NZ_RAWI01001320.1 GCF_003612125.1 Corallococcus praedator
GATCGGCTCGCTGTATGGCGTGCGGGGCGTCGAGGCGGTCGATCTCAACGCGCTGTTCGTCCTGCCAGGCGCGCCACCCGGCGGCGGCGCGCCCGCGGCGCTGAATGCCGCGAGCGCGGGCGTGCTCGGGACGGGCGTGGTGGGAGCCGAGCTCCTGACCCTCCACCCCGGCGCGCTGCGGCGCCTGCGTGCCGTATGACGGCGGGCACCGATCCGCTGCTGGCGTTGCTGCCCGCCTTCGAGCGCCGCCGCGGCCCCGACGGACAGCCGACCCTGGTCGAAGCGCTCGTCACCGCGATCGGCACCGAGGTCACGCTTGCCGACGTCGACCTCGACCAGCTGTACGACGACCTCTTTATCGAGACCTGCGCCGACTGGGCGGCACCCTATCTCGGTGCGCTGA
>NZ_RAWI01001321.1 GCF_003612125.1 Corallococcus praedator
ACCGTGAACTGCCGGGAGCTGTTTTCGACCTGCTCCGGGACCCGCACCCGGAACATGATCGAAAATTATATGGACTACTCGCCCGACCTGTGCATGAACGTGTTTACGGTTGGGCAGGTGGGCCGGATGCGGAGCGTACTGAGGCTCAGCCCCCGTCGGTTTCGCGTAATTCAGTCGACGATGACACCGCTGGACCCGACTGAGACGCTGACCATCAATGTGTACCCTAATCCGGCTGTGGCAGATGTTCTTGTCGATGTGCAATTAAAAGACTTTCAATCATTTACGGTTGAGCTATTCGACATGGCCGGTCGTCAGGTCAGGGCAATGAGCTATTCGGACTCGCCAAGCACCCGCGTTTTATTATCTACTAATTACTTAGCAACTGGTCTGTACATCGTT
>NZ_RAWI01001322.1 GCF_003612125.1 Corallococcus praedator
ACTGAATTTCCTTCGATGACGGCCAGATATCCTTGAGGAACACCGGCTTGCCCTTCTTGTCGAGGCCGAGCGGCTCCTTCGACAGATCGATCTGCATCGATCCGGCGAGCGCGTAGGCGACGACGAGCGGCGGCGAGGCGAGATAGTTCGCCTGCACGTCCGGGCTCACGCGTCCTTCGAAGTTGCGGTTGCCCGACAGCACGGCGGCGGCGATGACGCCGTTGTCGTTGATCGCTTTCGAAATCTCCACCGGCAGCGGGCCGGAATTGCCGATGCACGTCGTGCAGCCGAAGCCGACGAGATTGAATCCGAGCTTGTCGAGATCCTTTTGCAGTCCCGACTTCGAAAGATACTCCGCCACGACCTGCGAACCCGGCGCCAGGGACGTCTTCACCCACGGCT
>NZ_RAWI01001323.1 GCF_003612125.1 Corallococcus praedator
TCTTCCACCTGTGCGAAGGTGTGAGTCCGCTGCGCGGCAAGACCGTGAACAAAGGTTCGGTGACCGAAGCCTATGGAGAGAACGCGACGCGCATCACCAAGCAGATCTCGATGGAGCAAAAGCAGTGCGGCTTTGGCGCCAGCGCTGAGCCGGCGCCTGCGAACGCGAACGCGAACGCGAACGCGAACTAATGCCAGCGAGCAACGCCGCCGTGCCACGAACATGTGCCACGGCGGCTTTCGCTGAAGCTCCACGACCCATCGCGGCATTTGGCACTAGCGCCGGCTGGTGCGCTGGGTGCCAGCATGGGGCGTCTTACCCGATCGCCGCTTTTTGCCGTGTAGAAGCCGGAACCGGCAGCGCCATAACTATGGCTGTAGCGCGTTTTTCGAGCGTCGGAC
>NZ_RAWI01001324.1 GCF_003612125.1 Corallococcus praedator
CCTTTGGGGTCGGGCGGCGAGGTGCCGGCGAAGTCCACGTGGACGTGGTCGTCGCGGGTCTCCACCGTCACCGCGAGGGTGATCGGCGTCGCGTACCCGTCCGTCGTCATCGACGCGGAGGCGCGCGCGCGCGGCAGCGCCGCGATGCGCGCCACCGTCGCCTCGCGCGAGGCGTCGAGGATCGAGGCGGCCAGCGCGTCCAGGTCGGCCAGCCCGTACTCCGCCATCATCGCCAGGAGCCGCCGCCGCCCGATCTCGTTGCAGGCCGCCAGCGCGAACACGTCCCCCACGACCTGGTCCGGCTCGCGGGTGTTGACCCGCAGCATCGCCACCAGCGTCGCGTCCACCACCCCACGCGCCGCGAGACGCATGATCGGGATCTGCAACCCCTCCTCGTAGAG
>NZ_RAWI01001325.1 GCF_003612125.1 Corallococcus praedator
CGGTCCTGCCGCGAGATGCATCACCACATCCACGCAAATCGCGGCCACAGCATAAGCTAACAACCACGGCCACGCGGAGAGCACGAGGCTCGCGCCTTTCTCCCGCTGCAGCACGCGATCCGCCGCCGCGAGTTGGCGGGCGAGGGGAGCGATCGCCTGCTCCGCGGAGCGGGTCGCAGCCTGCGGTTCGGCGAGGGTGGTGCTCATAGAGTGTGGTTCAGCACAGCCCCCAGCGGCGGCGCAGGTACCAGTCGGCGGCGAAGAGTAGGCCGGTCAGCCAGAAAATCCAGATGCGATCCCAGGCGCTGGTTAGCTTGGTGAGCGGTTCGGCGGCGGTGGGCTCATCTTTGAGTTCGGCGAGGAGTTTGCCGAGTTCGTCGGGTTTGAGTAGGCGGCCGCCG
>NZ_RAWI01001326.1 GCF_003612125.1 Corallococcus praedator
GTATTCGTCGCCGACGTTCTGCCCGCCGAGGAAGGCGACCTCGCCATCCGCGACGACGAGCTTGCGGTGGTTGCGAAAATTGAGGCGGAAGCGCTTGCCGCGCTCGCGGTTCGTCACGAAGACGCAAAGCTGCACGCCGGCGTCGATCAGTTTCTGGCGATAGGGCCGGGGAAGCTTGTGGGAGCCGACCTGATCGATGAGCAGGTAGACCGCCACGCCGCGCTGCCGGGCGGCAAGCAGACGGCGCTGGATGTCGCGGCCGAGCTCGTCGTCGCGAATGATAAAGAATTGCACAACGAGATATTTGCGGGCCTGGTCGATGGCCAGACCGACGGCCTCGAAGGTGGCGGCGCCGTCGATGAGGAGGCGGGCTTCGTTGCCGGAGGTGACGGGAAGATGGG
>NZ_RAWI01001327.1 GCF_003612125.1 Corallococcus praedator
TGATTCTGCTTTCCGGGTTACAGGCGATTCCGGCGGATTTATACGAAGCGGCAGCCATTGACGGCGCGAACGAATATGCCCGTTTCCGGCGCGTGACTCTGCCATTGCTGGCGCCAACCATGCTGGTTGTGGTCGTTCTGAGCGTGATCCGTGCCGTACAGGTGTTCGATGTGGCCTACGTGCTGACGGGTGGCGGCCCCGGTACAGCTACTTTTTACCTTGTCCAGTTCATCTATAAGACCGCCTTTGACGAGCGTCGTTACGGTATTGCGGCGGGCGCGTCGATCCTGCTGGCAAGTGTCCTGCTGGTGTTCACAGTGGTACAGTTACGTTTGCGGCGCGGATCGCTCACTGCCGCCGGATAGTCAGGAGCAGCACGTATGACCACCACTGATCTAGGC
>NZ_RAWI01000132.1 GCF_003612125.1 Corallococcus praedator
AGATGTGTATAAGAGACAGGTCCCAGGAGTCACCTGAGATGAAGATCATCTACCTCCACCAATACTTCACCACGCCCTCCATGCACGGTGGGACCCGGTCCTACGAGCTGGCCCGCCGCCTGGTCGGCATGGGGCACGAGGTGCACATGGTGACCTCCGACACCCGGCCCCAGGGGAAGTCACGCGGCTGGCGCGAGACGAACGAGAGCGGCATCCAGGTGCACTGGCTGCCGGTGCCGTACAACAATTCGATGAAGTACACGGAGCGCATCCGCTCCTTCGGTCAGTTCGCGGTCGACTCCTCGCGCCGCGCGGCGCAGCTGTCGGGCGACATCTTCTTCGCCACGAGCACGCCCCTGACCATCGCCGTGCCGGGCCTCCTCGCGTCGCGCTGGAACAGCCGGCCCATGGTGTTCGAGGTGCGCGACCTCTGGCCCGCCATCCCCATCGCCGTTGGCGCCCTCAAGAGCCGCTCCGCCATCCTCGCCGCGCAGATGCTGGAGAAGGCCGCCTACGCGGGGGCGGCGCACATCGTCGCGCTGTCGCCGGGCATGAAGGCCGGCGTGGAGGCGGCGGGCGTGCCGCCGGAGAAGATCACCGTCATCCCCAACCTCTGCGACCCGGAGCACTTCCAGGTGCCCGCTTCCGCGGGCGCGGAGTTCCGGGCGAAGTACCCCTGGCTGGGCAACCGGCCCATGGTGCTGTACGCGGGCACGCTGGGGATGGTGAACGGGTTGGACTACCTGGTGCGGCTGGCCGCGGACATGCTCACGCGCGACCCGGAGGTGCGCTTCGTCATCATGGGCCAGGGCCGCGAGGAGGCCTCCCTGCATGCGCTGGCGCAAAGGCTGGGCGTGCGCGACCGCAACCTCTTCTTCCTGCCCAGCGTGCCCAAGGCCCAGCTCCCCGCCGTGCTGTCCGCGGCCACCATCGCGACGAACCCCGTCACCGACGTGCCGTGCATGCAGGACAACTCCGCCAACAAGTTCTTCGACGCGCTCGCCGCCGGCCGGCCGCTCGCGATCAACTCCGGCGGCTGGCAGGCGGAGCTGCTGGAGCGGGAGCCCTTTGGCCTGCGCCTGCCGCCCAAGGACATCCCCGCCGCGGGGGCGCTGCTGGCGAGCAGGCTGCGCGACCCGAAGTGGCTCGCGCAAGCCGGGGCGCTCGCGGCGCGCCTGGGCCGGGAGCGCTACTCCGCGGACATCGCTGCCCAACGTCTGGCGGAAGTGTTGCAGCGCGCGGCGGCGCGGTCGTGACGAAGCGCTCGGTGGGGGGCAACTTCGCCTGGTCGCTCTCCGCCGGGCTCATCTACGCCCTTGCGCAATGGGGCGTCCTGGTGGCCTTCGCCCGGTTGGGCACGATGGAGGAGCTGGGCGACTTCGCGCTCGCGCTGGCCATCACCGCGCCGGTGCTGCTGATGGCGCGCATGCAGTCGCGCACGCTCCAGGCCACCGACGCCCGGGGCGCCTTCGGCTTCGAGCACTACCTGGGCCTGATGGTGCTCAACGTGCTCGCGGCCCTGGGGGTGTGCGGCGCCATCGCGTGGCTGGTGGCGCCATCGCCGCGCGCGATGGGGGTCATCGCGCTGGTGGCGCTGGCCAAGGGCTTCGAGGCCGTGAGCGAGGTGTTCTACGGCGCGCTGCAGAAGGCGGAGCGACTGGCGCTCATCGCCCGCTCCATCATCGCCAAGAGCGTGCTGTCGGTGGTGGGGGTGACCCTGACGCTCTGGCTCACGCACAGTCCCACCGCGGCGGCCGCCGCGCTGGGGCTCTCCTGGGCCATCGTGCTCTTCCTCTTCGACGCGCAGGCATTCCGGCGCGAGTTCCCGGACTCGCATCCCTGGCGCCCGCTGTGGCGCACCCCGTGGCGCGAACAGGGCGGGCGGGTGAAGGCCCTCTTCCTGCTGTGCTACGTGCTGGGCATCACCGCGCTGCTGGGGGCGCTGCGGCCCAACCTCCCCCGCTACCTGCTGGAGGCGCACTCCGGCCAGGCCGAACTGGGCATGTACGCCGCGCTGGCGTACTTCACGGCGCTGGGGGGCCGGGTGGTGCACTCGCTGGGGCAGGCCGTGAGTCCCCGGCTCGGCCGCTACCACGCGGCGGGGGAGCAGCGCCGCTATGCCCGGATGCTGGTGGGCTTCTCCGGGGTCGCGGCGCTGGTGGGCCTGTGTGCCATCACCAGCGCGGCGCTCTTCGGGCGCTGGGCCCTGACGTTCTTCTACGGGGCCGCCTACGCACAGAACCTGGAGCTGTTCGTCTGGCTGATGGGCGCCGCGGCGCTGGAGTACGTCTGCGTGAGCCTCCAGGTCGGGCTCACCGCGGCGCGCGAACTGAAGGGCCAGGTGGTGCTGCTCGTCGCGTCCGTGGGCGTGGTCGCGCTGGGCAGCATGTGGTGGGTGCCGACGGTGGGGCCGGTGGGCGCCGCGTGGGCCCTGGGGCTCGGCTGGGCCACGGAGCTTTGCGGCAGCGCCTGGCTCGCGGTGCGCGTCTGGAGACGGATGGGACATCCAGAGGTCGCCCCCCCCCGCCCGGTATCGGCGCAGGACACCGTGGATGCTCGGGAGCAGACAACGGGTTGAGTCCGGGGGGACGTGGTGGGCGGCCGGAGCGTTCCCTAGGCTCCCCGGGCTTCGAGCATGCGGCGTCATCGGAGTGAAACACAGGCCCTGACATCGCGCACTGGAGCCCTAGACCATGCAAAGACAAACAGGAGCCGGACGGTTGCTCAAACGGCTCATCGACCTGATGGTCGCTGGAGGCGGCCTGGTGTGCCTGTCCCCCGTGCTGGCCGCCACGGCGTTGTTCGTCCGCGCGACAATGGGCGGCCCCGTCTTCTTCCGTCAGCAACGGCCGGGCCTGGGCGGAAGGCTGTTCACGGTCCTCAAGTTCCGCTCGATGCTGGAGGCGACGGACGCGGACGGGAACGAGCTCCCGGACGAGCAGCGCCTCACGTGGGCCGGGCGGCTGCTGCGCTCCACCAGCCTGGATGAGCTGCCGCAGCTGTGGAACGTGCTCAAGGGCGACATGAGCCTCGTCGGTCCCCGCCCGCTGCTCGTCGAGTACCTGCCGCGCTACTCCGCCGAACAGGCGCGGCGCCATGACGTGCTCCCCGGCGTCACCGGCTGGGCGCAGATCAACGGCCGCAACGCGCTCGGCTGGAACGAGCGCTTCCAGTTGGACGTCTGGTACGTGGACCACTGGAGCCTGGCCCTGGACCTCAAGGTGCTCGCGCTGACGCTGCTGCGCGTCGTGCAGCGACAGGGCATCTCCTTCGTGAGCGAGGCGACGATGAACAAGTTCACCGGCACCGCGCCGCCGGAGGCCAACGTCGTGGCGCTCCGGCAGGACGACGGCCGCCCGTTCAGCTCCCCGTCCGACGGACCGGATTCCGGGACACGGCGCGAACCACCTCCACCACACGCTCGAGCTCCCGGGTCGTGAGGTTGGAGCCGGAGGGCAGGCACAGCCCATGCTGGAACAGGTCCTCCGCCACGCTTCCCCGGCGCCGCTCGAAGGTGGCGAAGACGGGCTGCAGGTGCATGGGCTTCCACACCGGCCGCGCCTCGATGTTCTCCCGCTCCAGCGCGGTGCGCACCGCCTCCCGGTCCGCGCCGAACACCTTCGGATCGATGGTGATGGTCGTCAGCCAGCGCGTGTGACGGCCCCATGGGGCCTCCGGCATGAACGTGATGCCGGGCAGGCTTTCGAAGGCCTTGGCGTAGAACGCGTGGTTGGCGCGGCGCGCGACGACCCGGTCTTCCAACACCAGCAGCTGGCCCCGGCCGATGGCGGCCAGCACGTTGCTGAGCCGGTAGTTGTAGCCAATCTCGGAGTGCTGGTAGTGCGGCGCGGCGTCGCGTGCCTGCGTGGCCAGCTTGAGGGCGTGCTGAACCAGCTCCCCGTCGGAGGACACCAGCATGCCGCCCCCGGAGGTGGTGAGGATTTTATTGCCGTTGAACGAGTAGATGCCCACGCGGCCGAACGTGCCGGGGGCCCGTCCCTTGTACGAACTGCCCAGGGCCTCGGCTGCGTCCTCCACCACGGGCACCCCGTAGCGATCACAGGCGGCCAACAGCGGATCCAGGTCCGCGCTCTGACCGTAGAGGTGGACCACGATGACCGCGCGTGGCAACCGACCCGCGCGGGCGCGAGCGGCGAGCTCCTCCTCCAGCAGGCCCGGATCCATGTTCCAGGAGGAGCGCTCGCTGTCGATGAAGACGGGCGATGCGCCCAGGTAGCGGATGGGGTTCACGGAGGCGGAGAAGGTGAGCGTGCTCACCAGCACGTCGTCGCCGGGTCCCACGCCCACCAGTTGCAGGGCCAGGTGCAGCGCGGCCGTGCCGGAGCTCAGCGCGAGCGCGTGGGGGCTGCCCACGCACCGGGCGAACTCCTGCTGGAACGCGTCCACATGCGGTCCCAGCGGGGCGATCCAGTTGCTCGCGAAGGCGTCCTCGACGTAGCGGCGCTCGAGCGTGCCCATGTGGGGCGAGGACAGGTAGATGCGGGAGGACATGCGGGGGCTCCGGTCTGGACCGGGGCCCGTCCCCGGCATTTCCGGCAGCGTTCGCACACTCCCTCCCCCCGCGCGCTCGGGCGGGGGGAGGGGGTGTTTGTCCGCATTGTGGAACTACAGCGCGGAGTTGCCAGACAACAGCTTCGCGTTGAGCGCGCCGTTCGCGTAGAACTGGGTGTTGCGACCCACCGCGTGCGTCTCCAGGCGGCGCTGGAGGTTGGCGTCGTAGCGGCCCAGCTTCATCAGACCGTCGTTGAACCAGCCGTTACCCTTCCCCGTCCCGTCGACGAAGTTGCCATAGCGACCGGCCGCGGGCCAGATGATGCTGTTGAGCGTCACGACGAACTTGCGCATGTCCGCGTCCGTCCACTCCACGCCCGCGTCATGGGCCTCGACGAGGTAGGCCATCATGCCGTTGGCGTGGGACACGTCCTGGCCAGGACGCGAGCGAGAACCCCACTCGGCGGCCCAGAAGTACCCGGCCGGGTTCACCGTGCTGGTCATGAGCTGCCCGCGCAGCGACGACGTGGAGTTCGGCAGGTCACGGTTGATGTTGTTGACGACGGTCAGGTAGGTGGCCTTCTTCGTCGCGTCCGTGGTCATGCGCGACAGGTCCATCGCAATCAAGGCCCAATGCGACGCCATGTGCGTGTTGACGCGGTAGATCCAGCTGTTCGCGCCGCGCTTGTTCCACTTCTCGAAGATGTTCTTCTCGGTGAACGCCAGCAGCCGGTCGTACTGTGCGCGATAGGTGGCATTGCCGTAGAGGGCAGGCGTCTCGCGGATGACGCGCAGCATGCGCGTCACGTAGCGCCAGCAATAGCTCTCGTACAGGGCCACTTCCTGGCCCAGCACTTCCGAGCGCGCCGCGGCCCAGCCCTGGTAGCCGTCCTTGAACTGGCTCCGGGGAAACGACGTGGACGCCTTCGCGTTGCCGACCACGTTGTTCACGTACAGCAGCGCACGGTCCAGGTACTGCGTCTTGCCAGTGGCCCGGTACATCGCCGTGTTGCCGTCAATGGCATAGCCCAGATTGTAGAACTGCCAACTGTCGAGCGACTTGCTCATGGGCAGGTAGATGGAGGTGTGTTCGGCGTTCCAGCGGCCCAGGAACAATGTCTCCCAGCCCGCCACGGTGCGCAGCCCGGCGACGGCCTGGGCGGCGAGGGCCTCTTCCTGGGCGGATCCAAGCGAATCCGTGCCAGGAGCCGGGAGCGCCGCGTCCGCCTCCGGGTCCGAGGGAGCAAGCGCGTCTGCCTCCGGGATGGAGGGAGCAGGCGTCTGTGTTTCAGGGTTGACGGTTTCAGCGGTGCCTTGCGCGTTTTCTCCGCTGGTGTCGCCAGTGGCCGCCTCGCCAGAGGTGGCTTCCGGGTTGGGGCCACAGGCCCCTCCAACCAGGAGGGCGAGGGACAGCAGGGACGACAGGGCAAGACCAGACGTATTGCAACGACGAGATTCCGACATCAGTGGGTCCCGTGGGGTAGGTCCGGTGTGCTCCCCGGTGCGCTACCCTGTTGTGAGAACGCCGGAGTGCGTTCGCGGCCATCAAAGAGTTGAGAGCCCCACAGAATTCCTTTGTGTTTATACAAACAAATGGAACGCCCGCCCGTTTGTCTTTGGTACCGGGTGGCATGGGCCCGGCTGCCTGAGCCGGTGAATGACGCACGCGGAGCGGGAGAGGACACACATGAGAAGGGTGCAAGCGAGCGCCACGCTGGTTCCCGACGCGGGAGCCTCGGCGCTATCGGAGGAGTACTTCCGCTCCGCGCACCACCTGCGGGCCGAACGGGTGACCCACACCCTGGTCCTCCGGGGACACGCGGGGGGAGTGCTGCACCTGCCACTCATCGTGCGCCCCATCGAAGGGACGCCCTACCGCGACGCCATCTCCCCCTACGGGTTTCCCGGAGGGACCGTGGACGGCCTGTGCGAGGTGCCGAAGCGGGACGTGGACTGGGGGGGCACGGAGCTGGTCAGCATCTTCGTGAGGGACCGGGTCCAGGGGCCGCCCTGCTTCGCGGAGCCGACCGCGCGCAACGAGGTCTTCTTCGTGGACCCGAAGCTGCCGCTCGACATCAAGGAGATGCACCGCCGGCACCAGCGGCGCAACGTCCGGCTGGGCTTCGTGAGCACCGTGTGCGCTTCGCGCGAGGCGTCCGCCGACGAGCGGCGGGGCTTCCTGGACGTGTACCGGCAGACGATGATCCGCGACGAGGCCTGCCACCGGTACTTCTTCTCCGACGGGTACTTCGAGGAGGTGTTCGCCTCGCCCGGGGTGTGGCTCGCGACGACGCGCGCACCGGACGGGCAGGTCGCCTCCAGCGCGCTCATCGTCCGCAGCGATGGGCTCCTGCACTACTACCTGGGGGGCACGGCGGATGCGCACCTGGCGCGCTCACCGGCGAAGAACGTCTTCGGCGCGATGATTGACCTGGGCACGCGGCTGGGGCTCCCCCTCCACCTGGGGGGTGGGCTTGTGCGGGGCGACGGGCTGGAGGACTTCAAGCGGGGCTTCGCGAACGCGAGCGCCCGCGTCCACACGCATGAGATTGTCTGCGACCCCGGGGTGTACTCGCGTCTGTCGGAGGGGCAGGCCACCGGGAGCTTCTTTCCGGCCTACCGCACGCCGCGACACTAGCGGCGGGCCCCTTCCCACCGCCGGAAACGCCCGGGGCCCCGGCGTCCCCGCGCCCCGGGGAGAGGGAGCGGGGGGACACCGGGGCCCCAAGGGACACAGCGGAAGGCTTCAGGCGCGCACGGCCTGTTCGACGCCCAGGGGATGCGGGCCCCCCCGCAGGCCGCCGGGCACCGGCGGATTGACGTCCGCCAGCAGGGGCGAGCTTCCCGGCAGGATGACGTTCCGGGACTTGGACGGGGTGTACGAGGGAATGAGGTCCTGGAGGGCGCTCTTCACGGCGTGGACGTCACCGGCGTGGGCCGCCCGTTCCAAGCGGAGCAGCTGCAGGTCGAAGTCCTGGGGAGGCGCGGGGCTGCGCGCCACCTTGATGCGGTTGCGGACCTGCTGCGTGAGCTCCTCCTCGTCGCTCATCAGCGTCTCCTCCAGCTTCTCGCCCGGGCGCAGCCCCGTGTAGACGATGGAGATGTCCTTGTCCGGCACCCGGCCCGTCATGGTGATCATGTTCGCGGCCAGCTCGGCGATCCGCACGGGCGCGCCCATGTCCAGGATGCACAGCTCCCCGTAGCCGCTCAAGCCCGCCAGCACCACCAGGCCCACCGCCTCCGGGATGATCATGAAGTAGCGGGTGCAGTCCGGGTGCGTCACCGTGACGGGGCCGCCGGCCTGGATCTGCTGCTTGAACAGCGGCACCACGCTGCCCGCGGAGCCCAGCACGTTGCCGAAGCGGACGGCGCAGAAGGTGGTGCGTGACGTCACCGCGATGTCCTGGATGACCATCTCCGCCAGCCGCTTGGACGCGCCCATCACCGACGAGGGCTTGACGGCCTTGTCGGTGGAGATGAGGACGAAGCGCTCCGCGCCGCAGGCGTCCGCCATGCGCGCGACGTTCTGGGTGCCGAAGACGTTGTTCTTGATGGCCTCCTCGGGCGAGTCCTCCATCAGGGGCACGTGCTTGTGCGCGGCCGCGTGGAACACGTACTGCGGCCGGTACTCCTGGCCAATGCGCATCATGCGGTCCAGGTCCCGGATGTCCGCCACGATGGAGCTCACGGGCAGCCCCGGGTAGCGCGCCTGGAGCTGGCGCACCAGCAGGTAGAGCTCGTTCTCGTTGATGTCCACCACCACCAGCGAGGACGGGGCGTGGCCGGCCAGCTGCCGCGTGATTTCACTGCCGATGGAGCCCGCGCCGCCGGTGACGAGGACGCGGCGGCCAGAGACCAGCCGGTGGACCTCATCATGGTCGAAGGAGACGGCGTCCCGGGGCAGCAGGTGCTCCGGGCTGAGGTCGTGCAGCATCGCGGCGGTGATCTTCTCATCCAGGTAGGCGAACGAGGCCGGGATGATCTTGAAGCTGACGCTCTCGTGCCGGCACAGGCTCAGGATGTGCCGGGTGCGCTCCGGCGACAGGCGCGGGATGGCGATGAGCACCTGGGTCACCCGGTGTTTCGTCATCAACTCCGGCAGCGCGTCGATGACGCCCAGCACCGGCTTGCCATTGAGGAAGGTGCCCTGCTTGCCCGGGTCATCGTCCACCAGCCCGATGACGTGCCAGGAATTGCCCTGGCCGCGCATCAGGTCGCGCAGCAGCAGGTCCCCCGCGCTGCCCGCGCCGACGATGAGGGTGCGCTGGACGCCGTCCGCACGCGAGCGGCGCTGCTCCAGGTACCACTGACGCGCCATTCGGGGCGCGAAGCGGTGGATGCCCAACAGCGTGGTGGCGGCGAAGAACTCGAGCGCGACGACCTGGCCCGGCAGCGCGCTGGCGAAGAACACCAGGCGCAGGAATTCGAACACGATGCTCGCGACGACGTTGGCCATCACCAGCCGAACCGCTTCGTTGATGCCGGAGCGGCGGAAGGACCAGCGGTGCAATCCCAGCCAGACCATGGTGACCAGACGCACCGTCAAGAGCAGGGGCAGGGCGCGCGGGAAGACGTCCAGGGCCCCGGCGGGCAGCGCGCCGTCAAAACGCATCAGGACCGCGAAGAAGAGCGCGCCGGTGATGAGGACCGCGTCCACCAGGAGCATGCGCAGCGAGCAGAGCAGGGGCGAGCTTCGTGGCGCGCCCTCCGTGGATGAATCATTGGTGCGGAGTCCTTCGGTCTTCTCGAAACCCTTCATGTGGCCTCCCCCTCTTGGCCTGGCGCGGCTTTGAATCCGCTTCCTCGTGACGTCCGTAGGGAAGCTCGCCCCAGTTCCAAATCGCGAGGAATGGTTGGACGCTTGGACGCCGTTCCCAAGCCGTCCCACGGGGCATCCGACCCGCCGCACGGGGCCGGTGGACGTCAGTGAGCAACAGCGCCCCCCCATGGACCTGGATCCGGGCCACTTGCCAATTCCAAGGAAAGCACGTTTCGGAGTTTTTCCCCGAAAACTCAACGGACGGGCCGGTCTGAACCCTTCAGCTCCGCGCCCCCCCTCAGGTCGCGTAGGCCTGTCGCCTGAAGCCGCGTGTCCAGGTGGAGACGCTCCTCCCGTCCGTCCGGGACGCTTCCCCCACGGCCTTCATGCGCCTTGCTCCTCCAGGGGTGTCCCGCCACGCTGGGCCCATGACGACCGAGTTCATCCTGCTCCGCCACGGCGAGACGGAGTGGAACGCCCAGGGGCGCCTGCAGGGCCATCTCAACAGCTCCCTGAGCCGCGAAGGACTGCGCCAGGCGGAGGCGCTCTCGGCGCGCCTGGCCACCCTGCCCTTCCAGGCCCTCTATTGCAGCGACCTGGACCGGGCGGTGCAGACGGCGGCCCGCATCGCCGCGAGGACGGGCCACGACGTCCGCCAGGATGCGCGGCTGCGCGAGCGCGGGCTGGGCATCCTCGAAGGGATGACGCGCGCGGAGGCCCAGCAGCGCCACCCGGACGTCTTCTCCGCGTACGCAGCGGGCGGGCCCGACTTCGTCATTCCCCAGGGTGAGAGCACGTCCCAGCGGTTGCGCCTCGCGGTCCGGTGCCTGGAGGAGCTGAGCGCGCGACACCCGCAGGCCCGCGTCGTGGTCGTCACGCACGGAGGCCTGCTCAGCAGCCTGCTGCGCGACTGCCTGGGCATCCCCCCCACCACGCCGCGCGCCTTCTCCGTGCTCAACGCGAGCTGGAACCAGTTCGACCTCCACGAAGGCGCGTTGCGGATGGTGACCTGGGGGGACGTGAACCACCTGCGCGGGCTCAGCCTCGACGACACCTGAGACGGGCGGACGCGGATTTAACTCGGCTTAATGCCCCCCGCCCCACGACCTGCGCGACAACTCCCTCAGCGGAATCAACAGGGGGACGCACATGTCGGGGTTCATCCAGGGCCACAAGCCCTTCAGCACCTTCATCCAGAAGCCGAACGTCAGCAGGCCGCAGGGGACGGTCAGCACGGCGGCGCCAGCACCGGCTCCGGCCGCGCGACCCCAGCAGGGCCCCGCCGGCCTCTTCGCGGATGGCTTCACGCCCGCCCCCACCCGGAGCCCCTCGCGCAACCCGGTGCTGGACCCCTTCACCGTCACCGCCAACAGCGCGTCGGTGAAGGACAGCGCCGAGGTGGAGGCGCAGTTCGAGTCCGAGCCCTTCACGGTGAAGGTCGCGGCGTACACCGAACTCGAGCGGAGCCAGAGCACCGACGGCGACATGACCACCTTCAGCGTGGAGGCGGAGGTCGGCGTCAAGGGTGAGGCCAGCGTGGAGACGTCCCGCGTGGATGCCACCGCCAGCGGCGCGGTGGGCGCCCGGGGCTCCTACCAGGTGTCGGTGCCCACCACGGCGGCGGCGGGCATCAGCTCGCCCGAACAGGCCGCCGCGCGGCTGAGCCCCTTCGCGCCGGCGGACCTGCCGGTGGGGACCACCATCGAAATGCACGGCGAGGCCTTCATGGAGACCGGCCTGTCGGTGACGTTCAAGAAGATCGCCAATGTGTTCGACGTCACGCTGAACGAGAGCGTGGAGCGCGCGAAGGGCATGTCCATCGCCATCAACAAGGTGGACGACAAGACGGTGCGGGTGACCATCGGGCCCACGGAGCTGGTGGCGCGCACCAACGGGCTCAGCATCGGCGTGGGGGACGTGGAGGTCGGCCTGTCCACCACGGGCAAGGTGGACCAGCAGACCGCGCGGCAGGTGGACTTCGACATCTCCACCCCCGCGGGACAGGCGGCCTACGACCGCTTCATGACCACCGGGGAGCTGCCCGGCAACGACGCCGCGAAGGGCACCTCCAACGCCGCGACCGTGCAGCTCGTCAACGGCGAGGTGTCCACGGAGCTGACGGTGGGCATCTCGCTGGGGGAGAACACCCCGGTGAGCGACGCGTACACGTACACGCACTACGACGACGGCCGGAAGGAGTTCACCTGGTCCGGGGTGATTGGCCCGGTGACGCTCGACATCGCGGGCACCGTGGGCGACCCGTCCACCCAGACCTACGCGGCCACCCTGTCGGGCGTGGACCCGGGCAGCGTGGACGGCCTGCGACAGGTGTTCCCGGCCATGACGGGCACCGGCGAGACGGTGACGATGACCTGGACGAACGCGGAGGCCCAGCAGGTCCAGCAGATCGCCAAGGACTGGATCGCGGCCTACCAGCAGGGTCTGCCTGGCTTCCCCCCGGGAGACCGGGCCCCGGACTGGGTGCTGCCCATGGCCAACGCCGCGACGCCCGAGGAGGCCATCTCCCTGCTGATGTCCCCCACGGCGAGCTACGACGCCACGTCGGTGGCCGACCGGGTGGGTCTCATGACGACCTTCCTGCGCGACACCACCGGAGCAACGGTCCCGGGCACGGTCACCGCGAAATAGCCGCGGGCTGCCAGCCGGGGCCATTCCGACCCTACAATGGCGGGCGCCATGCGCACGCCATCCACCCCGGGGCTCGGTCCACCCGCCGTCTTCGTGGGCCGTGCCCAGGAGGTGCGGCGGCTGGGGGACATGCTCCGGCGCGTGCACACCGGGGTCGTCTACGGCCTGCCCGGAGCAGGCAAGTCCGCGTTGGTGGCGGCGGTGGCCGCGCGCCACCGGGGCCCCGTCGTGCACCGGCGCGTCCTGCCCGGGGACACGCTGGACACGGTGGTGGACGACGTGCGCCGCCTCTTGCGTGAAGCGCCCGTGGCCCAGGCCCTGTCGGATGCGTCCCGCCTGGAGGACCTGGTGCGGGAGATGGAAGTGCACCGCGCGCTGTGCGTGCTGGACGACCTGCACGTGCTGGGGCCCCCGGAGCGCGCGGTGCTGGTGGAGGACCTGGGCGGGCGGCTGCGCAAGGGGTCGCTGCTGGCCACCTCGCGTGAGTCCGTGCCCCGGCACGCCAGCAGCCCGGACCGCTTCGAGCTGCGGCTGGATGGCCTGCCGCAAGACGCCGCGCGCCTGCTGTGGCGACAGCTGGGCTCGCTGTACGGGGAGCGGGAGGGCTTCGAGGCCGCGTGGAGCCGCTCGCGGGGGCTGCCCTTCCTCCTGCGCCGCGCCCACGCCGGAGACACCGGAGGGGAAGAGCCGGTGCGCGCGGCGCTTTCGGCGCTGCCGGAGGACGAGCGGCGGCTGGCCGCGATGCTGGCCCTGAGCGAGGTGCCGCTCACCCTGAGCACGCTCCAGGCCGTGCTGCCCGGAAGCGACGCGGACGCCTCGCTGCGGCGGCTGGGCGCGCGACTGCTGGTGGAGACGGACTCGCGGGGCCGGCACGGCGTCCACGACCTGGTGCGCGAAGCGCTCGTGTCGATGCTCGGGCCGGACGAGTCGAACGCCGCCCATGCGTCCCTGCTGGAGGTGATGGAGCACGAACCCCTGCCCGCGGTGGTGCGGGTGCGCGCGGTGTGCCGCCACCTCCAGGCGCTCGGCCGCCATGAGGCGCGCGCGGCCTTCATCGTCGCCCAGGGGGAGGCCCTGGTGCGCCACGGCGCCGCGGATGAGCTGCTCTGCCTGGTGGACTCGGTGCCCGCCGCGCTGCGCACGCCGGAGGTGCGGCTCACGCACGCGCGCGCCCGCGTGCGGCTCTTGGACCTGCGCCGGGCCTACCCGGAGCTCCTGGCGCTGCGCGCGACGCTGGATGCACCGGAAGGCGCGGCCGGAGGCTCGAATCAGGAGGCCCTGCGCGAGGGCGTGGGCACGGTGCTGGTGCGGGTGGCCCTCTTCTCCCTGGAGCCGGAGGCGTGCGAGCGGACCTTGGAGGCGATGCCGGTGCCGAGCAGCGCGGAGGTGTTCCTCCAGCAGCTCCTGGCCCTGACGGCGCTGCGCTTCTTCCAGGGGCGCCTGGACGAATCGCTGGCGATGCTGGACGGCGCGGCGACCGCGGCCGGAGGGGACCGGCGGGTGCTGGGATGGTGCGCCTATGCCCGCGCGCTGATGCTGTGGATCGAAGGCCGCGACAGCGAGCTGGCGGAGCCGCTGGCCCGGTGCGTGTCGCTGTTGGAGGACGCGCCGCTCGACTCGCGAGGCCCGCTGGTCGCCGCCATGTCCGCGGGCATCCTGAGCCGGCTGGGGCGCTTCACCGAAGCCGAGGCCGCGCTCGGAAGCGCCCGGGAGCGGCTGGGGCAGCTGGGAGCGCCCCGGCTCGCGCTGGAGCTGGACTGCATCGCCGCGTGGGTGCGGGGCGAGCTGGGACAGCGGCGGGCGGCGCTGGCGGCGCTGCGGGAGACGGAGGTCCGGGCGGAGCGCGCGGGCTACCTCTTCGTGAGGCTGCTCTGCCGGGTGGGCGCGGGCCGCATGTTGCTGGAGCTGGGCCGCCGCGCGGAGGGACAGGCGCTGCTGGACGCGGTGGAGGCGGAGGTCCGGACGCGCGGCGTGCTGGGGCTGCTGCGGGCCGTGCAGGTGGCGAGGACGCTGGACGTGCCGGGCCCGCAGGAGGCCCCCGTCACGGTGGAGCCGCGCGAGGTGCGCCCGGGCATCGCGGCACGCCAGCGCGCCCTCGCGGCCTGGGGCGCGGCACGGCAGGGGGACTCCGTCCGCGCGCTGGGGCTGCTCGCCGCGCTGGAGCCGATGGCGCTCGGGGCGGACTTCGCGCTGGAGCGTGCGCTGGGCCACCTGGCCCGGGCCGCGCTCCACCGGCACGCGGGCCGCGCGAAGGAAGCGGACGAAGCGCTGGAGCACGCCGCGCGCACGGCGGCCGAGGGCGAGGTGGACCCCGAGCTGATTCCGGAGCTCTCGCGCGCCCGGGGCTCCCCACCGGCGGTGGAGACAGCGGCCCCGGTGGGCGCCGCGGACGCGGTGGTGCTGGATGCGAAGCGCCACGAGCTGCGGGCCCCGGGGCGCGTCATCTCCCTGGAGCGGCGCGCCCTGCCGCGCAGGCTGCTGTACGCACTGGCCCGGCAGCCGGGACGCACGCTGTCCAAGGAGGACTGCGTGCGCGCCATGTGGAACGCGGCCTACGACCCACGGCTGCACGACAACTCCTTGCGCGTCCACGTCAGCCACGTGCGCGAGATGCTGGAAGGCACCGGCACGCGGGTGGTGTTCGAGGACCCCGGCTACCGACTGGAAGTGGCCGGGGGCTTCACCTTCATCGCGGAGTAGCGCGCTCCCTGGACTTCAGGGCGCGCAGTAGCGGACCGCCTGGAGTTCGTGCGCTTCCGGCGGCTGCGTGGAGGTCATCACGAGGGCCCCCATCCAGTTGTCCGGAAGCTCCTCCAGCAGCACCCACTGCGCGTACCGGTGCAGCGGCAGCGGGTCCGGGCCGGGGGTCCAGTCCCTGGGGGTCCCGCCGGGCGACAGGCTCCAGAAGCGTCCGCGCCAGTCGAACGAGGTATCGCCGCCCGACGGCGCCTGCTGACGGACGGAGAGCCAGGCCACCTGGAGTCCCCGTGACGTCGCCGTGGCGTTGAACCAGGCGGTCTCCGAGGACGAGGTGGTGGTCAGGAGCTCCGGAGTCCCGCCATCGAAGAGGTTCTTCACCACCGACAGCGTGGCGGGGACACCCTCGAACTCGCGCAGCACCACGGCCGCGGACGCTTCAGGTGCCCCGCCCCCCGCGCCCAGGTCCACGAGCGCGGTCTGGGTTTCGGACTTCGGCTGGAAGGAGCGCTCCTGCCCCACGGGCATCAGGTTGTTGTCGAAGCGCTGGAGCCGGAGTTGTCCCCCATCCAGGGGGCCCACCTCCTCGAGGACCGACACCAGGAAGCCCCCATCGCGCAGGGCCAGCACGTTCACCTGGCCCAGCCAGGAATCCTCCGTCAGCTGGGCCCGCATCAGGACCCGGGTCGCGGACACCGTCTGGCCATCCAGGTCCGTGACCGTGCCATGCAGTTCACGGGACGACCTCGGCGCCTGGATGGAGGCGTCCTTCCAGGCCATGAACACCCGCGAGCCCTCCGCCGACATGGCCACCCGGCTGGAGACGTGGGCCACGGGATGCTCGAAGAGCACCGTGCCACCCTTCGGTCCGGGCCCGGGATGTCCCTGCGCATCGAGCGGGATGAGGAAGCCCCGGGTGGTGTCCGGCAGCCCGTCCGACGAGGAGTAGTACAGCGCGGGCCCACGCGACGTGGACAGCAGCTGGCTGTACATCGAGCTGAAGGACTCCTGGGTCGTCACGGCCGCGGACACCTCCGTGGTTTCGGGCGATGCCAGGGAGGCATCCAGCCGCGTGATGCGAGCCACCAGGGGCGTGTCGAACACCGCGACCAGCAGGCCCTCGGGGATGCGGAGGCTGCTCACATTGTTCCGGGTCAGGGCACTCCCCAGCGAAGCGACCTTCGACCACCGGGCGGGAGGATCCGTCACCCCGTCGCAGTCGTTGTCCACGCCGTCACAGCGCGTCTCCACGTCCTCGTAGGTCGACCCATACGAGCGCGCCGTGCACACGGATTCATAGACACCGTCGACCTGGGCGCGCCGGGCTCCCGCGCAGACCCCCAGCGTTCGCTCACACGGCAGGGCTTCCGCGGTCTCGCCACCGTCTGGATTGCCCGCATCGGCAGAGGCTCCCGCGTCGGCGGAAGGGCCCGCGTCCTGCGACGACGAGGAGGCTCCGCATCCCGCCAACATCAGACTGCCCACCACCGACAAAACAGCCCACATCCGACCCGACATCATCCGCACGCTCATCAACCCCTCATCTGCTGGCGGTCCCAGACGCATCAGCGATGCAAGTCTAATCCGCTTCGGCCCCAGGAAGCAGGTGTGCGGCACGATGCCGTCCTCCACCCGGGTGCGGTAAAGCGCACGCACGGGCCGCATGAACCCTGACGCGCCCCGGTGAGAGGCAAAAGCACCCGGGGTGAAGCGGCACCCCGGCCGCCCCGCAACCTCAGACGCGAAGAAGCCGGTTCAAGCTCTCCAGCGTGCCGCCACATTCCTCAAGCACCTTTCGGATGAAGGAGTCCTCGGACGCGGAGTCCTCGTCGAGGCTCACCCGGGGCACGCCACCGAGCAGGAGATCGAAGCGCTGGAGGCGCATGTTCATGATCTCCACAGCGCGGGCGTCCCGGGTGCCATTGAAGCTCGGGTACGCGTATTCGATGGGCTGCTTTGTCAGCCCTGCCCAACCGCCAACGCGCCTCACGCGGCCATTGCGCTGAAGCGTGCGGATGGGGCTCGGATCGAGTTCATAGTGCACCAGCAATCTGCAACACCGGTGCAGGTCGACGCCCTCCGAGAGCCGGTCCGTGGCCACGAGGACCTCCGGCCCGAAGGGGCTGTTGAAGAGGCTCAGCACCACATCCGGCTCCCCCTGGAAGAGGATGCTCGGCACCTTCTGCCCGTCCACGGAGTGGCTCCAAGCCCCAAGCACCCGGTGACCCTCCTCCAGGCTCCCGGGCAGTTTGGAATCCCCCCGGTGCGCGGCCCGCAGCAGGCCTAGCGTCGAGCGCGAGCGCGCATCCGTGAGGTTGCGAAAGAGCGCGTCCGCCGCGTCCAGCACCGAGGGCACATGTGGCTCGGTCCGACCGCGCACGCGCGTCTCCGAGAACAACTCCCGCAGGCGTCTACCCGTGCGCGGCTGCTCCGGGAGCCAGGAGAGCACCTGGCGGCACAGCCCCGGGCCACAGAGCCAGTCGAGGAAGGTATCGAACAACGCCTCCGTGTCCGTGTGCTCGTCCGTGAGCGGGCGCTCCTCCATGCGCTTTGACAGGAGGTCCCTCCACTCCGTCTTCCACACGTCCCGCGGCGGCTGAAGCGACCCGTCTCCTGGAAGAAGGAGTTCGGCGTCCAGCACCTGGAGCAACTCCAACGCGGTGGCCCGGTGATGGCAGAAGATGAGCACCTTCTCCTGCGCCTCCACTCGCCGGGCGACGGCTTTCGCGACCGAGGCCATCTTCGGATGAGGCCCCTGCCGCGTGCGCTCCTTCAACAAGCGGTGCGTCTTCGTGAGTTGACGTCTGACGACGAGCGGAACCTCTCCCTTCGCCAGCTCGGTCACCCGGTCGACCTCCTGGCGGAGGTGTCCCCACCCCACGTGGAAGCGAGGATCGTTCGTGCGCTCCCGGCCTTCCTCGCGCGTCAGTCGGAGGAGCCGATCCGCGCGCAAGAGCAGCTCTAGGGACGCATCATCCGCCGTCGGCACGTCGACGGCCCAGGGCTGTCCGACCTCTCCGAAGTACCGGCGCTCGGACGGCGCGAGGTCGTTGATGCCATACCGGATGACGTACGGGGCGATGGCCTCGATGGCGGCCCTGCCCGCAACCTCCAGCTTCCGGGCCGTCTTCACCGGATCCCGCCCCTGGGCGGGGCCGTGCAGTTGCAAGAGACTCCGTGCATACCGCTCCACCGGGACTTCAACATCCCGTGCGTCACAGAACCGCAGCAACTGGATGAGTTCCTTCACCTCGATGCTGAAGGGCGTGGCGGTGAGAATCAGCCTGGCGTCGGCATGTTCGCCCTGCACCTCCAAAGCCTGGCGAAAGGTGCTCTCCTCACCCTTCGCCCGGTGCGCTTCATCGACGATGAGCAGGCTGCATCGGGTGATGCGGCCCTCCCTCCGTGCCTCCACCAACTGGTGATGCGTGCCCACCTGGATGCGACTTTCGTGCAGCCGCGCGGTCTCCCATCCCTTGATGTTGTTCGCATCCACCTTCAGACGTGACGCTCGCTCCTGAAGCAAGGGCACATGGGCCTTGAGTTCCTCCTCCCAGCGCCGACGCAGCACCGCGTTGGGCGCGAGGATGCGCACGGTCCCGCCCAGCCCCGCGACCACCCAGGCCACCAGCGCGGCAGCGGTGGTCTTGCCCAATCCCACGTCGTCCGCGAGCAGCACGCCACCGACCTGTCGCGCGCCGACACCGGTCAGCCTGGAGAGGATCGCGGTCGCCGTGGCGAATTGTCGGCGCGTGGGTTCAAGTGCCAGGGGACGATTCGAGTTCCTGGACGCTTCGCAATAGCTGTCGGGGTACTGGAGGAACTTCCAGCCGCGCCCGTCCACATCCAGTCCCTTGCCATTCATGATCTGGCCTCCTCCAACCGGCAACTGAACTCCTCGGCGACCAGGAGCGCGGGCAGACGGAACCCGGCCTTCGTCTGCTTTTCCGCCCTGCGCCGGAACAGCTCCGCCAGCCGTACACCGTCGGCCAGCACCCGCCGCTTCCCCTCGGAGTCTCCGCGCGACTCCGCGACCTGGAGCTGCTGGACCCAGGAGTCCACGACCAGGAAGTGGCTTCGGGCTTCCGTGAAGGCCTCCACCGAGTAGTTCTCGGCCGTGCCTCCTCCCGAAGACATCAGGACAGAGGCATCCCCGCGCAGCAGTATCTGGAAATCCTCCGGTTCGAGCGTCAGCGCGCCATAGGACTCCAGCAGGAGGGCATCCTGGAGGGCCTGGGCGATCTCGGGGTCGATTTCGGGCAGCGGGGTCTGCGCAAAGGCATCCGCGGGCCGCAGGTCCAGGACAGGCACCTCGAGCGTCACCTCCCCACGAGAGAAGAGGACGGTGAGTGGAGGGCGCGCTCCGTCTTCCCACCGGACGGCGCCCGTCCACCGGCGCGAGTGCCGCGGATCCTCCGTGAGCGGGACTTCCAGAGCGGGCAAGGGCATCGTGCCCGAGACCCGGGCACGCGGCGCTTCCGCATCAACCCGGCCCAGGCAGGCGACCGTCACGGTCTCGCCATTCCAGAGCGCCTGTCCCCAGCCCAGCTCCGCTTCAGCGGGCTGCACCACGACATCCGTGGTGTGCACGTCATGCCCCTCGCCGAAGGCTTCTTCTTCCGGCTGGATGGGCCACTCGCCGTCCAGCAGCACCCCGAGTTCGAAGTTGCGCGGGCCCACGTCCCCCACGCCCCAAGCGGAGGCGCTGAAGTTCGCGGACGTCACCAGCAGGCGCCGAGTCTTCCCACGCCTCAGCAGGTAGAACTTCGCGTGGCTCCAGCGCCGGTCCTCGGCGCCCTGGCTGTCATGAAAGGCGCTGGTGGGGCCGTCCGCTTCGTAACCCAGTCGCAGCAGCGCCAATCCTTCCGTGCGGAGGGCATCGAGTGTGCGACGCGACATGCACCATCCCCCTCCGGCCCCGGGCTCCGCCCAGGGATGCATGGAATCAATCCAGGACAGGGCGATGTCAGACGGAGCCGTGCCCAGGCTCTCGCTCCATTGCCGCAACGCAGGGCCCTGCCATTCGCCGACAAAGGGGGTGCATATCTGGACCCGCAGACGGCCAGTGCCCACCGGCGCCACCTTCCCCAGGGCGGAAGCGCCCCACCGTGACGCTTCTCCCGGACGCTGGAAGGCCTTGGGGATGCTCGCGACGAACCGCACCCCTTCCGGGCATTCGCACCGGCCCAGGAGCCCCACGAAGGCGCCCGTGCGGGATGCGGCATCCTCCCCACCCGCCGACTCCCCGAGCGCTTCGAGGAACCGGGGCAGCGGCCCCCAGGTGGAAAGGTTCGCACGCGTGTCGCGAGGGCCCAATGGCAGCAGGGCCCGCCATCCGGCCTGCAATTGCTGCTTCAGCGAGGCCCGCGTGAGGTTCGCGGAGGAGACGACGATTTCCAGCAATGCATCCTCGCCATCCCCTGCCCCCTCCACCGAGACCCAGTGCAGCATCCACAGCTTGGCATGCTGGATGGCAGCGCCTTGGGCCCCCGTGAAGAAAGGGGAGACGTAACGCCACAACCAGGGGTACGCGGTGCCCGCGGACGCCTCCGATTCCCGCTCCTGTGCCACGGAAGCAGGCGAGGAGATGACGGTGAGCCGTCCCCGGAGCCGCTGGAGGGCGAGCGCCAGCTCCCCAAAATACAGCGACCGCGCGGCGGGCTCTGACTCGAATCCCCGGGAGAGGGAGAGAATCGAAGGCAGCAGATGTTCGACGAGCAATTCGGGCTGCGCGGGCTCGAACGTGGTGAAGAGCGCCGCTTCCAGCCGGTAGCCCGGAGGAATCGTGGGCAGTGATTCCCGCCAATCAGGTTCCATCCTCACGCCTCGTCCCCTTCGTCCGGTGCATCTTCGTCACGGCTCAACGCCGCCTCCAGCGCCATCCGCGTGTCCGCCACGCCGCACTGCCGGGCCAGACGCGCGAGGGGCCAGAGCCGGAACCGGTAGGGACTCGCGGCCGCACCGTTCTGGGGAAGCAGCGGTTCAACACGGCCCCGCCGCAAGCGGAACCACCGCAGTCCGCCGCCGTGAAGTTCGTGGTGCCGAGCGAGGGCGCGAAGCTGGTCTCCAGGAGTGCGGGCCCCAGCCATCGCGCTCGCCAACACCACCGAGGCCTCGCCGGCCCGCAGCGTGGCGAGGTCCTCCCGCGCGTTCCAGGTCCGGGAGGACTCGACGAGGCGGCTCAGCGGCTGCTGGATCTCGGGAGCACTGGCGAGGTCCGCCACCTCGGGGCCTCCCGCCTGATCCGAAGCACCGATCGCCGCCCACAATGCCCGCATGGCCTCCATGCCCGCGTCCGCGAGCCGCGTGAACGCAGGCAGCGTGGCGAGAAGGGGCCCCGCGTCCGAGGCCCGCAGCACCGAATCCGCGGCCAGCAGGTCGCACAGGTCCACATGTCGCGAACCCGGCTCGACGCCCTTGAGCACGCGCGCCACGACAAGCCTGCGGTGGTCCTTCGGGAACAGGCAGCCCCTGAGCAGCTCGCGCTCCTCTTCCGGGAGCGGCTTCGACACCCCCGCCTCGGTGGGGAACAGCTCTTCGAGCCCCTGGACATCCAGGCCCCAGCCCGCCTTGATCCACCAGAATTCCTCGCGCTCCCGCCAGCGCCCCCACTGCGTGCCATTTTCGAGGATCTCGTCCCTGAAGCGGGCCTGCTTCGGCAGCCTCCTGTTGACGTGGTCGAAGAGGTCGTTGACGACGGTGGACGGGGTCCAACCATCGGGGCCGTGCTCCCCCAGTGTCAGTCCGGGCACCCTTCGCAGGAGCGTGCGGTACGCCCCGTAGAGGCCCGTCTGCCGGTAGCGATGGAACTGTTCGGGAGGCATGCCAAAGCGCTCGCCGCGCTCGCCGCTGGCCAACCACTTTCGCACCGCGCGCTGGCCACGGAGCTGTCTCCCACCGGGATTGCCCGCCCGAAGGGTCCAGGTCACCCACAGCAGCTCGAGTGGGCGAAGCCAGGCGTAGCGCCGCTGCTGGGCCGCACGGGAGCCAAGCCCCGAGTCCCCCTCCGCCTTCACCCAGACGTCATGCGAGGCCTTGAGGCACCACGACAGGAGCGTGATCCATCGTGCATCCACCGTTCCGTTGCTCAGGTCCGGAGCGAGCGCATCCGCGTATTGGTCCGAAAGTCCCCGCAGGCCCAAGGCATCCCCACGCCGCCGCACGAGCGGATCCCATGGCGACGTGAAGAACCAGCTCTGCCCGTACTCGACGACTGCTGCCCTTTGAGCCAACGCGCCAACCCATCCCTTGAAGTTGCCCCGGTTTCGTGGAGCGTTTCCGCGCTTTCGCCCTCAAGCGGCAGCGCGGTGCTTCTTCTCGTAACCAGCGGGTGACTCGTAGTCGAGCGCGGAGTGGCGCCGGAGCGGATTATACCA
>NZ_RAWI01001328.1 GCF_003612125.1 Corallococcus praedator
GTTCTGGGAGTTCCATCTCCCAAGTTTCTGTGTGTAACACGTTACAATGTTAACTTTAGTATCAAGTGCGACGCTATGAGGACGAGAAACGGAAGAATGACGCAAGGCGAGGTGGGTAATCCACAAGGGACAACCCAACCAAATAGCCAAGCGAGCCAAGTCCCGCAAGCAGCTGCACCGCAGGTGCCTATCACCCCATCGGCAATTGTGCCACCACGCGTAACCGGTATCTCCCATGAGCATCTCGTGGAGTGGAAACGGGCGCGGCGTGAGTATGAGGAGGTGTTTGCGGTGCGCTGTGCGGCGACAGGTGAAGACATTGTGGAAGCGTTGGTTTCAGATTCGACTGGGAGCTGCTCGAATCGATGTGCGAGCTTGAATGGGATACCAGTGCAAGCGC
>NZ_RAWI01001329.1 GCF_003612125.1 Corallococcus praedator
GATGAGACCACCGCGCGAACACTGATTGCGACCGTGCTCACTGATTTTCCCGACACGCGCGCTGCTGCGAGCGCGGCGTTCCTTCACGCCGACCTCGATCATGATGACGGTAACGCAGATTCCGCCACGGTGTTCTATCGCCGCGCCATTGCAATTGCTCCGTCGAGCGATGATGCAGGACTCGCGCGAATGCGGCTCGCCGGCATGGCATTCGCCCGCGCCGACTATGACTCCGCTCTCGCCGAGTTCGGCGTATACCTCGATTCGTTCCCCGCGGGGAAACGCGCACAGCAGGCACTGTACTGGAGTGCGCAGACGCTGCGCGCCAATGCCAATCCCGACTCCGCCGTCACGATTCTGCGTCGCACGCGCGCAATGGATCCATTCACCTACTACGGAG
>NZ_RAWI01001330.1 GCF_003612125.1 Corallococcus praedator
GGCGCGTTGATTGGTGTACTGATAGATCACCACTGCGATCGCCAGCACGATCGTCATTTCCACAGCTAGCGCGTTTGCCAAACCAGGGTTGAAATCGGTTTGGCCTTTGACCAGAAAGGTAATCTTAATCGTCACTAGATTCAGCGCTCCGCCTGCTAATGCGAACGCCGTAGCCTGAGCGCCAAACGCATTGGCAAACAGCAAAGCAGCCCCCCCGATGATCGGCGGCAGCAAAATCGGGATGCCAACCCAGCGCCAAAATTGCGATCGCGTCGCCCCCAAGCTGGCAGCGGCTTCGCGCCACTGTTGGCGAAACCGCTGCACAGCGGGCAGCATTAGCAGCATCATCAGCGGCCACTGAAAATAGGTGTAGGCCAAAATCAGGCCGAGATTGCTGTAG
>NZ_RAWI01001331.1 GCF_003612125.1 Corallococcus praedator
CTCAATCACTCCGCCATCGCGTTCACTATATCGCAGTGACGAAATAACGTGCTGACGGCTAAGGTGGACAAATCCGGATGTTTCTTCATAAACGCGCTCAAGCCAGTCATGTTCATCTTTCAAGGTTGACACTAAGTATGCGTCGGTCATCTTCGCGCCTGTCTTATCTTTCATCTTTCGGACATGCTCGCCGCTCATGATCCTACCAGCAAAGTCGTGCGGATCAGAAACCAGCCACGCAGCATGAAAGCGCAGGTAATTGTCCAGGTTTGGTCTGATGAGATGCGCGGCCGCCAGAAAGTTTTCGCCCCGTGTCAGCGTGATATAACCATCAATCAGGGATAGCGTTCGGTTCATGACCGCCCCAGCCAGATAGTCTAGCGGAAAGTGATCGCCCTGC
>NZ_RAWI01001332.1 GCF_003612125.1 Corallococcus praedator
GTGCTACGCCGACCCCGCGCTCGCCGCCGAGCTGCTCGGCTGGCGCGCGACTCGCGACCTCGATGCGATGTGCGCCGACAGCTGGCGCTGGCAGACGCAGAACCCGGGCGGGTACGGCGACTGACTCCCGGCAGCCGCTAGAAGAGCGCTTGCTGGCGGGCCAGCCGCCACGACGGCGCGCCCGCCTTGTCGCAGCTCAGCATCCACAGCTCGCGGAACGGCACCGCGCCCTCCTCGGCCGACTCGCGGATGAGGCCCGAGAACTCGACGCTCGCCAGGTAGGCCGCGCCGACCTCCTCGATGCCGATGAGTTCGGCGTGCAGGGTGATGACGTCGGTGCGGTTCGGCGCGCCGCCGCGGCTGCCGAGCACCGGCAGCAGCTGCTCGAGCATCTCGGGCG
>NZ_RAWI01001333.1 GCF_003612125.1 Corallococcus praedator
ATCTCATTATCAACAAACTATCATACAAGAGTCGATTTTGTGGGGAAATGCCTTCGACGTTGATCAATACACCGCCCGTTCGGCCCGTTCGCTACCGGCGTCTAAGTCGGTTTGAATGCTGTCGATTTTTGCCTGTATGGTAGCGAGGGCTATTTTTCCCAGGGGGAGTCGCAGCGGTGGATTGTCCACGTTCGCGAGGTCGACGATGAGTTGGGCGGCTTTGGCCGGGTCACCTTCCTGCTTGCCGTCAACGCCTTTGATTCGCTCCCGGAATACCCCGGCGGTCGCCTGATAATCGTCGATGACCGTGCGGGCCAGCCCAAATCCAGGCCCGGCGAACTTGGTTCGGAATGGACCCGGCTCCACCATCGTTACCCGAATGCCGAGGGGTGCCACCTCC
>NZ_RAWI01001334.1 GCF_003612125.1 Corallococcus praedator
CTCAATGACTTCATCGGCCGGCTCGCCGGAAGCATTCAGCGACAGGAGGCGGAAGCTTAAATCTCCAACTGCCTCAGGCGGGCGGATACGGTTGAGCGCTGCCAAGATCATGCTTTTGAAAGCGAGAATGTCCTCGTGACACTCGCGGGAAAAGCTACTCGGCAAGGCGCCCCCCGCCACGCGCATCAGGAACTCGTAGCGTACTAGGTTGAGGGGGAGGGGACACCTAGTATGCGCGTCTAGCTGGACTACGAGCGTCGGCAGCAAGTCGCCAGGAACGACCTCGACTCGCTCGTCTCGCCGTGGCGCCACAGAAAGGCGGTCCTCGAGCAACTGGCTCGTACCAGCGCCGGAGTTGGCAAGGCTGGTCGCCAGTAGCAGCTCGCGGTCGGTGGCCACG
>NZ_RAWI01001335.1 GCF_003612125.1 Corallococcus praedator
GGCGCATCGCGTCGCCGGCTACTGGAACGAGCTCGACACGCAGAGCCGCTTCCTGCTCAACAAGCTCATCGGCGGCAGCTTCCGGGTCGGCGTCAGCAAGCTGCTCGTGCAGCGGGCGCTCGCCGAAGGCTCGGGCGTCGACGCCAAGCGCGTGGCGCAGCGCATGATGGGCTACACCGACGGCCGCGTCGCGCCGACGGCCGAGCGCTACGCGCGCCTCACCGCCGAGGGCGACGAAGGCGCCGTCGACCTCGGCCAGCCGTACCCGTTCTTCCTCGCCCACCAGCTCGACCTGCCGCACCCCGCGTTCGCGGCCCGTCTCGGCGAGCCCGACGGCTGGCTCGTCGAGTGGAAGTACGACGGCATCCGGGCCCAGGTCGTGAGGCGCGGCGGCCAGGTG
>NZ_RAWI01001336.1 GCF_003612125.1 Corallococcus praedator
TTTGAACGCCATCCATCCGAGCAGCGCGCATTTCACCCGGGCCGGGTATTTGGCCACCCCGGCGAACGCGACCCCATCGCCTAAGACGTCCTCGTCGCCTGGCACGGTCCCGCGGGAGGACACCATTTCGGTGAAGGCGTCGACGATGTTCAGCGCCCGCGGCACGCGTTGTCCGATTACCTTTTCGGTGAGCACCGAGGTCGCGGCCTGGCTGATCGAACAGCCTTGTCCGTCATAGGAAACGTCGGTGACCCTGGTGCCGTCCTCGGACAACGCGACCCGCAGCGTGACCTCGTCGCCGCAGATCGGGTTCACGTGATACACCTGGGCGCCGAACGGCTCCCGCAGCCCCCGATGCTGCGGATGCTTGTAGTGATCGAGGATCACGTCCTGATAGATC
>NZ_RAWI01001337.1 GCF_003612125.1 Corallococcus praedator
GTGTAGCATGGTCAACGGCAGTGGCTCGGCCAGGTAACTGGAGTCGCTGTGCCACATGTTGCCGAGCTTGCGCGCACCGACCGCCCCAGCGCCGTTGCGGTTGTTGATCACCAGAATGTTCGGATACTCAGGGTCGTGGTAGCTCTTGAGCTTGAACTGCTCGAGTTCCCCGAAGCAGGCTGCGAACTGCTGATATTCCTCACGGGTCAATATCTGGTTTTTCAGTGCCACCACTTTGCGTTCGTAAACCAGCTCCTGAATGGCACGTACCTCGTCCAGGGAAGCAGTAGTGATATCGAAATCCGTCACCGCCGTGACGAAGGTTTCCGCCAGATCCGTTCGCTTCACGTTGAGCGTCTCCTGCACGATGTTAATCAAACGGCCAGCGCAGGCTGGAGT
>NZ_RAWI01000133.1 GCF_003612125.1 Corallococcus praedator
GGGCCGTGCGGGTGACCGCGGTGGGGAGGGGCGCTGCGTGCCCTTCTCCACCTCCCGCACCAGCGCCAGCGTCTCCGGCAGGGGGGGGACGCCCAGCTCGCGGGAGAGGACGCTGCGCAGTTGTTCGAAGGCCGCGAGCGCCGCGCCCCGGTCTCCCTGGAGGTAGTGCAGGCGGATGAGGTGGCGTCCCGCCTGCTCGGACTCGGGCTCCTGGCGTGCCCACGCCTGCGCGAGCCCCAGGGCGGCGGTCCAGTCCCCTCCGGAGGTGAGGTGGCCGATGCGGGCCTCGCGCGCCTCGCGCACCCAGCCCTCGACGCCCGCGCGGGCCCCGTCCAGCCAGCGCGCGAGCTCCGGACCGTCATCGAAGTCGAAGCCCGCCAGCAACGTGCTGCCTTCGGCCCCGACGGACTCCAGGGCCCGCTCATACGCCTGGGCCTCGATGGCGGCCTTGAGGCACGCGACGTCCACGTCCGACGGCGCCACCAATGCCAGACGTTCGGTGTCGCCCTCCACCAGGGCCTCCCCACCGCTGGCGAGGCGCAGGCGGCGCAGCAACTGCCGCATGTTGTTGCGCGCGGTGGTGGGAGAGGAGTCCGGCCACAGGAGGGCCGCCAGCGCGAACTTGGGCGAAGGCCCCTGCAATCCCAACCACGCCAGCAGCGCCGCCGCGCGCCGCTCCAGTCGGATCCGCTGTCCTTCAGGGCCCCACAGTTGCGCCAGCCCCAGCACCTGCACCCGCCATCGCATCCCAGCCACCTGCCGTCTCCCAAGACTTCCCGCGCACCCGCGCTTGTTGGTGCCCCGGAGTCTACGGGGAGCGCGACCGCCGATTTCTGTAAACTGCGCTCTCCGTGTTTTTCCAGCGTGAGCGTCTGGCAATGGAGCGACTGGAAGGACGTTGAACCTGGCGCGGTGGCGCACCGGGTCATGGGCCAGGGGCTTCGTCATCGTCGGGTCATGGCTCGGCCATGTCCTGGCCGTGGTGCGCCGGCCCGGAACAGATGGGCTAGCGTCCCCTCCATGCAATTGCTCCGCACCGCCACGCTCCTGCTGCTGACGGGGTTTCTCGCCTCGGGTTGCAAGCGGGACTCCGAAGCTCCTGCGTCCAATCCGGCGACGCCCACCGCGCCGAAGTCCGCCTCGGCGCCCCCCGCTCCGGGCCCGGCGCCCGCGCCCTTCGCCCAGGCGGGACTGGTGGCGCCCGTCACCGCGGCGGGACAGCCGGACACGGGCGAGGTGGACCTCGCGGCGCTGCGCGACTCCGTGGCGGACCCGAAGGTGCTCTCCGAGCAGGAGCTGTTGGCGCTCTCGGACCCCCACGGCCGCCAGGCCGAGGACCCCAGCGACGTCGCCATGGCGGTGCCAACGGCCGCCCCGCCGTCCTCGGGGGCTGCCTACGAGGATGCACCCGGGCTGGGGGAGGACGCGGCCATGCTCCGGCAGGTGCCGCCCCCGCCCCCGCCGCGACGCGCGATGCCCGAGAACCGACCGTCCCGGTCCGAGCGTCCCGCGCCCGCGGTTCGCGAGCCCGAACCCGACAGGCTGGAAGGCAGCGTCGCTGGGGGCGTGATTGGCGGTGTCGTCGGCGGTCAGCTCGGCAGCGGGGCCTCGGCGGGTGCGCCGCCGCCCTCTGCACCGGCCCCGTCCGAGGCCCGCGTGCTGGAGCAGAAGCGCCGGGAGATCATCCAGATCATCAAGGGTGGGCGAGGCGGAGGGAGCGAGGCGCTCGCTGGCCCCTCCCCCAGGGACGACGGTGAATACGAACGGGCGGAGCCCGCGAAGAAGGCGGTCGCCGAAAAGGCTGCCCCCACGCCGGTGCTTCCTCGCGTGGAGTCCGCGCCGCGTGCCGCCAAGGTGCTGGTGATGAGCGACGACGGTCGCTACCAGCCGCTCAAGGCGCGCGCCATCCGTGTCGTCACGTACATCCAGGGGTCGCGCGCGCGGACGGTGGTGGACCACCTCTTCGAGAACGACACCGGCCGCAACCTGGAGGGCACGTTCTACTACCCGCTGCCCGGAGGCGCGACGGTGGCCGGGTTCGCGCTGTACTCGGGGGCGGTGACGGTGGACACGCCGTCGCTCTTCCAGTCGTCGGAGCTGCTGCCGCCGCTGGGCGACAACTCCACGGACTCCGCGCTGCTCACCGCCTCCGCGCCGCCCGCGCCGCAAGGGGCGAAGCGCTCCTGGGGCAACATCCAGGAGGCCCGCGTCGTGGAACAGAAGCGCGCGCGGGAGGTGTACGAGGACGTGGTGCGTCGCAACGTGGATCCCGCGTTGCTTGAATGGTCCGGCGCGTCCACCTTCAGCGCGCGCGTCTTCCCGCTGCCGCCGAAGTCCCTCAAGCGCGTCGTCATCGCGTATGAGCAGACGCTCCTCTTCGACGGACAGCGCCTGCGCTACACGTGGCCGCTGCCTCCGGGCGCGGGCCCGCAGGTGCGCGTCACCGCGCGCGTCCATGTGGATGCGCGACAGGCGCCGGAGATCACGGTGCAGCCGGAGCCGGGCGCGAAGGCCCGCAAGGTCGACGCCTGGCAGGTCTACGACTTCCCGAAGCTGGCGGGAGACGGGGCGCTGTCGGTGGCCCTGAAGCCGCGTCACGAGGACGCGGATGTCCTCGTGGGCGGGGACGTCGCGGGCCTTCCCGGTCATGCCTTCCACGCGCGCGTGCGGCTGCCCACCCGGCTCACGTCGGGGGAGGAGGGCGCTCCCACGGGCCGCGCGGTGCTGGTGGTGGACACCTCCCTGTCCTCCGAGGACGGCAACGCCTGGGCCATCCAGGCGGCCACGCTGCGCGCATTGCTGGAGAAGGACCCGACGCTGAAGGAGTACGCGGTGCTCCTCTTCGACGTGCGCCCCCGCTGGCTGCACGGGCCGGGCTTCCGCGCGAACGACGCGAAGCACCGCCAGGAGAGCTTCGCGGAATTGGAGCGCATCTACCTGGAGGGTGCCTCGCACGTGGACGGCGCGCTGGAGGAACTGGACCAGGCCGGACGCGAGTGGCTCAAGCCCGCTGCGTCCGGTGAGCGCGTGACGGCCTTCCTGCTCTCCGACGGCAACATCACCTGGGGACAGAGCCGCGTGGACGCGCTGCTCTCCCGGCACCCCAGCGTGGAGTCGCTGCGCTGGGTGACGTACCGCTTCGGCGAGGCCGCGGTGAACACGGAGCTCTTCGACGCGCTGGCGCGCTCCAGCGGGGGCCGCGTTGTGAGCGTCCTGTCCGCGGCGGAGGTGGACTCCGCGGCGAAGGCGCACCGCGCGGCGTCGGTGATGCTGTCGCGCGTGTCCGTGGTGGGCACGGACGTGAAGGACCTGGTGGTGGCGGGCAGGCCGCGCCTCGTGTTCCCCGGGCAGGAGCTGCAGGTGGCGGGGCGGCTGCCGGGCAAGGGGGACGCGGCGCTGGAGGTGGTGACCCAGGCGGGCACCGGGCCCGAGCGCACGCTGCGCATTCCCCTGCCGCGTGACGAGGAGAGCGCGTTCGCGCCCCGGGCCTGGGCGGAGCTCTTCGTGTCGCAGCTGGTGTCCCTGGACGACGAGCGGTTGGACCGGATGGTGGTGGCGCTCAGCCAGCACTACCGGCTGGCCAACGCCCGCGCGTCCATGCTCGTGCTGGAGTCGGAGGGGGACTACCAGTCCTATGCCGTCCGCGACGAACAGGTGGACCTGCAGAACCTGGAGTCGCTGCGGCGCCGGGAAGAGGACCAGCGCCGGGACAAGCTGCTGGGCATCGCGCTGGACGAGGTGCCCGAGAGTGGCCGCGCGGTGGTGGCCCGGCTGGCTGAACAGAAGGCGGTGCTCACGCCGCTGCTCAAGCGTCAGCCGCTGCGGGATGCGCCCTACGCGGGCGGGGATGAGCGGCTCCAGGCCGAGTTGACCTATCGCAACGCACGGCGGGCGAACCGGGACGACGTGATGATCTACGAGGCGGTGGCCCGGAGGCGCGCCTTCTCGGGGGACACGTGGGGCGCGGTGCGGGCGCTGTCCTCGCCGGTGGAGCTGCGCTCGCAGGACGCGGAGGCGCTGCGGCTGGTGGGGTACGGCCTGCTGGCGCTGGGGCAGTACCCGGCGGCGGCGGAGCTGTTCGAACACGTGCGGCTCAGCCGTCCCTTCGAGGCGCAGGCGTTCCTGGAGGAGGCGCTCGCGCTGGACGCGGCGGGGCGCTATTCGGAAGCGGCCCGGAACTACGAAATCGTGCTGGCGCGCTCCTGGAAGCGGCATGGCTCCGAGGTCCGGACGGTGGCGGCCTTCCACTACGCGCGGCTGCTGGCGGGGTTGGAGCGGCAGACGCAGCTCAAGGAGACGGTCGCCGTGCTGCGGGCGCGCCGCTCCGAGCTGTCAGGGGCTCGCGGGGTGTCGGGGTTCACCAGTGCGAAGGCCATCGACTACCAGCTCACCACGCACTGGAACTCGGACAGCACGGACATCGACCTGTGGGTCATCGAGCCGAACGGGGAGAAGTGCTTCTACCAGCACAAGGAGACGCGGCTGGGCGGGAAGCTGTTCTGGGACATCACGGACGGCCTGGGGCCGGAGCTGTACCACGCGCGCAAGGCGGCGCCGGGGCCGTACCACGTGGTGGTGCACTACTACGGCAACAACTCCGCGCGGTACGTGGTGCCCACGGCCCTGCTGCTCGTGAGCGACCGGGGTGTCTTCACGGCCAACGACATGGCCCAGCGCCGCTTCCAGGTGCGCATCCTGCCCAACAGCAACGCGCGTCTGTTGTTGCGGCGCGAGGAGCTGGTGGCCATGGGCAAGGACGGCGTGTCGGCGCAGTCCGCGCCCTGAGGGCGGCGGTTGGAGGCCCGTGCTCGCCGGGCCCGTGGGGCCCGGCGGCACCTATCCTTGTGTGGGGACCGCGGAGCCCGAGGGCTCCGTGGACGCGAAGCGCGTGTCGATGTGCAGGGCCCGTGACAGCGTCAGCGTGACGGGCGTCTTCGCGGAGATTTCGAGCAGGCGGGCGCGCTGCTCCGGCGTCACGGTGTCCGCGCAGTCGAGGACCCGCTCGACGCGCTCACCCGCGGGCTCGCGAATCAGCTTGAGGCGCACGACGAGCTTGCCCAGGTCCCACTTCTTCTTCTCCGCGTACATCTTGAGCGTGATGGCCGTGCATGCGCCGAGCGAGCCCAGCAGGAGCTGGTACGGCGCGGGGCCCTGGTCCGCGCCGCCGCGTGCCACCGGTTCATCGGCGGTGAACTGGTGGTGTCCGGTGCGGATGTGCTGGGTGAGACCTTCGCCGCTCTCCACCGTCGCGGCGGAGAGCAGGATGCTGTCGGGGGCATTGGCCATGCCCCCTTTCTACGTCAGGTCGAAGCCCGGCGCTCACAGTGCGTGGCGAACGAGCCAGGCGCGGATGGCGTGTGCGATCTCCTCGGGTGCGTCTTCCGGCGCATGGTGTCCCGCGCGGGCGAGTGGGACGACTTCGAGCGCCGGGAGCGTGCTTCGTGCCCACTCGACGATCTTCGGTGCGCTGAGCCCGGTGTCACCGAACGTCAGCAGGAGCGCGGGCTTCGCGGGCGTGCGTGTAAGCCACGCGTCGTAGGCCTCGATGACCGCGGCGACGTCGGCGGGCGCTCCGTCAATGGGAATCTCCCGAGGCCACTGCAGCACCGGCAGGCGCGAGGCCGCGTCCGGGTAGGGGGCGTAATAGACCTCCCGGTCGCTCTCCGACAGCCCGCTCAGGACGCCGTTCGCGAGCGACCGCGCCAGGAACGCGTTCTGCTCGAGCACCAGCTTCTCGCCGGTCCCTGGCGTGCGCAGCGCGCGGAACAGCTGCTCGCCCTGTGGAGGCCAGTCGCTCCAGTGCATGGGCCGGAGGAACGTCTCGAACACGACCACGCCGCGCACGCGGTCCGGGTGCCGCCGCGCCCAGTCGAGGGCGAGGACTCCTCCCCAGTCGTAGCCCACGAGCACGACGTCGCGCAGGTCGAGCGCGGCGAACCACGCATCCAGGTAGCGCGCGTGATCCGCGAAGCGATAGGGGATGTCGGGCTTGCCTGAATGCCCCATGCCGATGAGGTCGGGCGCGAGGCACCGGCCGCGGTCGGCGAGCCGTGGAATCACGTTGCGCCACACGTGCGAGGACGTGGGGTTGCCGTGCAGGAACACGATGGGCGAGCCGGTTCCGGATTCACGGTATGCGATGAACGAGTCGAGGACCTGGAGTTGATGCGCCGTGGACATGGGAGTGCTCCGTGAAGGAAGGAGGGTGGGGGAGTGGCACGCGAGGAGCGCACCCGCGATGAGCCCGCCGAGCAACCTGTGCATGCCCGCATGATGGGTTCGTCGAACCCTCCCTGGTAGTGATGGTTCGTGAGGGCTAACCTCACGAACCGTGAGCAATTCCATCACCGCCCTGGACCTCAATCTCCTCCTGGTGCTCCACACCGTGCTCACCGAGGGCAGCGTGGCGCGCGCGGCCAGCCGGCTCCACGTCACGCCCTCCGCGGTCAGCAACGGCCTGGCCCGCCTTCGCTCCGTGCTGGGGGACCCGCTCGTGACGCGCAAGGGCCGCGGCATCGTCCCCACGCCTCGGGCGCTCGCGCTCGCGCCCGCCATCGCGCGCGGCTTGCGTGAACTGGAGCTCGCGATTCACGAGGTTCCGTTCGATCCGACGGGCTGCACGCGTGCCTTCACCCTCGCCGTCGCGGATGCGGGACAGCTCACCTGGGTGCCACGCATCGTCGCGCTGATGACCGCGGAGATGCCCAGGGCGCGCCTCTCGGTGGTCGGCATCGACTCGCTCGTTTCACTCGGCGACCTGGCGTCGTCCCGGATTGATCTGCACATCGGCCTCGCCGGACGGGGCACGGGCCTGCACTTCGAGCCGTTGCTGGAGGAACGCACCGTCCTCGTGGCCCGGGGGGGCCATCCCGCGCCTGGCGCACGCATGACCGCGCGCGTGCTCGGCACGCTCCGGCATGTCGGCGTGGAGATGGTTCCGGGCAAGGCCTTTCGTGATCTCGTCGGTGCTGCGTACGCGCGCGCGGGCATCCGCCGCGAGGTCGCGGTGACGGTGCCTTCATTCACGGCCGCTGCTGCGGTCGTGGCCACGACCGACTTCGTCGCGACGCTGCCGGAGTCGCTCGTCGCAGCGCAGGGCACACGTCTGGGGGTGCGCGCCGTCAACGCTCCGTTCCCCGCGCACACCGTCAAGCTCGCGCTGTGCTGGCATGAGCGCACCCATGCCGACCCCGCGGCGCAATACCTGCGCGGGCTTGTCCGGCGCGCGGTCCTGGGGGCGTGAGGGTGGACACGGACGAAGCCCTCCATGCCCGGGTGCGGGTTCGGAGGGCTTCGAGTCGCTTCGCGGAGGTATGCCGGGTGGCCACGCCTCGACGGACTTCAATGCCAGGCGCGGCTCACGCGGGAGGACTGCACGTGCCGTGGGTTACCAGGGGGCGATGCCCTGCTTCTCGTGCGGCGTCTGCGTGTACGTGGACTTGAACACGGAGCCCGCCGCGTTGAGCCCGGAGCCGAAGGCCTCGACGAGGGCCTGCTTCACGTGGCCCTGCTTCGCGCTCTGGAAGGCGTCGCGGCCGAAGTTCAGGGCCTCGCGCTGGTGCGCGTTGACCTCGCTGCGCTCTCCGCGCTCCACCTTGACGACGTTGTCCAGGACGCTGTTGCGGGAGCGGTCGGAGATGCCGATGCCGTTCTTGTCGAGGAGCTGGTTCACGCCACTGACCTGCTGGGCGTAGTCGCTCTTCTTGCCCTGCGTCGTCGAATCAATCTGCTTGCGCGAGGGATTCAGGAACGTGTGGTTGCTCTTGACCTTGAACATGGTTTTTCTCGCTCGGGGCGGCGGCCGCCCCCGGTAGGTGGTTCTTGAAGAAATTGTCGGGGCATGTGGGCCGAAGTTTCCTGGGACTTTCATTTCCCCACAAGAGCCGTGAACTCTCCACCCGCGAGAAGGGGCTGCGGCCACGCCGCTCAAGCCTGGACTTCCTAGGTCAGGCGCTCGGCGAGGGCGGCGAGCTGCTCCGTGACGGTGCCCCAGCCCTCGAAGAAGCCCAGCTCCTGGTGCTTGTCCTTGTCGGCGGGGGTCCTGTGCATCACGTGGACGGCGTAGTCGGTGCCCTGGGGGTGGTCCTTCAGCGTGATGCTCGCCGTCATGAACAGGAAGGGTTGTTCGGCCGGCCGCCATCCCCCCACCAGGGCGTTGGTGAAGACGAGCCGTTCGAGCGCGTCGACGGCGAGGAAGCACCCCGTCATGTGCGGCATGAAGTCACCGCCGTCCTCGCTGAAGTGGGTCACCAGGGCGCCGCCGGCACGGAGGTCCATCCGCAACACCTTGCAGCGGGCCGGCGCGGGCACCCACCACTGCTCGAAGCTCGCGGGCGTCGTCCAGGCCTTCCAGACGACGGACCGGGGCGCCTTGATGATCCGTGAAATCGTCAGGTCGAGTTCGGGATTGGGAGAAGGGCTCATCTGGATTCTTCCTTGTCTTGGGAGGCGGTGACGAACTGCTCGAGCCTGTCGGTGCGGCCTTCCCAGATGACGCGTTGGGCGGACAGCCACGTCTCGACCGCGGCGAACGGCTTCTTTTCCAGCGCACAGGTCCGGACGCGGCCTTCCTTGTGCGTCCGGATCAATCCACTGCCCTCAAGCAGATGGATGTGTTTCATGAAGGAGGGCAAAGCCATGTCGAAGGGCTTCGCCAGGTCGCTGATGCTCGCGGGGCCCCGGCCCAGCCGTGCCAGGACGGCGCGGCGGGTGGGGTCTGCGAGCGCCTGGAAGATGCCGTTCAGCTGCTCTTGATACTGTTCCGATTGGCTAAGTATCATGGCCAGATACTTAGCACAAGGGCTAACCAATCGTCAGGGGCCCGGCGTGGGGTGGAGGCGGCGCCTTCAGCTCACGCCTTGAACGTCATCAGGGGACGCAGCCTCGCGACCTCCCGCACGATGTCCGCCTCCACCTGCGAGCCCACCACCGAGCCGATGGGCTTGTAGGCCGCAGGCGCCTCCTCGATGCGGCGTTCGGCGCGGAGCGCGATGCAGTCCACCCCGGTGAGGCCCAGCGCCTCCTCACGGTGCTCCGCGCCGCCCCGCGACATGGAGAAGCGCGAGCGTGCCCGTCCCGCCCCATGCGACGCCGACGCCAGGGCCCGCGCGTTGCCCAGTCCCCGCATCAGGTAGGACTCGGCCCCCATGGAGCCGGGGATGATGACCGGCTGTTCGTCCTCCGCCGGGCACGCGCCCTTGCGCGCCAGCCACCCTCCCTCCCAGGGCAGGGTGATGTTGTGCGGCACGTCGTAGACGAGCGGCGCCTCCACGTCCCCGAACAGCTCGCGCAGCGTGTGCCGCACCAGCTCCGCGAGGAGCAACCGGTTGAGGAAGGCGTAGTTGGCCGCTGTCGCCTCGGCCTTCAGGTACTCGCGCACCTTCTCCGGGTCCACGAGCGGGAAGATTCCGCTCTCCGGGAAGGGGGCGCTCGCGGGCCACGCCGCCCGGACCCGCTCCTGCCACGTGCGTCCCACGTGCTTGCCCATGTCGCGCGAGCCGGAGTGCACCATGAACGCGAGCTGTCCCTCGCGCACGCCCCAGGCCCGGGCCCGCGCGCGGTCCACCACCGCCTCCACCCGCTGCACCTCCACGAAGTGGTTGCCACCTCCGATGGTGGCGAGCCCCGGGTCGCGCACCACGCCCTCCCGCCGCAGTCCGGTGGGCGCCCACGACGGATCCCCTTCGAGCGCACCCCCCAGGTAGACGCGCGCGGACTCGCGGTCCAACTGGCCCAGGTCCGCCCGGGCCGACATGCCCAGGGGATTCTCCTGCGTCTCCAGGAGCCAGCCCGGCAGGCCGTCGCGCAGCAGGGCCTCCAGCGCGCGCGAGCCCTGGGCTACGTCCCGCGTGCCGAAGAAGCAGTGCCCCTTCATCCGCTCGACGAAGGCGTCGCGACGGGCGAGGAAGGCGTCCACGGGGATGTCCGCGACATGCAGACGCATGCCGCAGTTGATGTCCGTGCCCACCGCGCCGGGCACCACCATGCCCTCGGTGTGCACCACCGAGCCGATGGCCACCCCGGAGTCACCCGGATGGAAGTCCGGCGTGGCGCGCACCTGCTTCACGCGACCGCCGTCCGGATGGTGGAGCGCGGCGAGCGCGGCGAGCTGCTGGAAGGCCTTGCCCTCCACGGGCAGGTCCGGTGGGAGGAGCACTTCGGCGGCGGGGGCGTGGGGATCCGCCAGGAGTCGAACGGTGTAGACACGGCCGTCGTACGTGACGTCGAGCCCCTCGCGGGCAAGCGCCCGCAGGAGCCGGTTCAATTTCGGCTGCATGACCTTCTCGGAATCTGACCCGGTACGAAAAATCCGGGGGACGTGAGCGATGGGATGAGACCTCGGGTCAGCAGCCGCGGTCGGGACGCCGGAGCGTCCGCGGGCCCTGTGACGCCGTCATCCGCCGGCACCTGACAGCGGTGGCCCGCGAGGTGCCGCGCTAATGGGCGAGTCCTGCGGTGCGCATGACGCCGCGAGTGAATCCAGCAGCGTGTCGGAGGGAGACGGTAGGGTGGTCGGTCCCGGGCAGTGCAGCCCGGCAGCACCCTTCACGGAGGTCCCTGATGCATTTCCCCGTTTCCTCGCGCACGCTGCGCACCCTGTCCCTGGCGGGCGCCTGCTCGCTGTTCGTCGCCTGTGACTCCGACGACAAGCCGCCCGTCACCCAGCCCCCGCCGGACACCTCGCCGCGCACGCTGACGCTGCTGCAGACGAGCGACCTGCACACGAACATCTTCCCCTGGGACTACTTCACCGGGAAGCCGGACGCGAAGCGCGGCCTCGCCAGGGTGGCCACGCTCATCAAGCAGGAGCGGGAGAAGAACCCGGACTGCACGCTGCTCTTCGACACCGGTGACACCATCCAGGGCTCGCCGCTCGGCACCTACTACGCCATCGTGGACAACGCGCCCAAGCACCCCATGGCCACCGCCATGAACGAGCTGGGCTATGCCGCCATGGCCCTGGGCAACCACGAGTTCAACTACGGCCAGGACGTCCTCAACAAGTTCAAGAGCGAGGCGAACTTTCCCCTCCTCGGCGCGAACGTGCGCAAGAGCGCGGACGGCTCCGAGGCCTTCACCCCGTACGTGATGACCACGGTGTGCGACGTGAAGGTCGGCATCCTCGGGCTGGTGACGCCGGGCGTGGCGACGTGGGAGCGCAAGGACAACATCACGGGGCTGCGCTTCGACGACCCGCTGGAGACCGCGAAGACCTACGTGCCGAAGATGAAGCAGGCCGGCGCGGACGTGGTGGTGGTGGCCATCCACAGCGGTCCGGACAAGCAGCCGGTGGGCAGCGCGAGCAGCCCCGAGTCATGGCTCGCGGACTACGCGGATGCCACGAAGTGGACCGACCGGGGCAACCTCCCCGGTGAGAACGAGGCGGTGCAGATCGCCCAGCAGGTGGCGGACGTGGACGTGCTGCTCACCGGCCACACCCACCAGCCCATCCCGAAGATGCTGCTGAAGAACCAGGACGGCCGCGAGGTCCTCCTCACGCAGCCCAACCGCTGGGGCAGCCACCTGGCCAACGTGCAGCTCAACGTCACCTGGAACGGCGAGCGCTGGGGCGTGGAATCCCACGACTCACAGCTCCACGCGGTGGACGACAAGGTGGTGGAGGATGCCACCGTCAAGCAGCTCACCCAGGCCTACCACGACACCACGGTGGCCTACGTGAACCAGAAGATTGGCAGCACCACCGCGGCCTTCACGGGTGGCTTCGCCGGACGCTACGTGGACAGCGCCCTGGGGGACCTGCTCAACATCGTGCAGGAGGAGGCCGCGGAGGAGGCCGGCTTCACCGTGGACCTGTCCGCGACCGCCCTGTTCTCCAATGACGTCGCGCTGCCGAAGGGGGACGTCACCCTGCGCGACGCCTACAGCGTCTACATCTACGACAACACGCTGTACGTGATGGAGATCAACGGCTCCATCCTCCGGCGCGCGCTGGAGATGAACACGCTGTACTTCAAGCAGTTGGACGCGGCCAACCTGCCCGCGAAGCCCGAGGACGCGAAGGCCACCATGCCCGTCGTCGCGGACTACAACTGGGACCTCTACTCGCGCATCGAGTACGGCTACGACCTGACGAAGCCCGCGGGCTCCCGGCTCACGCACCTGCGCTTCCAGGGCGTGGACGTCCGGGATGACCAGGTCTTCCGCATCGCCGTCAACAACTACCGCGGCGGTGGCGGAGGCGGGTACAGCATGTTCAAGGAAGGCCGCCTGCTGTGGTCCTCCGCGGACGGCGTGCGTGACTACGTCGCGCGCTACATGCAGTCGCACCAGAACCTGTCGCCGGACGCCGTGAATACCTGCAACTTCACGCTCGCCCCGGACCTCTACACGCCCTACTTCGCGTCCACGCTCGGCGCGGCGAAGTGCGTGCCCGCGAAGTAGCCGCGGGCGGACGTGCGTCGCGCTGAAGGACTCAGCGCGACGCGCGCACCCGCCAGGACGGAGCGACCACCGGGGGCCAGGGGCGTGGAGCCCCTGGCGTCACGGGGCTTCCAGCAGCCCGGCTTCCTCGCGGACGGGCGCGGTGCGCGTCCGGGCGATGAGCAGGTAGATGGCGGGCACGAAGTAGAGCGTGAAGAGCGTGCCCAGGGCCATGCCGGTCACCAGGACGAGCCCGATGCTGTTGCGCGCCGCCGCGCCCGGTCCCGACACGAGCACGAGCGGGAAGTGGCCCGCGACCGTGGCCACGGTCGTCATCAGGATGGGACGCAGACGCGCGGAGGAGGCTTCCCGCACCGCCTCCAACTTCGTCTTGCCCTCATCCTGGAGCCGGTTGGCGAAGTCCACGATGAGGATGCCGTTCTTCGCGATGAGCCCCACCAGCGTCACCAGCCCCACCTGGGAGTAGATGTTGAGGGTGGTGGTGAAGCTGTCGGTGAAGTACGGCATCGTCGGGTTCGGCATCCGCAGGAACGTGGTCATCATCGCGCCGAAGAGCGCCAGGGGCACCGACCCGGCGAGGATGATGAGCGGATCCCGGAAGCTGTTGAACTGGGCCGCGAGCACCAGGAAGATGAGCACCACCGCGAGCATGAACGCCGGGAGGAACGTGTTGCCCTCCACGCGCAGCTGCCGGGACTCGCCCGTGTAGTCGATGCGGTAGCCCGCGGGCAGGATGCGCGCGGCCTCCGTCTCCAGGTAGGTGAGCGCCTCATCCAACGGCCGGATGGCCACGCCGCTCAGCTTCACCGCGTTGAGCTGCTGGAAGCGGTTGAGCGAACGGGGGGCCACCTTCTCCCGGAGCGACGCGATGGACGACAGCGGCACGAGCTTGCCGTCCGGACCGGTGACGTGGATGTCCTTGAGCTGCTCGGGGTTGAGCCGGGAGGTCCGCAGGACCTGCGGGATGACCTTGTAGCTGCGGCCGGCGATGTTGAACCGGTTGACGAAGTTGCCGCCCACCGCCGCGCCCAGGTCCTGTCCTACGCTCCCCAGGTTCAATCCCAGCTGCGCGACCTTCTCGCGGTCGACCTCCACCTCCGACTGGGGCTGGTCCATCTTCACGTCGATGAGCGGCGGGAAGGCGAACAGCCCGCTCTGCGTCGCCTTCTCCTGCAGCTGCTGCGCGAAGCCCAGCAGCTCCTCCGCCTCCGCCGTGGAGGCGATGACGAACTCCACCGGGAAGTTGCCGCCACCCGGCAGCGCGGCCGGCTGGATGGCGAAGGTCTGGATGCCCGGGAGGACATTCACCCGCTCCTGCGTCTCCGCCAGCACCTGCGCCCCGGAGCGCTTGCGCTGCTCCCACGGCTTCAGCCCCAGGCCCCAGAACCCGTTGCCCGGGCTCATGACCTGGAAGATGAACCCGGCCTCCGGCATCGCCAGGAGCGTCTTGCTCACCTCGTTCACGGACGGCGCCAGCTGATCCAACGTGGAGTTGGACGGGGTGCTGACGATGCCGAAGACGATGCCCTGGTCCTCCGTCGGCGCAAGCTCGCGCGGCGACTGGGAGAACATCACGAGCGCGAGCAGGCTCAGCACCACCCACGCGGCGTAGACCGGTCCCCGGATCTCCAGCGAGCGGTCCAGCGTGCGGGCGTACCCGGCGCGCAGGCGTTCGAAGGAGCGGTTGACGACCCCGGCGAGGCCCTTGTCCTCATGGCCCGCCCGCAGGAGCGAGGCGGACATCATCGGCGAGAGCGTCAAGGCCACCACGCCCGACAGGGCCACGGCCCCGGCCAGTGTGAGCGCGAACTCCCGGAACAGCGAGCCCGTGAGCCCTCCCTGGAAGGCGATGGGCGCGTAGACCGCGGCGAGCGTGAGGGTCATCGCGATGATGGGGCCCACCAGCTCCCGCGCGCTCTTGAGGGCGGCGTCCACCGGGCGCAGCCCTTCGCGCAGGTGGCGCTCCACGTTCTCCACCACGACGATGGCGTCGTCCACGACCAGGCCTACCGACAACACCACCGCGAGCAGGGTGAGCAGGTTCACCGTGAAGCCGAACATCTGCATCAGGAACACGGTGCCAATGAGTGACACCGGGATGGCCACCACCGGCACCAGGATGGAGCGCACGGAGCCCAGGAACAGGAAGATGACCACCACGACGATGAGCAGCGTCTCCGCCAGGGTGCGCACCACCTCGTCGATGGCGTTCTGGATGTACTCCGTCCCGTCGAAGGCGATGCCGGCCTTGATCTGCTCCGGCATCTCCCGCTTCAGCGAGACCATCTCATCGCGGATGCGCTGCATGACCTCCAGCGAGTTGGCATTGGGAAGCGACCAGATGCCGATGAAGACCGCCGTCTTCCCATTGATGGTGACGTCGGTGTCGTAGTCCTCGGCGCCGAGCACCACGTCCGCGATGTCCGACAGCCGCACCACCGCGCCACCGTCCCGCCGCACGATGAGCTGCCGGAACTCATCCACCGAGCGCAGGCTGGTGTTCGCCGTGAGGTTCACCTGGACGAGCGAACCCTTGGTCTGGCCCACGGCGGCCAGCGAGTTGTTGGCGGCGAGCGCCTGCCGGACCTGCGAGGGGCTGACGTTGAGCGCGGCCATCCGCTCCGGCTTCATCCACACCCGCATCGCGAACGTGCGCGCCCCGAGGATGTCCGCGCGCTGCACGCCCTCCACCGAGGACAGCCGAGGCTGCACCACCCGCACCAGGTAGTCGGACAGCTCGTTCTGCTGGAGGAAGTCGGAGGTGAAGTCGAGATAGGCGACGGCGAACTGGCTGTCCGCGGACTCGATGCCCATCACGGGGACCTGGGCCTCGGGAGGCAGGTCGCCGCGCACCTGATCGACCTTGGAGCTGATCTCACTCAAGGCGCGGTTGGAGTCGTAGTTGAGCTTGAGCCGGGCGCGGATGATGGAGACGCCCTGCAGGCTCTGGGACTCGACGTAGTCAATGCCGTCCGCGGCCGCGATGACGCGCTCCAGCGGGGTGGTGATGAAGCCGCGGACCAGCTCCGCGTTGGCGCCGACGTAGGCCGTCGTCACCGTGATGTCGGCGTTCTCGCTGCGCGGGTACTGCCGCACGTTGAGCGAGCGCAGGGCCTGCAGGCCCGCGATGATGATGAGGAGGTTGACCACCAGCGCCACGACGGGGCGGCGGATGAAAAGGGCGGTGAAGTTCATGGATTCGCCTTCCTCTGCCCTACGGGTTCACGGGCTGGGGCGCGGCCTCGACGGGCGGCGCCAGCGCGTTGTTGAGGACGACGGCCGCGCCGTTCTTCAGCTTGAAGACGCCGCTGCTGACCACGGTCTGCCCGGCCGTCAGGCCCGACGTCACCTCGACGAAGTCTCCCCGGCGCTCACCCAGCCGCACGAACTGCTGCCGCGCCAGGAGGGCCGCCTTGCCCGCGGCGTCCTTGCCCTCGGAGAGGGTGAACACCGAATCGCCGTAGGGGGCGAAGAGCACCGCGGTGGCGGGAATGGCCACCACGGGGTGGCTGGCCTCCGCGAGCACCTCCACGGTGGCGAACATCCCCGGCAGAAGCCGCCCGTCCGCGTTGGGCACGGTGGCGCGCATGCGCACGCTGCGCGAAGACAGCTCCACCTCCGGGTTGATGGTGGTGAGCTCGCCCTCCCACGAGTTGCCGGGGAAGACGTCCACGCCCAGGCGCACCTTCTGCCCCTGCTTCACGCGGGCCAGCGCCTGCTGGGGGAGCAGGAACTCCACGATGGCGGGGGTGATGGACTGCAGGGAGGCGATGGGGTTGCCCGGGGAGACGAGCTGCCCCAGCTCCACCTGCCGGATGCCGATGCGGCCCTCGAAGGGCGCGCGGATGGTCTTCTTCGCGATGAGGGTCTGCAGGTGGGCCACCGTGGCCTCGGCCTGGACCGCCCGCGTCCGGACGGCGTCCAGCTCCGACTGGGTGTTGGCGCCCTGGGAGTGGAGCTTCTCCACGCGGTCGCGGGTCAGCCGCGCGAGCTGCGCGTCCGCCTCCGCACCGGTCAGCTGGGCCCGCTCGCTGGAGGCGTCGAGCTGGACGAGCACCTGGCCCTTCTTCACCGACGCGCCGTTCTCGAAGCGGATGTCGCTGACGACGCCCGGCAGTTCGGCGCTCAGCGTCACGCCGCGCAGCGCGAGCACCGTGCCGACCGCGCCCTGGGTCGCCTGCCAGCCGAAGGACTCCGCCTTGGCCGACGTGACGGACTCGGGAGGCGGCACAAAGGTTTCACCCGCCTGGATCATCGCGACGATCTGCGCGCCCTTGACGCCGACGAGCAGCGCGAAGATCCCGAGCAGGAGCAGGACGCCGATGACCCACCGCTTGAGGCGGCCGACCGGACGCGAGGGGGAATCGGTCACTTCGTGGGAGGGGGCAGGGAGCGGTGCATGCATCGTGGGCACTCGAGCGCGGTGGGTCGCGCGGCCGTGTCAGGGATTGTTCCGCCCTGTAGCCGAAACCCCCGGTGTTTACGCTCTTGAAAATCCGTTTTTTGTCGTAGCCGAACCGTGCGGGTGCCCAACTCGGTGGATTGTCCCGGGGAGACGTGACGATCCCGTGGCGGGAGCGCTCCCCGGGCCCGCTTCGGAGCATTCCCGGGCGGACAGGCGGCCGGGGGCAAGCGCCCCTGCTGGCGTGTATGGGTTTCAGCGGGCGCGGCCCGCGTTCGCGTCTGGTTTCAGGGCTCCTCGGGGGCGACCGGCAACCCGGAGCGGGTGAAGGAGAAGACCAGCGAGGTCTCGATGCGGCTCACCTCGGGGCGGCTGGTGAAGGAGCGGATCGTCAGGACCCGGAGGTGCTCGGTGTCCCGACACACCACGTGCACGAGGAAGTCCGTGGTGCCTCCCAGGCAGTAGACGGCCACCGTCTCCGGCAGCGACCGCAGGTGGTCGCCGATGTTGCCGAAGGCCTCGCCCACGTGGAGCCGGAGCTGCACCGCGATGAGGGCCTGGAGCCCGAGCCCGAGGGAGCGTGCATCCAGCTCCGCGCCATAGCCCTTGATGACGCCTTCCGACTCCAGCTTCCGCACGCGCGTGAGGCACGACGAGGGCGCGAGCCCCACCTGCGCGGCGAGTTCCTTGTTGGACAACCGCGCATTGTTCTGGAGCGCGGCCAGAATGGCGCGATCAATTCGGTCGAGGGAGGTCATCCGGGGCTTGCCGGGCCGCACGGTGGGGTGCCTCCCTTCGACAAGGTGAAGGTCGAGCAGTTCCAGCCGGCGCTGGAGGAGGGGATGGCGCGCTACCGGCGGGAGGTGACCGCCATCGTCTCCAACAACACGCCCTTCGTGAAACCGGCTCCCGGGGAGCCCGCGTTGCTCGGCTGGCGCGACGCCCAGACGCTCTTCCACGAGTTCGGACATGCGTTGCACGTGCTGGGTTCGAACGTGGCGTATCCGTCGGTCTCCGGAGGCCGCGTGGTGACGGACTACGCCGAGTTTCCCTCGAAGCTGATGGAGCACTGGCTCGGGACGCCCGAGGTGCTGGGCCGCTTCGCGCTGCATCACCAGACGGGCCAGCCGATGCCGGCGGCGCTCGTGGCGAAGCTGCGCAAGGCGGCGACCTTCAACTAGGCCTTCTACACGGTGGACTACCTGACCTCGGCGCTGGTGGAGATGAAGCTGCACCTGGAGGGAAGCAGGCCCGTGGATCCGGACGCGTTCGAGCGGGACACGCTGCGGCGGCTCGGCGCCCCGGAGGCCGTGGGCATGCGCTTCCGGATGCCCCACTTCGGACATGTCTTCGCGAGCGACGCGTACGCGGCGGGCTACTACCGCTACCTGTGGGCGGACATGCTGGCCGCGGACGCCTTCGAGGCCTTCACGGAGGCGGGAGGCCCCTACGATGCGAAGGTGGCGGCGAGGCTGCGCGCGAATGTGTTCTCCGTGGGCAACACCGTGGATCCGTTCGAGGGCTACCGCGCCTTCCGGGGCCGGGACGCGAGCCTGGGCGCGCTGCTGCGGGAGCGCGGCTTCCCGACGAAGGAGGCCGCGCCCGTCAGGGCGAAGTCCACGGCCCCGTGAGGGCGCGAGGGAGCTGGCGGTGACGGCCGGCCTCGCGGGGCCGGGGCGCATGGCCTACCCTGGGCCCCGGGCAGGTGTCGCGTCAGCCCGGAGGACCGGGTGCAACCCCGAGGAGGACCGGATGCTCGCCTGCGTGGATGTGGACTACCGGCCTGACGTCACCGTGGCCGCGTGTGTCCTCTTCCGTGGCTGGACGGACGCCAAGGAGGCCGCGCACCTGGTGGAGCGAGGCCCCGTCGCGGCCCCCTACGAGCCCGGCCAGTTCTACCGCCGCGAGCTGCCGCACCTGCTGCGCGTGCTCGCCGGGGTGCAGGAGCCGCTGGAGGCCATCATCGTGGATGGCTACGTGTGGCTCGGGGCGGACAAGCCGGGCCTGGGGGCCCACCTGTACGAGGCCCTCTGCCGCGCGGTGCCCGTCATCGGCGTGGCCAAGACGCCCTATGTCACCACCGGCCCGGCCCTGCCCATCGTGCGTGGCCAGAGCCTGCGGCCCCTGCTCATCACCGCCATCGGGATGGAGACCGCGACCGCCGCGGAGCACATCCGGCGGATGCACGGCGCCTCGCGCATGCCGTATCTGCTGACCCAGGTGGACCGGCTGAGCCGGGCGCCCTGACGCGGCGGAGCGGCGCGCGCACACCCTGGTGACCGGGGTCATCAGGTGGTGGATGCCGTCATCGCTTCACTCGAGGCTGGGAGCGGGGAGCGCTCAGCTCAAGTGCCTGATCTTCCGAGCGGAGGACCGGCCAGGCCCTGACGGGCGGCGGGGGGAGGACGCTGGCATGCGTCCTGCTCTACGTCCCTGTGTTCCTTCCAAGGCTTGCCACCCCCTCCGGCCACCCTGAGTCTGAAATGTCCATCTCGCTCCTCAACCGCTCGTCGCTCTCCACTCCCCCTTCGAGCATCTCCAACCTCAAGCCGGTCACCTCCCCGGCCGAGAGCGTGAAGAGCACCCAGGCGCCGCAGCCGCGCAACGACCTGCGCCAGATGTTCATGACCGACTCCTTCGACCAGGGCGTAAGCCCGCCGGGTGGCATCGGGAAGGCGCAGGAGCAGGTATCGCAGCTGCTGGGCGGGATCATGCAGTTGGTGAAGGCGCTGGAGACGCAGGCGTCGGGCGGGCAGGGCGATGACCTGGGCCTTGGGGCGCACGAGCTCGCGCCCAGCCTGGAGGATGGGGTGGACGGCGTGGCCCCGGCGGCCCAGGCCCAGGGGGCGGCGCCCGTCGCGAGCAAGGCCAGCGGCGCGGTGGATCCGATGCACTCCAACCGCACCAGCGACGCGGGCCCCGGGTTCGGCGCTCCGTCCGCCGGCTCCACCGAACAGGTGAGCGCGAGTGAGCCGTGGTTGGCGAAAAACAACGTCGGCTCGCCCTACAACAGCAACATGCTGGTCATCGATCCGAGCAAGAAGGGTGACTACAAGTACACGAACACGTTCGCCAACAAGACGAACCAGCCGCAGACCGTGACGCTCTGGAACAAGACGGGGGAGAAGGGCGGCCCGAACGACGGGCAGCACTTCGACAAGAGCACCCCGAAGACGTTCACGTTGCAGCCCGGCGAGTCGAAGGTCGTGGCGTTCGACACCAACAGCAGCGTGGCGTGGGCTGTCTCGAAGGACGGCTCGTCGAAGCCCGGCGCGAACTCCGGTCAGACCTGGGGCGAGGCGACGTTCGCGAACGCCGGCACGGGTTGGAGCGGCTATGACACCAGCCAGATCAGCCCCGCGGGCCACAATGGCAAGATGTCCATCTCCAACGAGGCCAATGGTCACACCGTGACGGAGGCCAATGCCTGGCAGACGCCTTCGGATGATCCGGCGGGTCGCGATGTCGGCGTCCCCGCCGGTCCGCTGAACCTGACCACGGTCTTCAGCTGAGGGACTCAGGGCTCCGGGCGGGAGGGCGCGGGGACCGGCAGTTGTTCCGGCTCGCCCCGTTGGACCAGGTGGATGCGTGTGCCGGAGGTGCCCTGGCCGAGGTCGGGCTTGAGCACCTGCTGTGCATCGTAGTGCCCGCCGTTCTGCCTGCGGAACGGGAGCGGGTCGTCCGTGAACAGGCCGTCCAGTCGCGCCTTGAACGCCTCCGCGATGGATGACCACTGCTCTGCTTTCAGGCGGTCGGACTGGTAGGCCGTGAACGGCGGCAGGACGTCCATCCCGGGATAGAAGAGCACCCCGTGCTGGATGGGGAAGAGGACGTCATCCAGGGCCCCGTTGACGCCGCGGTCGGAGTAGTGCGGCGCGCGTCCGCCAATCGTCACGGAGAGCATGGCGCGGCGGCCCATCAGCGAGCCCTCGCCGTAACGGTCGCCCCAGCGTTCGCCCTCGTGCACTCCGACGCCATAGGCGAAACCGAAGGCGAAGACGCGGTCCACCCAGCCCTTGAGGATCGCCGGCATCGAGAACCACCACATCGGGAACTGGAAGAGCACGGCGTCGGCCCAGAGCAGCTTCTCCTGCTCGGCGACGATGTCCGGGCTTTGCGAGCCGTGGGTGAAGGCGGTCTTCGACGCCCGCTCATAGAACAGCCGCTCCCCGGCATCGTGGTCCAGGAAATCCGCCCCGTCGGCATTCGCCTTCCAGCCCATGGCGTACAGGTCCGGGACGCGAACCTCATGGCCCTGGGCACTCAGGTGGCGCACCGCGAGGTCCTTCAGCGCGCCATTGAGCGACCGCGGTTCGGGGTGGGCGTAGACAATCAAGGTCTTCATGGCACAGAGGTACGATTCCGGTTATTTCTTCGCAAGTACGCACAAGTTTGGGCAGTACGCACAAAGAGGTAACCATGACTCGCAAGCGCGACGACGACTCGAAGACGAACTGCGCGGTGGAATCGTCCCTCGGCGTCATCGGCGGGCGGTGGAAGGGCGTGGTGCTGTACTGGTTGCTGCACGGCACGCACCGCTTCGGCGAGCTGCGCAAGCGGTTGCCGAACTGCAGCCAGCGCATGCTGACCCTGCAACTGCGCGAACTCGAGGAGGACGGGCTGGTGAAGCGCACTGTCTACGCCGAGGTGCCGCCGCGCGTGGAATACGAGCTCACCCCCTTCGGCCGCTCCCTGGAGCCGGTGCTGTTGGGATTGCGCGACTGGGGTGAGAAGTACAAGCGCCGCTTGCAGCGCACGGGATGAGGGAGGACCTCGCGGTCACGATTGAGTCCGCCGCCTTGGAGCCGGGCACGACCCGGGATCGGACCGGACGGCGGCTCTGCGGTGGGGGGGGCGTGGGCCGGGGCCATGCTGCTC
>NZ_RAWI01001338.1 GCF_003612125.1 Corallococcus praedator
GTCCTATGTCTTCGTGTCGGACGACCCGCTCTACATCAATCAATATCCGCCGATCTTCCACTATACCGCTGACCGGCGGCCGGGCGTGCAGATCAGCGGGCGCTTCCCGATCGACATCTGGCCGCGCGCGCTGATGTGGGCGTTCGAATGGCACGACACGACCAAGGACCTGATCCTCAAGCGTGGCGAGCCGCTATTCTACGTCCGCTTCGAAGGCCCCGACCCGTCGGCGCAGGTGCGGCTGGTCGAGGCGACCAAGACCCCCGAGCTCGAGACGTTCATGGCGTCGATCGCCGGAGTCAGCGAGATCGTCGGCCAGACCTATTCGCTGTTCAAGACGGCGCGCGAGCGGCGGCCGGCGACGCTGCTGGTCCCGAAGGCATAAGGAAGATCACGGTG
>NZ_RAWI01001339.1 GCF_003612125.1 Corallococcus praedator
GAAGATTTCGGCAAATTCCTCAGCTAGGATAATATTACTGGGGATCTCCGCCATGACATAAATTTCTAAGCCATTTTCTCCTTGTTTGAGACCAAATGATTTCATGAGTTCGATGACCTTTTTACCTTCTTCCACAGTTCTGCAGAAAGGAATCATAAGTTTTACATTATCCAGACCCATTTCATTTCTGACCACCTTAATGGCCTCGCATTCCAATTGAAAGGCCTCTTTATACCTTTCGTTGTAATAGCGTGATGCACCCCTAAAGCCGATCATTGGATTTTCCTCGATTGGTTCAAACTCCTTGCCACCTATAAGATTGGCATATTCATTCGATTTAAAGTCACTCATGCGCACGATCACGTCATTAGGGTAAAATGCAGCAGCAATGGTGCCTAC
>NZ_RAWI01001340.1 GCF_003612125.1 Corallococcus praedator
GACTCGAGCGTGGTCAGCGTGCCCGCCGGATGCTTCTCGACGGATCGCACCGTTTCGGAGAACCGGAACGTCACCGCCAGATCCCGCAGCTGATAGAGCAGCGCCCCGACGATCTCGTCGTCGCAGAAGCTGAGCATCGACGGGCGGGCCTCGACCACGGTGACCTTGGTGCCGAGAGCGGCGAACATCGACGCGTACTCGATCCCGATCACGCCGGCGCCGACCACCTCCATCGATGACGGCACCTTGCCCATGCCAAGGATCTGGTCGGAGTCCACGATCGTCTCGCCGTCGAACTCGACGGTGGACGGCCTGGCCGGCTTGGTGCCGACACCGATCACGAACTTGTCGCCGCCGATCAGCGTGCTGGTGCCTCCTTCATTTGTCACGCTGATGGTG
>NZ_RAWI01001341.1 GCF_003612125.1 Corallococcus praedator
ATCCTGATCTACTCGTGTGCTGTGTGGTCGGTGACGGTGAAGCGGAAACGGGGCCATTAGCGGCCAGTTGGCACTCAAACAAATTTATCAATCCGACTCGTGACGGAACAGTGTTACCGATCTTGCATCTCAACGGTTATAAGATTGCAAACCCAACCGTTTTGGCACGGTTAAGCGATCGAGAACTCGAAAGCCTATTCATTGGGTATGGGTACAAACCTTACTTTGTCGAAGGGGACGATCCAGAAACGATGCACCAATTGATGGCGAAAACGCTAGATACGATCGTTTCAGAAATCCAGGACATTCAGCGAGAAGCTCAAGCTCACGGTTTTACAGAGCGTCCCCAGTATCCGATGATCATCTTGCGATCGCCCAAGGGTTGGACAGGTCCAAAAG
>NZ_RAWI01001342.1 GCF_003612125.1 Corallococcus praedator
GTTATTGCCCGGCCGGGGTCTACGAGATTGTCGGTGAGGAGACGGGCGACCCCAAGTTCGTGATCAACGCGCAGAATTGCGTCCACTGCAAGACGTGCGACATCAAGGACCCGACCCAGAACATCAATTGGGTAGTGCCCGAAGGCGGCGGCGGGCCCAATTATCCCAATATGTGATCGCGGCGAGTGACTGACGCGGTGATCGTCGAGGCTGCGCCCGCGAAACTGAATCTTGCGCTGCACGTCCGGGCGCGGCGGGCGGACGGCTATCACGAGCTCGAAACGTTGTTTGCCTTTGCCGCCGACGGCGACGAACTGCGGATCGAGCCCGCGGAACACTGGTCGCTAGCGATCGTCGGTCCGTTCGCTGCCGGACTGAGCGCGGGTGCGGACAATCTCG
>NZ_RAWI01001343.1 GCF_003612125.1 Corallococcus praedator
GGGCCATCACCGGCACGATCCCCGAGCGCAGGCACGCGACCGCCAGCACGACGAACGCGGCGGTGTTGGCGAGCTGCACGACGATCCGGTCGCCCGGCGCGAGCCCCAGCCCCGCGAGCCGGGCCGCCGTCGCGTCGGCCCGGGCGAGCAGCCCGGCGTGGGTGAGCCGGACGTCGCCGTCGACCAGCGCCGGGGCGTCCGGGGTGCGGGCCGCGGCCTCCCCGAGCAGCTCCCCGAGCGGGCGGCCGGCCCAGTACCCGGCCCCGACGTAGCGCCGGACGAACTCCTCGGGCCACGGCACGACCTCGGGGGCGGCCATCTCAATGTCCTCCGCGGGCGACGAGGTCGGCGCGGCCGGACAGGACCGCGGTCACGGCGGCGTCGTCGGTGATATCGGG
>NZ_RAWI01001344.1 GCF_003612125.1 Corallococcus praedator
GTCATGCGCTGTCCTTCAGTTCGCGGCGAGGCGCGTGGCGGGGTCCCACGCGGCCTGGGCCCGTCTCGACCTGGGCCACGAGGGCCGAGACCGACGGGCCGATGATGTCCGTCACCAGCGACGGGTAGACGCCGAGCAGGATGGTCATGACGGCGAGAGGCGCGAGGATCGCCCGCTCGCGGCCCGTGAGGTCGCGGATGCCTTGGAGCGTCGTCTTGACGAGGTCGCCCATGACCACGCGGCGGTAGAGCCAGAGCGCATAGGCCGCCGACAGGATCACGCCGGTGGTGGCGACGAGGGCGACCCAGGTGTTGACCTGGAACACGGCCAGCAGGGTCAGGAACTCGCCGATGAAGCCCGACGTGCCAGGCAAGCCGACGTTCGCCATGGTGAAGAGG
>NZ_RAWI01001345.1 GCF_003612125.1 Corallococcus praedator
GTCGTAGGCCTCTGTCCGTAACGGATAACGGCCGATTTCGACCAACCCGTCGGGTTGACCAGGATGGACTGGAGAATTCATCCTTGGGATGGCGGCACTAAGCCGACTTGGTTGCGCTCTGCTTCACGGCGCGAGCGTAGGATTCGGCGAGGAGATTTTGCGTGGTTTCCCAGGTTCGCTCGCCGGGGTTTAAGACACACACCCAGCAGAGATGCCCGTAAATTGGATGCGGCATCAGCGTGTCCAGCGCGGCGAAATCGGCGGCTGACGCGATGAGATCGCTTTCACCTGGTGCAGATGGGACTGAGCCGAAGAGGGAGAGAAAAGTCTCCTTGGTGACACCGATGTTTAGCCGATACACCTCCGCCCGGCTGAGATGGGAGACCTGGTCGTAATGG
>NZ_RAWI01001346.1 GCF_003612125.1 Corallococcus praedator
GAGTTTAACATCGTACTGAATGGCCGTAAACAGACCCCTTTTGAGTGATGGAAACCGAACGACTCCGACAAACACCTTCGCAGACCCTCGGCCCGTTTTCGGCTTATAGCCTGACCGCCGAGCAGTACGGCTATCCATACAACAGCATCGTGAGCGGCTCGCTTATCAGTGAGGCCACGTCCGGCCAGTACGCTGATAACGAGCGAATTTACATTACGGGCCGGGTTCACGATGGCAACAGCGATACTATCGTCGATGCCTTAGTCGAACTCTGGCAGGCCGACGCGCGGGGAACCTACCGGAGTTTATTGATTGACAAAGTAGAAGAACCTCATTTTACGGGGTTTGGGCGATTAGGAACTGGTACTAACGCTGAACACCGCTACACTTTTACGACC
>NZ_RAWI01001347.1 GCF_003612125.1 Corallococcus praedator
ATCGAAAAATTACTGCAAAGTCGCGGCGGCATCGGCCCGAAAGTTCTGGACGATTGGGCCAATTTCGATAAAGTCGCGCAACCCGTCGCAGAGAAAGGACGCTGAAAAAATGGGCGCCAATTTCCGAATCGTCGGCTTCTGGGTTTTGTTAGATGGCCAATTTCACGCACTAAGCCGCGCAGAGAGAAAATACAAGTCCAGTTATTCTTAATTCCGACAAATTAAATCGGATTAGGCCCTTGGCAAATAGGACGATTCGGATTAAATTCAATTAGCGGTTCAATCCGACTAATTCGGTCGGAATTGAAACGATAAGAATTGGCGGCTTCTGTGGCGAAATTCAATTCGAGATGTTAGCCAAAAACGCGAACAAATCCGTAACTTCCATTAATAAATCG
>NZ_RAWI01000134.1 GCF_003612125.1 Corallococcus praedator
ACCCTAGAGTTCGTCGGCAGCGTCAGATGTTTATAAGAGACAGGCATGGGGGTGGTGTACGCCGCCTATGACCCCGACCTGGACCGCAAGGTGGCGCTGAAGCTGCTGCGGGTGAAGGGCGGTCACGAGGACCTGGAGCAGGGGCGGGCGCGGCTCCTGCGGGAAGCGCAGGCGATGGCGCGCATCTCCCACCCCAACGTCATCCCCGTCTTTGAAGTGGGGCAGTGGGACCACCAGGTCTACGTGGCGATGGCGCTGGTGGACGGCGGCACGCTGCGCGACTGGACGAAGGCGAAGCCCCGGACGTGGCAGGAGCTGCTGGACAAGTACCTGGCGGCGGGCCGGGGCCTGGAGGCCGCGCACGTGGCGGGGCTGGTGCACCGGGACTTCAAGCCGGCCAACGTGCTGGTGGGCAAGGACGGGCGTGTCTACGTCACCGACTTCGGGCTCGCGCGGCCCATGGGCGAGGTGGACGACGACGAAAACGGCGGCGAGCGGGCGCGGCCGGTGGCGGAGGAGGACTCGCCGCTGCTGAACTCGCAGCTCACGCAGGCGGGGCTGGTGATGGGCACGCCCGCCTATATGTCGCCGGAGCAGTTCCGGGGCGAGCTGCTGGACTCGCGCTCCGACCAGTTCAGCTTCTGCGCGGCGCTCTACCGCGCGCTGTACGGCATCCGTCCGTTCGACCCGGATGAGCTGTCCCGGGTGGCCTCGCAGTTGAGGCCGCGGAGCGGCGGCGATGAGCCCGGGGTGACGGAGGCGGTGGTGGCGCAGGTGCTGCCGCCGTCGCCCATCCAGGAGCCGCCGCGCGACACGAAGGTGCCCACCTGGGTGCGCCGCGCGTTGATGAAGGGGCTGTCGCTGGAGCCTCGCGACCGCTTCCGCTCCATGGCGGCGCTGCTGGAGGCGCTGGCCCAGCGGGAGAAGCGGGCCCTGCGCAACCGGAGGGTGGGCGCCGCGGTGGCGGCCACGGTGGTGCTGGGCGTGGCGGGCGGCGCGGTGTGGTCGCGCTCGCGGGTGTGCGCTGGCGCGGAGGCGCTGGTGGCGGAGCGCTGGGGGGCGGACGCCCGCGAGAAGGTGACGCAGGCGTTCCTGGCGACGAAGAGCCCGGTGGCGCAGGACATGGCGCGCCGGGTGGGCGCGGTGCTGGACGGCTACGGCGCGCAGTGGGCGGCGCAGCACACCACGGCGTGCGAGGACACCCGGGTGCGCGAGGTGCAGACGGAGGAGCTCTTGTCCCAGCGCTTCGTGTGCCTGGAGCGGCGGCGCAAGGACCTGGGCGCGCTCGTCGGCACGTTGCAGACGGCGGACGCGGCGCTCGTGGACAAGTCGCTGGACGCGGTCTACGCGCTGCCTGCTCCTGCCGACTGCGCGGACGTGGCGGCGCTTTCGGAGGTGCAGCCCCGGCCGGCGGATGCGGCGAAGCGCGCGGAGCTGGACGCGCTGGAGGACCAGCTGGCGGAGGTGAAGGCGCGCATCGACACCAGCCGCATGCCCAAGGCGCTGGAGCTGGCGAAGAAGGCGGAGGCGCGCGTGGTGGCCACGGGCTACCTGTCGCTGGTGGCGGAGCTGCGCTTCCACCTGGGCTGGGCGCAGGCGGTGCTGGGGGACAAGGACGCGGGCGGCGCGGTGCTGGAGCAGGCCGTCTACGACGCGGAGGCGGGACGGGCGGACCGGCTGGCGGTGTCCGTGATGAACAAGCTCATCTACGTGGATGGGGAGCGGGAGAAGTACGAGCTGGCGCAGCGCTGGGGCCGGCTGGGGGACGCGACGCTCAAGCGCGTGGGCGGGGATGCGGTGCTGGAGAGCGACCTGAAGGTGAACGAGGCCAACCTCGCGCTGATGCAGGACCACCCGGATGAGGCGCGGGCGCTGTTGGAGAAGGCGTCGGGGTTGCTCGCGACGGCGCTGCCGGAAGGGCACCCCAAGCGGGCGCGGGTGACGTTCACGCTGGGGCGCACGTTGTTGGAGACGGGCGCGTCAGCGGACGCGGTGAAGGTGCTGTCGGACGCGCTCCAGCAGACGGAGAAGGCGCTGGGGCCCGTGCACCTGGACACCGCGCGCCGGCATCAGGCGCTGTCCATGGCGCTGCGCGAGCAGAAGGACTTCACCGGGGCGCTGGAGCATGCGCGGGTGTCGGTCTCCATCCACCGCACGCTGCTGGGGGCGCAGAGCGTGAAGCTGGCGGAGGCGCTGGATGAAGAGGGCATGAGCCTGCTCGCGCTCAAGCGCTACCCGGAGGCGTTGAAGGACTACGAGGAGTCGCTGGCGGTGAAGCGGGCGAAGCTGGAGGCGGACGACGAGTTGCTCCAGTACTCGCTGGATGGCGTGGGGCAGGCGCTGCTGGGAATGGGCCGCACGCGTGACGCCATCGCGCCGCTCCAGCAGGCGCTGACGTTCAAGGACGCGCAGGAGGACTCGCTGGGCGAGTCGGGCTTCGCGCTGGCGCAGGCGCTGTGGAAGGAAGGGGAGCAGGAGGCGGCCCGCGACGCGGCGACCCAGGCGCAGGCGCGCTTCACGTCCTCTGGCCGCGCGGCGCAGGCGAAGGACGTGGAGGCGTGGCTCCAGGACCGGCCGGCGCCGAAGGCGAAGGTCGTGCCGGTGTCGGCGGTTCGCGGCAAGCGCAAGAGGTAGCCGCCCCCGTGGCGTCGTGAGGCGCGCGGGCCATGCGTGGCCCGCGTGGGTCGGGGCCTCATGGGCCCCGGATCATCACAGGGGCGCTGGTCCTCGGAGCGTCAGCACTCCGGCAGGCCGACGCTGAGGTTCGCGACCTCCAGGACGTTCACCGCGAGGCCCCCGCGCGAGGTCTCCTTGTACTTGTCCTTCATGTCGCGGCCGGTGTCGCGCATCGTCTTGATGACCTTGTCCAGGCTGACGAAGTGGCGCCCGTCCCCGGACAGGGCCATGCGCATGGCGTTGATGGCCTTCACGGACGCCATCGCGTTGCGTTCGATGCACGGCACCTGCACCAGTCCGCCAATGGGGTCGCAGGTGAGGCCCAGGTTGTGCTCCATGGCGATCTCCGCCGCGTTCTCCACCTGGAGCGGCGTGCCGCCGAGCACCTCCGTGAGCGCGCCCGCCGCCATGGAGCACGCGCTGCCCACCTCGCCCTGGCAGCCCACCTCCGCGCCGCTGATGGAGGCGTTCTCCTTGTAGAGCGCACCAATGGCGCCGGCCGTGAGCAGGAACCTCACCACCCCGTCCGCGTTCGCCCCCGGCACGAAGCGCCAGTAGTAGTGCAGCACCGCGGGGATGATGCCCGCCGCCCCGTTGGTGGGCGCGGTGACGACGCGACCGCCCGCCGCGTTCTCCTCGTTCACCGCGAGCGCGTAGAGGTTCACCCAGTCCAGCACCGTCAGCGGATTGGTGAGGCCCGCTTCCGGCCGGCTCATGAGCCGCTGGTACATCGCCGCCGCGCGCCGCTCCACCTTGAGGCCACCGGGGAGGATGCCGCCCGTGGTGCAACCTCGCGTCACGCACGCCTGCATCACCTCCCAGATGCGCAGCAGCCGCGCGCGGATGTCCTCCTCGCTCCGCCACGCCAGCTCGTTGCGCAGCATCACCGTGCTGATGGGCTGCCGCTCGCGCTCGCAGTGCTTGAGCAGCTCCTCCGCGGACTTGAAGGGCAGGGGAAGCTTCGTGGCCTCCTCGCGCAGCGGGTCCTGTCCCGTCGCCGCCTGCTCGTCCACCACGAAGCCGCCGCCCACGGAATAGTAGAGGCGGGAGGTCATCACCTCGCCGCCTTCTCCGAACGCGGTGAAGCGCATGCCGTTGGGGTGGTAGGGCAGCACCTTGCGCTTGTGCATCACCAGGTGCTCGCCGTCGCGGAAGGGCACCACCAGCCGCTGGAGCAGCGACACGCGGCCCTCCGCGCGCCAGTGCGCCACCAGCGACGGCACCAGCTCCACGTCCACGTCCTCGGGCGTGTCGCCCCTCAGGCCCAGCAGCACCGCCTTGTCGCTGCCGTGGCCCTTGCCCGTCGCTCCCAGCGAGCCGAACAGCTCCACCTTGAGCCGCGTCACGCGCTCCAGGAGCCCCGCGTCCGAAAGCCCCACCACGAAGGTGCGGGCCGCGCGCATGGGCCCCACCGTGTGTGAGCTGGAGGGACCGATACCAATCTTGAAGAGGTCGAAGACGCTGACGGACATGGCGGCCGCCACCATGCCATGTCCGCCGCGCGCCACCCCAGGTACGCCCCGTCGCGACGCGCTGCATGCATCCACTTCAGGTCAGCACGCCTGCTGGGGAAGTTGCCATCCCAAGCATGACGCGCGACGGCGAGTCCTCCTCGTGGAGACTCCGCCTACTCCAGCGGCTCCGGGAACGCCGGCAGCGCGGTGAAGTCCTCGATGACGTGCTGGCGGATGACGCGGGCGCCGGAGTCCTTCGCCAGCGCCTCCACGCGGCGCATCGACTCAATCGTCTGTTCGCGGTTGCTGTTGTAGGTCGGCACCAGCTTGCGCTCCCGCGACTCGCGCAGCGGCCACAGGTCGCCGGTCAGCAGGACGGCGCCGGACTTCGCCGTCTTCAGCAGCAACACGGTATGTCCGGGCGTGTGTCCGTGGGCCGGGTGGAGGGTCACGGTACCGTCACCAAACACGTCGTAGGGGCCGTCGCCTTCCATCACCAGCGGCTTCACGTGTTCCAGGGCGCTGTAGTTCTGGACCTCGCCACGCCGGTGGGCGGTTTCGGAGAACGCCGCCGCGAGCTCGTCCGCGTCCACGATCCACTTCGCGCTGGCGAACAGGTTGGCGTTGCCCGCGTGGTCGAAGTGCATGTGCGAGAACGACAGGAATTCGATGTCGGCCGGAGCCAGCCCCAGCTCACCGAGCTGGGGGGTGAGCTTCCTGGGGAGTTCGAAGTGCATGGGCGAGCCCTGGGGGCGCAGGCCGCCGGGCATGTCCGCGATGGACTCGGGCAGGCCGGTGTCCCAGAGCAGGTCGCCCTTCGGATGGCGGATCAGGTAGCAGGGAATGATGCCCTTGCCGCCGACGCCATCCATGGAGCCATCGTCCGCCATCGAGCCGGAGTCGGACGACTGCACGTGGCCGCAGTCGATGGCGTAGAGCTGCACGGTGGACGGTGCCGCGACGCCGGTTCCAGCCCCCTGCGCATCGGCGGTGGATGTTCGCGACGTGGCGCAGGCGGTGAGCGCGAGACAGGCGGACAACAAGCGGAAGGTCTTCATGGGGTCGCTCCAGCGGGAGACGCGAGGGGGAGAAGGCGCGACGCCGCCAACGCATGACGGTGGCGTCCACTCCCGAGATTCGTACCCTGCGTGCGTTCGCGGGCAGCGCCCTATCCGGCGGCGGGCTGCGGCCCCGTCGCGGGCTGGGGCGGTGATGACTGCGTCTTCGGACGGAAGGCCAGCAGCCGCAGGCCGTTGAAGACGACGAGCAGCGTGCTGCCCTCGTGCAGCACCACGGCCTGGCTGATCTTCGTCAGGCCCAGCACGGCGGCGACGACGAGCACCGCGCTCACGCCCAGCGCGATGACCAGGTTCTGCTTCATCACGGCCGTGGCCTTGCGCGACAGCTCCAGCGCGAAGGGCAGCTTCGCCAGGTCGTCGCTCATCAGCACCACGTCCGCGGTCTCCAGCGCCGCGTCGGAGCCGGCGCCGCCCATGGCCACGCCCACCGCCGCCGCCGCCAGCGCGGGCGCGTCGTTGACGCCGTCGCCCACCATGGCCACCGCGTGCGTGCGGCCCAACTCCTTCACCGCCGTGACCTTGTCCGCCGGCATCAGCGGAGCCTTCGCCTCATCCAGGCCCACCTGCGTGGCGATGGACTGCGCGACGCGCGCGTTGTCGCCCGACAGCATCACGGTGCGCTGGATGCCGCCGGCCTTCAGCTCCTGCACCACCTGCCGCGCGCCGCCGCGCAGCGTGTCCGCCACGCCCAGCACGCCCAGGTAGACGCCCGCGCGGCGCACCACCATCGTCGTCTGGCCCGCCTCCTCCAGCCGCGCCACCTCCGTGGAGACGTCCGGCGGAACCGGCTGGCCCGCGAAGAGCGCCAGACTGCCCACCTCCACCGCGTCGTCGCCCACCTTGGCGCGGATGCCCTGGCCGTGGATGGCCTCCAGGTCGCGGCCCACCGGCACGGTGACGCGCGCTTCGGCCGCGCCGTCCACCACCGCCTTGGCCAGCGGGTGCGCGGACAGCGCCTCCACGCTCGCGGCGGTGCCGAGCAGCTCCTCGCGCGTCACGCCCGGCGCGGGCCACGTGGTGAGCAGCCGGGGCTTGCCCACGGTGAGCGTGCCCGTCTTGTCGAAGGCGATGGCGCGGATGCCGCTCAGCAGCTCCAGGTAGATGCCGCCCTTGATGAGCACGCCGCCGCGCGCCGCGGACGCCACCGCCGACAGCACGGCGGACGGCGTGGAGATGGCGAGCGCGCACGGGGACGCGGCGACGAGCAGGCCCACCGCGCGCAGCACCGCTTCCTTCAGCTCCGTGCCCGTCAACACCAGCACCACCGGGAACACCACCGCCGCCGCCATCACCAGCGGCGCCACGGTGCGCTCAAGGCGCTGGGCGAAGCGCTGCCGGCTGCCCTTCTGCGCCTCCGCCTGCGCCACCATGTCCACCACGCGCGCCAGCACCGACTCCGACGACAGGCGCGTCACCTCCACCTCCAGCGCCGCCTCGCAGTTGATGGTGCCGGAGAACACCTCGTCCCCTGGCTTGCGCGCCACCGGCATGGACTCACCGGTGATGGCCGCCTGGTCCAGTGAGCTCTTGCCCTCGCGGATGATGCCGTCCAGCGGGACGCGGTCGCCGGGGCGCACGACGATGCGCTCGCCGCGCGACACGTCCGCCACCGGCACCTCCACCACGTCCGAACCCCGGCGCACGCGCGCCACTTCCGGACGCAGCTGGCCCAGCGCTTCGATGGAGCGACGCGCCTTCTCCATGGCCCGGTGCTCCAGCGCGTGGCCCGCGCTGAAGAGGAAGAGCAGGAACGCGCCCTCGAACCACGCACCGAGCACCGCCGCGCCCAGCGCCGCCACGACCATCATCGTCTCGATGTCGATGCGCAGCTGCGCGATGGACTGCACCGAGCCCTTGATGGCGAAGAAGCCGCCGCTCGCCATCGACAGGGCCCAGAGCACCGTGGCCACCAGTGGCGGGGCCAGCGCGAAGTGCTCCACCACGAAGCCCGCCGCCAGCAGCACGCCCGAGGCGACCACCAGCGGCAGCTCCAGCAGCGGCGCCAGTCCGCCGCCGTGCGCGTGGTGCGAACAGGCGTGGCCCGCCATGGGCACTTCCAGCCCGTACCCGAGCGCCTTCACCCGGGCCTCCACGTCCGACAGCTTCAGCTCCTCCTTGTCGTACTCGATGACCACGCGCTCGCTCGCGTACGCGACGCTGGCGGTGAGCACGCCCTTCATCTTGGAAATCGCATGTTCGATGACCTGGGCCGCGTCCGCGGAGTCCATCCCACGCACGAACCAGGTGTGGTGCAGGTAGCGCGCCGCCACCTGACCGCCCGTCTTCTGCGCCAACGTGACGAGCTGAGAGGCGCTCATCAGCGACGGCTGGTAGTGGATGCACACCTCCGCGTAGCCCGCGTCGCGGCGCAGGTGCACGTCGGTGATGCCCCGCTGGGACTCCAGCGCCGCTTCCAGCCGGGCGAAGCGGCCCTGGTCGTCCGTCTCTCCCGGCAGCGTGCCCTCCAGGTCGAGCTGGAGCGCCGTGCCGCCCCCTTCCGCCGGACGGTGGGCCGGCGGACGGATGACGCGCTGGGAGTGGGCATGGCCGTGGTGGTCATGCCCGTCGTGGTCGTGGCCATGGGAGCAGGAAGGGCCATGCACGTGGGCCTCGCCGTGCGCATGCGCGTGCCCGTGGTCATGACCGTGGTGGTCATGGCCCGCGTGGTCATGGCCGGAGCCGTGGTCGTGGTCGCACCCCGGGCCGTGGACGTGGAGCTGCACGGCGTTGCCGCTGCCTTGCGCCTCCTTGAGGCCCTTGATGTTCAACGAACCGAACCGCGACCCGCTCTTCTTCTGCTCCGACATGGCTGTGTTCCTGACGCCCTAGTGGCGGTGACCGCGGCGTGAATGCGAGGGGGCGGCGGCGGCCGGCGGTGCTGCCGGAGCCTCCTTGGGGTCCTCGTCCTCGTCCTCGTCGTGGTGCTCTTCGTCCCCGTGGTCCTCGGGGATGGGCTGATCGAAGCGCTGACCCGCGACCTCCAGCGTGAAGCTCTTGCAGTCCGGAGGCACTTCGAACTCCAGCACCGCGGGCAGGCGGCCTTCGTACGTCTTCAGCACCTTGCCCTGCGCGTCGTAGACGGTGCCGCCAGCGGCGACGGTCATGGTCTCGTCCACCAGCACGGCGACCAGCTCCGCCATCTCCTCCATCCGGTCCGCGATGCGGTGGCACCAGAGGTGGCCCACGCCCGGATAGGTGGTGTGGGAGATCTCCTCCATCTGCTCCTCGTCCACCTTGTCGCCCACGCCCATGAACACGAAGTTGATGCGGGGCAGGCGACCGGACGCGATCTCCTTGGCCACCTGGGTGGCGTAGGCCGTCACGTCATGGGCGTCGTTGATCTGCGAGTCGGTGATGATGACCGCGAGGCCGCGCTTGGCGCCCTCCGACACCTGCTGCTTGATGTGCGCCACGAAGTCGCGGAGCACCGGCAGCATCACCGTGGCCTTGCCGTAGGAGCGCGGGCCGGGGAAGCGGTAGCCCTTGGCCTGGGGGCCGGTGAGGTCGCCCACCACCTCCAATTGGGTGCCGTCGCCCGCGGCCCAGTAGGTGACGCGCACCTTGCCGTCCCGGTCCTTGTTGGCCAGGTACTCCAGCATCCACTGCATCTGCGGCTCGACCTGGTTCTTCACCGGGGCGAGCTTCGCGAGGATGCCGCGGGGGCCGTACGCGTTCTCCATGCTGGCGGAGCCGTCCATGTAGAGGGCCACGTCCAGGCCCTCCACCGTCGGGTCGTGCAGGAGCGTCGCGACGACCTTGTTGCCCATCCGGTGGACGTCGGAGAAGGGGCGGTTGATGACTTCGTGGCCGGCCATCAGTGGTGGTCCTCGTCTTCGTCCTCGCCGTGGTGCTCTTCATCCGGCAGGGGCTGGGTGTAGCGCTGGCCGTGGACCTCCAGCGTGAAGCTCTTGGCGCCCTCGGGCACGTCGAACTCCAGCACCGCGGGCAGGCGGCCTTCGTACGTCTTCAGCACCTTGCCCTTGTCGTCGTAGATGGTGCCGCCGGCGGCGACCGTCATGGTCTCATCCACCAGCACGGCGACCAGCTCCGCGACCTGGGTGATCTCCTTGGCGATGCGGTGACACCACAGGTGCCCGACGCCCGGATATTCCTCGTGGGCGATGTGCTCCAGCTGCTCCTCGTCGATGTCGTCGCCCACGCCCACCAGCACGAAGTTGATGCGCGGCAGCTTGCCGGTGGCGATCTTCTTGGCCACCTCCGCGGAGAACTTCTCCACCGCTTCCGCGTCGTGGAGGCGCCCGTCGGTGACGATGATGGCGCAGCCGCGCTTGGCGCCCACCTTCACCTGCTCCTCCAGGTACTTCACGTAGTCGCGCAGCGCGGGCTCCAGGTACGTGAAGCCGCCCAGCTGCTTGGCGCCGGGGAACTTGTACTGGTTGACGTCGGTGCCCTTCAGCTCACCGACGACCTCCACCTGCCGGCCGTTGGTGCCGCTGGCCCAGTAGGCCACGCGAAGCAGGCCGTTGCGGTCCTTGGTGGCCAGGTACTCCAGCATCCACCGCACCTGGGGCTCCACCTGGTTGGCGGCGTCCTTCAGGGGCGCGCCACGGATCCACTCCAGGAAGGTGCGAGGCTTCGTCTCGTACTTGTACTCCTCGCGCATGCTGCCGGACGCGTCCATGTAGATGGCCATGTCCAGGCCCTCCACCGTGGGGTCGTGCAGCAGCACCGCGCGCACGCGGTCTCCTTCGCGGTGGAGGTCCGAAAACGGCTCGATCGGCTTCTCGTGTCCCATGGTCTGCCTTTCTGGAGGGTGAAAACGCTAGCGCTCCGCGTGCGAGCGTCGCAACGGGCGGTCAATCCTCGAAGTCGTTCATCCAGTCCGGCTTCTTGCCGGGCGGAGCGGGCGACTTCGGCTGCTTCGGGGGCTGCTTGTTCGCCGGACGGGCGGGCGGACTCGCGGCGAAGTCCCCCTGCCATGTGGCGGGGGATGACGACGGCTTCGCGGGCGCCGGACGCGGCGCGGGCGCGGGCTGCATGCGCGTGAGGCGCGGCTTCGCGGCGCCGGGGCGGGCGTGCGCGTCCAGGAAGTCGTTCATCCACTCACTGGAGCGCGCGGGCGGCGTGGGCAGGCGCGGCGGAATGGACGCGGGCTGGAACGGCGCTCTGGGCGGCGTGCGCGGCGTCGCGGCCCCGGGTGACAGCGTGCCCGCACGCACGTGGGCGCGCAGCGCGCGCTCCGTCTCCGTGGGCCAGCCGGGCAGCAGCGTGAGGACGTGGCGCGACAGCTCCAGGAACTCCGACAGCGGCGCCTCGCGGGGCACGCGCACCTCTTCGTTCTGGAGCCAGCCGGAGAGCTTCCCCACCAGCCCGCCCTTCGTGGGACGCGGGATGGCGATGTCGCCCTTCACCTCGTAGCCCTTCACCTCCAGCTCCGCGACGGCCATCGCGCGGCTGGCGACGGGCAGGTCCAACGCGGCGATGGCCTGGGGGCCCTTGTGCGTCCTCGCGTCCTCCTGCAACTGGGTCAGGACGGCGTGCAGCACGCTCGCGACCTGGGCGCCGTTGGCGACGTTGTGCGTCTGCAGCTCCGCGGGCACCGCGGGGTAGGTGAGGACGAGGCCCTTGCCCTGGGCCAGCTGCTCCGCGCGGTCGCCCGGCAGGAGCGCGTGCCAGGCGCTGGGGGTGTCGCGGCTCTCCGCGTCCTTCACATAGCGGAAGGCATCCGGGGCGCCGTGCGCGAAGCCCGCGAGCACGTCGCCCCGGCTCACGGTGAGCTGTCCGGGCACGCGCGTCACCGCGTCGCCGGGCCAGGGGCCCGTCAGGGTGCCGTAGAGGTAGACGGGGTCGTTGAAGCCCTCCGCGTCGGCGGGGTGCTCCACCAGCTCGGTGGAGAAGAAGAACAGCTCCGTCGCGGCCAGCCGGCGCGGGGGGCGTCCCGAGGCGACCTCATGGTGCGCGAGCTGCGCCTGCACGGACGCGGGCAGCCGCGCGCGGTCGCTGCCGGGGATGAGCTGGAGCTGGCCCACGACGTCGGTGCAGACGAACCACTCCGACTCGCCCAGGTACGCGGGCTCCAGGCGGAACGCGTCCACGACGTGGACGACCTCGGCGGCATCGCACGGCACGGGCTCGGCGGGGCTCGCGGCGTGGGGAACGAAGTAGCGGGGAGGGCTCACGGAGGCCGCGACAGGCTGGCGCAAGCCGCCATGGCAATCAAGGGGCGGGGCGGCGTCCCCGGGTCCGCGCAACGGCGTGGGTTCCATCGTTCGTGCCACGCCCCTTAAGCGGAGCGGGCGTGGAGCGAAAACGGCCCCCCGGCTCAGGCCGGTTCGATGAAGTTGAGCCGGTAGCCGTCCGGGTCCGTGACGATGATCTCCCGCGTGTACCAGGGCTGCACCTGCGGCCCCTCCACGGGGGCGCCCAGCGCGGCCGCCTTCTGGGCCACCGCGTCCACGCCGGCCTCGCCCGCGCGGAAGCCCACCAGCACGCCCATGCCCTTCTTCCCCTCCAGCTTCAGGCCCGCGGGCGGACTGATGAGGTAGACGTCCGACTCGCCGCCCCACTGGAGGCGGAGGATGGGGGGCTCCGACGCGATGCGTTCGAACCCGAGACCTTCATAGAAGCGCACGGAGGCCGGGGCGTCCGTCACCAGCAGCTTCACGAACGACCGCATCGTGTGGGGCTTGTCCATATGGGCGCGGCAGTCTGCCCGGGGCGCTGGAGGGATGCCATGCGCGGTTTGCCCCCCGTACCCCGTGTGTGGGGGGATGGCATATCGTCCCGGCATGGGCTGGTCGTGGTTTCGTCGTCGGAAGCGCATCCTGGGGGATGCAGAGGAATCGGTGCTGGTGGACGCCATCCGCCGCGCCGAGGCGGGCCATCGCGGAGAGGTGCGCGTCCACGTGGAGCGCACCAGCAAGGGCCTTCATCCCTTGTCCCGGGCCGCGCACCTCTTTGAAGGTCTGGGCATGCGACACACCACGAAGGACACCGGGGTGCTGCTGTACGTGGCGGTGGAGGACCGACAGGTCGCCGTCTACGCGGGCCGGGGTGTCCACGGCGCGGCGCTGCCGGGCTTCTGGCAGGAGGTGGCGACCTCCGTGGCGCAGGGCTTCCGCGAGGACGCGTCCCTCCCCGCCCTGGTGACGGCGGTGGAGCGCATTGGCGCGCTGCTGCGCCAGGCGGCGCCCGGGGCCGACGTCGCGGGCAATGAACTGCCGGACGCGGTGAGCCAGTCATGAGCACGACGACGCGCACCGGTGGGGGACCGCCGAAGGACGTCGCCTATGACGACGTCAACGAACTCATCGCCACCGCCACGCGGCTGATGCAGAAGGACGCGGCGCCGGACACGCTCACCCCGGACGACGTGCGCAAGATTGGCGAGGAGCTGGACATCCCCGCCCGCTACGTGGACCAGGCGCTGGAGGCCCTGGCGCGGCGCCGCGAGGAACAGGCGCGCGAGGCCCAGGCGAAGGAGCGGCTGGCCCGGCTGCGGCGCGTAAAGGCGCGCCGGGCCGCGTGGGTGGGCGCGGCCGTCGTCGGGGTGCTGGCCGTGTCGGGGCTGGTGATGCGCAACGGCCTGACCTCCACGCTGGCGGACGTGGCGCGGCAGCGGGCCCAGGTGCGCAACGTGGTGGAGCGCCGCGAGTCCCTGCGCGCACGTCAGGACACGCTCACACCCGGTCTGGCGCGCGACGCGGAGCTGTCCGGCGCGGACAACCGCGTGGCGATTGAGCAGCGCCGCTATGACGAACGGGCCGCGGACTACAACGCCTCCGCGACCTCCTTTCCCACCGGCTGGGTGGTGCGGCTGACCGGCCTGCCTCCCGTCCTGCCGCTGTCCTCGGAGGTCTCCACATGGTGAAGGCCCTGCTGCTGTCGCTGCTGTTGCCCACGCTGTTCTTGGGCGCCGTCCCCTCCATCACGCAGCCGGTGACGGACCTGACGGAGACCCTGAGGGCTCGGGAGATGGCGACCGTGGCGCAGGCCCTGGTGAAGCTGCGCGAGGAGAAGAGGGTGCAGATGGCGGTGCTGCTCGTGGACACCACGGACGGCCAACCCATCGAGGACTATGCGGAAGAGGTCTTCCGCGTGTGGAAGGGAGGCGAGGCGGGGCGGGACAACGGCGTGCTGCTCATCATCGCGAAGGGTGACCGACGCTCGCGCCTGGAGGTGGGCTACGGGCTGGAGCCGTACCTGACGGACGGCCAGTCCCAGGCGCTGCTGCACGCGCAGGGCCCGCTCTTGCGTGAGGGGCGGTTCGAGGCCGCGCTGCTGGCCATCATCGCGGGTGTGAGTGAGCAGGCGCCGGAGTCGCTCGGGTTGTTGCACCCGCCCAGGAGCCATTGGCCGTTCTTCGCCGTGAGCGGCTTCTTCTTCATCCTGGTCATGTTCGCCTTCACCGCGGCCGGGCTGTTGATGCAGTGCTGGCTTTCAGCCCGCCGGGGCGCGGTCATACCGGTCGTGGCGGCGATGCTGGGGCTGATACCTCCGGCGGTGCTCGTTTCGGTCGCCTGGGACTCCCAGATGACCCTGCTGGACGTCCTCCTCGCGTATGTCGCGATGCTGGCCGCGTTCCTCGGGGGCTGGTTCGTGGCCCGGCGGCGGTCGGGATTGCTGGGAGGCGTCCTGCTCACGGGCCTCCTCCTGGGAACACTGGCGTGCGTGGTGTGGCCGCTCTCGCCCACCGCCGGACTGGTGGGGCTGCTGGCGTGGGCGCTCTTGCTGTCCCTCGCCACGAGTCTGGCCATCGGGCTCGTCGTGGCCATGGTGAAGGGAATCAGCACGGGGGGCAGCGGGGATTCATCCTCTTCGTCCTGGGCCACCTCATCCTCATCGTCCTCCACGGATTGGGGTTCCAGCGATTCATCGTCGAGCTACGACTCCTCGTCCTCGTATTCCAGCAGTGACTCCAGTTCCTCATCGTCGGACTGGAGCGGCGGGGGCGGCTCCTCCGGCGGTGGCGGTGGCAGTGATTCCTGGTAGGTCCGGCTCCGAGGCCTGGTTGCCCGCCTGCTTCCCGGGCTTCAATCCGCGCGGACACCGTCCTGCACCCGACAGGAAGTCCTCCTCCGGCTTCGCGCCATCGCCTGCCTGGAGGGCACTCCCTACCTTGAGGGCATGAAGGCTTCGCGCAGAGGCGTGCCCGTCTACGTGCCGCCCCGGACGGTGTGGTCGGTGGGTGCCCAGGTGGTGCTGCTGGTGCTCCTGGGCACGGCGATGCAGCGCCTGGGGCCCGTGCTGACGCTGCTGGCGGTGGCGCTGCTCTTGGGGCTCGCGGCGGAGCCGGTCGTGCGCCGGATGCAGTCGTGGGGCGTGCGCCGGGGACTGGGCGTGGCGCTCATCGCGCTGACCCTGCTGAGCGTCACCGGCCTGCTCATCCTCACGCTGGTGCCGTTGCTGGTAGAGCAACTGGAGAACCTGGTGCACGCGGCGCCGGGCTTCTTCGCGGAGCTGACGCAGGCGCCGTGGGTGCAGAAGCTGGATGAGCACTTCGGCGTGCTGTCGCGGCCACAGGACGCTTTCAACGTGGAGCCCGGGGTGCTGGCCCGGCCGCTCATCACGGTGCTGTCCTCCACGGTGGAGCTGATGGGCGCGGGCGTCACCGTGCTGGCGCTGGCGGTGTTCGGGCTGCTGTTCGGACACGACCTCTACGCGAGCATCCTGGGCTGGGTGCGTCCCCGGCAGCGCGGCCGCGTGCGCCGCGTCGTGGGCCGGATGCGCGAGGCGGTGGGCAACTACCTGGTGGGCACGCTGCTCATCGTGAGCGTGGGCGGGGCCTTCACGGCGTTGATGTCGCTGGCGCTGGGGGTGCCGTACTTCCTGCCGCTCGGGCTGGTGGCGATGGTGCTGGGGCTCATCCCGTTCATCGGCAGCTTCATCACCGCGCTGCTGGTGAGCGTCACCACGCTGGCGTCGGTGGGGTCGCGGCGCGCGCTCATCGCGCTGGCGTTGTTCCTGGTCTACCAACAGTTCGAGGCCCACCTGCTCAGCCCGCTGGTGCAGCGGCGCGCCATCAAGATGAACCCGCTGCTCATCTCGCTGGTGGCCCTGGTGGGTGGCTCCGTGGCGGGGCTGCTGGGCGTCATCCTCGCGGTGCCGGCGGCGGCGGCGGGGCAGGTGCTGCTGACCGAGGTGCAGCGGGAGCGGCGCAAGACGTGGACGCGGGAGCGCCGGCTCGCGGCGGCGGCCCGGGTGCCGGCCGTGCCCGGGAACGCGGACGAGGCACTGTTGGCCGGTCCTCTTTCCCCACGAGCTGGGGATGACGCGCGGCGTGCGCCCCCGGCCGACTCCGGGCATCCTGGGGCGCCGCACTGAGCCGTCCCTCCGGAACCGGGCCCGTCATGACATCCGATGAGAGCGTTTCGTCGTCCCTCAAGCGCGCGGCGGCGGAGCGCGCGGTGGAGTTCATCCAGCCCGGCATGGTGGTGGGCCTGGGCTCGGGCAGCACGTCCGCGTTCGCGGTGCGGCGGCTGGGCGCGCTGCTGGCGGCCGGGACGTTGAAGGACGTGGTGGGCGTGCCGACCTCGCGCGCGACCGAAGCGCTGGCCGCGTCGCTGGGCGTGCCGCTCACGACCCTGGATGTGCACCCGGTGGTGGACCTCACCATCGACGGCGCGGACGAGGTGGCGCCGGACCTGTCGCTCATCAAGGGCGGCGGCGGGGCGCTGTTGCGCGAGAAGGTGGTGGCCCAGGCCAGCCGGCGGGAGATCATCGTGGTGGACGCGGCCAAGCTGTCACCCCGGCTGGGCACGAAGTGGCCGGTGCCGGTGGAGGTGCTCCCGTTCGGCTGGCGTTCGCAGTCGCTGTTCCTGGAATCGCTGGGCGCGCGCGTGACGGTGCGGCTGGCGCTGGATGGAAAGCCGTTCCAGACGGATCAGGGCAACGTGGTGCTGGACTGTGACTTCGGTCCCATCAACGACGTGGCCGGATTGGCCGCGAAGCTGGAGTCCCGCGCCGGGGTGATGGCGCATGGCCTGTTCCTGAACCTGACCACCGACCTGCTGGTGGCCGGGCCGGACGGCATCACCCACCGCGTCCGGGGCGCGTGACGTCAGGTGAGGCGTGAGAGGTCGTGCGCGGTGTCCACGTCCTCCTCGCCGCCGGGAAGCACGACCTCCACCACGCGCGACGGGTCGCGGGCGATGAGCTTGCGTGCGCCGTCCGTGGGCGGGAGCGCTTCCAGTTCGGAGAAGAGGGCGCGCGAGAAGAGGGCGGGGACGCCCCGGGTGCCCGCGTAGGCGGAGGCGACGATGGGCGCGTGCGTGCGCTCGAACGTGGCGACGAGCTCGCGCAGGTGGGACGCATCCACGCGGAGCTGATCGCACAGCATCACCAGCGCGCCGTCCACCTCCGGGGGCAGGGCGCGCAGGCCGACGCGCAGGGATGCACCCTGGCCCAGCGCCCAGTCCGGGTTGTCCACGCACCGCACGGACAGGCCCCGCAGCTCCGCCGCGATGTCCTCACGCCGGGCCCCGAGCACGACGACCACCGGGCCCGCGGTCAGGGCCGCCTCCGCCGCGCGCCGCACCAGCGAGGTGCCCTCATGGCGGAGCAGCTGCTTGGGCTGACCCAACCGTGAGGATCCACCGGCGGCGAGCAGCACCACGGCCACGGTCATGTCCGCCTCCCTCGTGGCCCGCGCGCTGTCACGCCGACCTGCGCTCCGGAGCGGAGGCATCCGCGTGGATGGGCGCCTGTCGCTCGCGCAGCCGTCCGCCGTCCCGCCCCGCGAGCACCGTCTGCACCTCCGCGAGGATGGACAGGGCGATTTCATCCGCCCCTTCCGCGCCCAGGTCCAACCCCATGGGCGCGTGCAGCTTCTCCAACTGCGCGGCGGTGGGGGCCTGTGGCAACTCCCGCAGGATGCGCTCGGTCCGGGCGCGCGGCCCCAGCACGCCCAGGTAGCGCACCGGCAGCGGCACCAGCCGCGCCAGCAGCTCCCGGTCCTGCGGCAGGCTGTGCGTCATCACCAGCACCAGGCTGCGCGCGGACAGGGGCACCTTCTCCAGCGCCTCGGTGGACTTCGCCGCGATGACCGCCTGGGCCTGCGGGAACCTCCGGCGCAGCATCTCCACGGGCCGGTCCGCCACCACCGTGAGGTGCCAGCCCAACCCCTGCGCCCGGGACACCACGGGCGCCACGTCGAAGCCGCTGCCGAACACCACCACCGACGGCGCCGGATCCACCACCTCCACCAGCACCTCCGCGCCGCCGCACGCGCCGCTCCACGGCACGCCCCGCACCAGCGCTTCGGTCGCGGCCTCCCGCACCGACTCGCGCAGCGCCCCCGAGAGGTTCCCCGCCTCCGCGCCGTCCTCGCGCAGCATCAGCCGCGAGCCCACGGCCTCCGCGGGTCCCCGGAACACGGTGGCCACGACCGCGCGCAGGGACTGCTTGCGCGCCTCGGCCGCGAAGGTGAGCGCATCACCGGGGCCGGGCTCCCAGCGCTCCAGCAGGATGTCCACCACGCCGTTGCACCCGAGCGCGAACGACAGGCCGCCTTCGTCCTCGGCGTTGTCCCCGGTGGTGTCGTAGCGCAGCACGCGCGGTCCGCCCGACGTCCAGAAGAAGGCCTTGCGCACGAGGTCCCCTTCCAGGCACCCGCCGCTCACCCCTCCGGCCAGCCAGCCGTCCTCGCCCATCAACATGCGAGCGCCAGGGCGCCGGTACGACGAACCGGACACCGCCACCACCGTCGCCAGGACCACCGGACCGGAGGCGCGTCCACGCGCGCGCAGGATGTCGTCGAGTTCCCTCATCGCGAGGCCCATCTAAGCACCCATGCCCGGCACCCGCGCCGAATCCTCGCCCGCCGCGTGTGTGCCGTCGGACGCTCCACCTCATGCCAGCCCCTCCCCGTGCCCGCAGGGCAGGCGTCCAGCCGACCCCCCGCTCTCTGAATGACGCTGGCGGACACGACCCCGCGCCACGAACTTGAGTGGAGGACACGTGGATGGAGGCTCGGTGGAATCATCAGTGCCACGGCATGACACCCGACATCACAACCCCTTCGCGCCCGGAAACGCGGCGCGCCCCCGTCTTCAGTCCCTGGGGATGGGGAGGCTCGCATGAAGATGCCCGAACTGCTGGAGCACCTGCCGGCGGTGGGACATCTGCTCGGCCGCAAGCCGGGCGGAAGGGAGGGCGTCTTGCCCAGACGTGACCCCAGCATCACCCTGCCGGACTTTCACGCCGTGCCGCTGCCCGCCAGTGAGCGCCAGCTGGGCGATGGGCGAACCCTCATCGTGCACCACCCGTCGCCGCGCGCGCCCCGGGGGCCCGGCCTCACGGTGATGAGCTACAACATCCTCATGGGCGGCGAGCGCCAGGAGGCGCTGCTGGAGTACTTCACGCAGCTGGAGGCCCAGGACCGCATGCCGGACGTCATCGGTCTGCAGGAAGCGGGCGTGCCCATGTCGGTGCTGCTCGCGTCCCGCTTCGGCTTCCACCTCGTGTACCAGGGCAATGATGGCGACAACGGCGGGCGCCTGGTGAACGGCAAGGCGTACCTGAGCCGCCACCCCATCGTGGACGCCGCGCACTTCACCTACGTCCTCACCGACGCCGAACGCCAGGAGGCCATCCACCGCCAGGGACAGGCCGGGGAGCTGGTGGAGGACCGGGGCGTGCTGTGGATGAAGCTGGACGTGGGGGGCCACCCGCTCTACCTCTACAACCTGCACCACGCGCTGGGGGACTCGGGCATCAACGCGCGCAACCTGCACCAGCTCAACTCCCTGCTGCGCCAACGCGAGGGCGTTCCCGCCGTGGTGCTGGGCGACTTCAACGCGAACACCGCCATCAAGCGCGGCGGTTCCTGGCTGATGGCGCACCTGCATCCCCAGCAGGACAACGACACGGACACCATCGAGGAATACCGGCTGCGCTACGGCGACCTCAGCCACGTGACGGTGGGCGACCGGGGCGTGGGCAACATCGCCGACCCGCGCCTGCGCCATGAGCTGCACGTGCTGGAGGAGGAGCTGCCGGAGACGGTGTGTCACGCGACCACGGTGCGCGTGCGGCTGGCGGACCAGTCCCTCACGACGCCCCAGCACGCCCGAGCGGAGCTGGGCGCGGGCCATGTCCCGAAGGGCAGCCCCGCGTGGTTGCGCCTCCAGGACGTCGCGGACTGCGCCACGCTCACCTCGCTGCCGGACAGCCACGGCGTGGTGCACGCCACGGGCAAGCGCTTCGACAACTTCTACGCGACGCGCACGCTGACCCCCGTCCTCTTCGAGGTGGACCGCTCCACGGAGTCCTCCGACCACCAGCCGGTGGTGGCGCACTACCGCTTCAATGGGGTCGCCCCCTCGAAGCCGCCGTCCCGCTCCAGCTGACCTCCTGGGCGCGGCCCGGGAACGCATCTGGATGATTCAGTCCGGCTGGGCTGTAGTGGGAAACCGGATGCCCGTCCTACGACACGCCTTCCTGCTCAACGCCGTCCAGGAGCTTGGCCGCTCGGTGTCGGCCATCCTCCGCACCCGTGCCTCCTGGGAGGAATGCCTGGGGCTCATCCGCGAGACGTGCACGGCGTCGCTGGGCATGGAGTTCGAAACGCTCACCCGCTTCGATGCGCGCTCCGTCGTCGGCCTCTTCACCCACCCGGAGCAGGCGCGCATCCTCGCCCGACTGGTGGATGAGCGGGCCCGCCTGTTCGAGGCCCACGGCCGCTACGCGGAAGCGCTGGAGGACAGCGTCTACGCGGGGCAGTTGCTCGCGTGCTCGCGCGCCCGCTTCGGCCTGCCCCGCGACGCCCGCGCCGCCGATGTGCTGGAGCGCGAGGCCGGGACGCCTTCGCCGCTGGACTGAAGGCACCGCTGGACGGAGCGCCGCGCGCCGGAGGCCGTGGCGTCAGCCGGCCTTCACCCGGAGGACGACCTTGCCCACGGCCGCGCGCGACTCCAGCTCGCGCAGCGCCTTCGCGCCGTCCTCCAGGGGGAAGACGCTGCCCACCAGGGGCTGGAGGATGCCGCGCTCGGCGAGCACCTCCAGGTCCTTCGCGATGGTGGCCGTCAGCTCCGGCCCGTGCATCAGGAAGGCGCCCCACGCCACGCCCACCACGGACACGTTGCGCAGCAGCAGCCGGTTCACCGCGACGGACGGAATCTGCCCGCCCGCGAAGCCCACCACCAGCAGCCGGCCCTCGGGCGCGAGCACCTTGAGGCTCTTGTCGAAGACGTCTCCGCCCACCACGTCCAGCACCACGTCCGCGCCCCGGCCGTCCGTGGCCTCCCGCACGCCAGCGGGCCAGTCATTGACCAACAGCGTGACGTCCGCGCCCGCGCGCTTCGCCATCTCCGCCTTGCGCGCGTCGCCCACCACCGCCAGCACGCGCGCGCCAGCGCCCTTCGCCACCTGCACCGCCGCCGTGCCCACGCCTCCGGCCGCGCCGTGCACCACCACCGTCTCCCCGGCCCGCAGCTGGCCGCGCCGGTGCAGCGCGAAGTGCGCCGTGTGGTAGTTCATCACCACGCCCGCGGCCTGCTCGAAGCTCCAGGCCAGGGGAATGGGGAACGCCAGCTCTGGCGCCACCACGCAGGCCTCCGCGAAGCCGCCCAGCGTGAAGGAGAAGCCCATCACCCGGTCGCCGGCCTTCACCCGGGCCCCCGCGGGGGCCTGCCGCACCACGCCCGCCACCTCCACGCCCGGCACGAAGGGCAGCTCCGGCTTCATCTGGTACTTGCCCTGCGACAGGAGCAGATCCGGAAAGCTGACCCCGGCCGCCACCACGTCGATGAGCACTCCGTCTCCGGCCTCCGGCTCCGGCACATCCACCAGCACCAGTCCGTCCGGCCCCGTGAGCTTCTGAACCTGCAGCGCGCGCATGTGTCGCCTCCCGAAGCGCGCAACGCTAGTTCAAGCGCGCGCGAGCAGGGGAACCAGCAGTGCGTCGAGCGCCTCGCGCTTGAAGGGCTTGCTGATGAGGGGCAGGGTCAGCTGCTCCACGAACTCCCGGGAGCTGGGGGTGTAGGCGCCCCCGGTCATGAAGATGATGCGCAGGGCCTGTTCGGGCGATTGCTCGCGGAGCGCCTCGTGGAACTGCCGGCCCGTCACCTCCGCCATCATCAGGTCGCACAGGATGGCGTCGTACTGCCGCCCCTCGCGGATCCACCCCAGGGCCTCCTTCGCGCTGGGGGTGTAGGTCGCCTCATGGAGGTCCATCAGCATCAGGCGGAGGGTCTTCCCGAAGGACCGTTCGTCATCCACGATGAGGATCCTCCCGCGCTGGAGGCTGGGAGCGGGCGCCGTGGGTGGGGGCGGCAC
>NZ_RAWI01001348.1 GCF_003612125.1 Corallococcus praedator
GTTCCGCAATGGAATTTGCGTACTCTCCTACGCTGACGACGAAATGAAAAATGGGCGGTCGCACGAAGTCGAGCTACCTGCAGAAGTAGCCGAGATAATCCTGGAGTACATCAAGGATCATCGCCCTTATCTGCCGGGCGCAAATGGACCCTACCTGTTCCCTGGAAGAAATGGAGGGCCGCGTCACCACAACACGATGCGCGAAGACTTCCAAAAAGCGGTTTTTAAACATACAGGCCTGCAGGTGAACCCGCATTTCACTCGGCACGCCACCGCGATGATCGCAATAAATCAGGACCCTGCCAACCTTCCCATGGTCTCGCAAAGGCTCGGCCACACTAGCACTAAGACAGCGGCCGACTTTTATCTCGCGAATGTCTCACTTCCCTCTTCAAGGG
>NZ_RAWI01001349.1 GCF_003612125.1 Corallococcus praedator
TCGGACAGGTGGGCGACGACCCCACGGTCACCCCGTTCGTGAACGACGTGTCGTCGGTGCCGGCCGGTGAGGCCCGCCTCGTCGTGCGCCACACCGCCGCCGCGCCCGCCGTCGACGTGCTCGCCGGCGACACGGCCGTCATCGAGGGCCTGACCAACCCGAACGAGGAGGCCCTGGAGGTGCCGGCCGGCACCGTGTCGGCCGCCGTGGCCGCCGCCGGGACCACCGAGCCCGTCATCGGCCCGGTCGACCTCGACCTGGCCGAGGGCACCGCGACCTTCGTCCAGGCCATCGGCTCGCTGGAGGCCGGTAACCTCGACGTCGTCGCCTTCACGGTCGAAGGCCTGCACAGCGCCCCGTCCGCCGTCCCGTCCGGTGCTCCCTCGGGCGCCCCGTAC
>NZ_RAWI01001350.1 GCF_003612125.1 Corallococcus praedator
CGGCAACAGCGGCCACGGCAACGGCGACGACGACGACCCGGGCCGTGGGCGCGACCGGGGTGGCGATGACGACTGACGGCGCCGACCGGGGCCGGTCGCGTCGCCGGCTGGTCCGGCTGACGCCCATCGTCGCCATCGTGGCGATCCAGGCCCTGTCGGCGGTCCTGTTCATCGCCAACATCGCCTTCTCGGTGATCGGCGCGGCGCCGGTGGCCTGGATCCTCTACGAGCTGACCGAGATCGGCGCCGCCGTGGGCCTCATCCTCGGCATGGTGCTCGGCGGGATCGCGCTGCGCCGGTCGCTGCGCCGCGCGGCCGAGGCCGAGGCGCGGCTGCGCGCCGCCCAGGGCGCGTTCATGACCCTGCTGGAGGAGCGGCTGGACGGCTGGGGCCTGACC
>NZ_RAWI01001351.1 GCF_003612125.1 Corallococcus praedator
GATCAGCACGTCTCGGATCCTCTCGACGACCGGTCGCGTCCGAGCGTACGAGCCGCGCCGGAAGCGGCCAACCGTCGGCGTCCCGAGCGGTCAGTCGAACAGACCCGGCGGTCGTGCTTCGTGCGGCGCCGGCAGCCCGAGGTGCAGGTACGCGGCAGGCATCGCCACCCGGCCCCGCGGGGTGCGGGCGATCATCCCCTGCACGATCAGGAACGGTTCGTACATGTCCTCGACGGTCTCCGGTTGCTCGCCGACGCTGATCGCCAGGGTGCTCAACCCGACCGGTCCGCCGGCGAACTGGTTGCAGATGGCCGAGAGGATCGCCCGGTCGACCTTGTCGAGGCCGAGGCCGTCGACCCCGAACAACGCCAGGCCGTCCTTCGCCGTCTGTTCGGAG
>NZ_RAWI01001352.1 GCF_003612125.1 Corallococcus praedator
GTCATGAAGGCTGTAGAAATTATCCGCTCGATCGAGGCGGAACAACTGAAGCAAGATTTGCCCGATATTGCGATCGGGGATACGGTTCGCGTCGGTGTCCGAATTCAAGAAGGCGGTAAAGAGCGCGTACAGCCCTACGAAGGCACAATCATCGCCATGCGTAATGGCGGCATCAACAAAACGGTTACGGTTCGCCGCATCTTTCAAGGCGTCGGCGTTGAGCGGGTTTTCCTCGTGCATTCGCCTCGTGTTGCCAAGATCGACATTTTGCGTCGAGGCCAAACTCGCCGCGCCAAGCTTTACTACCTGCGCGATCGCGTCGGTAAAGCAACCCGCCTCAAAGAACGCTTTAAATAATTTGAGCGAAATCATTTGAGTGGGGTCGCTATGTTTTGCT
>NZ_RAWI01001353.1 GCF_003612125.1 Corallococcus praedator
GCAGCCAACAAGGCGCCGGCGAAGGTCGCAGCGGCCGATATCGGCAAGAGCATGACCGCTGCGGGCCATTGAACCCGGCCGGGTTGCAATCAGGGGCGCCCGTCCCCAATTCAGCGTGAGTGTGTGCCTGCGTGCACGACGTTCCGCGCGGCCCTAAAGTGCGGCGTTCCTGCCACATCCCGCCGGTCTGCTGCCATCAAGCGGGTGTTTTGCACATGCTAAACTCCCGCCTTTGCGCCAACCCTTTCCGGGCCGTTGTGCTGCCTGTGTTTCGCGGTCTTTCTTGACGCGCTCCCCGGGTGGCTCGCCGGCCCTAGCCATCGATGATCACGGGCCTTCTCAAGAAGATTTTCGGCAGCCGTAATGAACGGCTGATCAAACAGTACCGCCGCAAGGT
>NZ_RAWI01001354.1 GCF_003612125.1 Corallococcus praedator
TGCCAATCGATCGTAGTTCCTTAACCGAGTGTTGGGTAGGCTTGGTTTTCATCTCCCCTGCCGATGGAATCCAGGGCACTAGCGTCACGTGCATATAGATCACGTTTTTCCGCCCAACCTCTTTACGAAATTGGCGAATGGCTTCCAGAAAGGGCAGTGACTCAATATCGCCGACGGTTCCCCCAATCTCGACCAGCACTACGTCAGGATTTGTGTTTCTGGCAACGCGCAAAATCCGTTCTTTGATCTCGTTAGTGATATGAGGAATCACCTGCACAGTGCCACCGTTATATTCACCGCGCCGCTCTTTATAGATGACTGACTGATAAATTGAGCCAGTGGTGACGCTGTTGAGACGAGACATCGGCGTGTCTGTAAACCGTTCGTAGTGTCCCAA
>NZ_RAWI01001355.1 GCF_003612125.1 Corallococcus praedator
TCGCTGGTGTGGGGCGCGCGGCAGACGTCGCTGAACGACAGCGAGGCGCAGGTGGTGCGCTTCACCGCCGGGGCCGAGGCCTCGATCAACCGCGCGCTGCTGTCCTTCGACGTGCTGCTGGCCAGCACCGAAGACCTGCTCGATCTGTCCGCCGTTTCGCGCGCGCAGTTCAACCGGCAGGGGGCGGGCCAGCTGCTGCGCGGCGCTGCACGGCAAAACCTGATGGTGCGCTACGTGGCGCTGCTGGGCGACGACGGCGGGGTGGTTGCGTCGTCGGACCAGGCGGGCCTGCGGGTGACCGATGAGCTGCCTGCGGGCTTCTTCGAGCAGAGCATGCGCCAGCCCGTACCCACGCTGATGCTGAGCGCGCCGGTGGTGAGTTCGGTCAGTTCCGAGA
>NZ_RAWI01001356.1 GCF_003612125.1 Corallococcus praedator
TACCTGAAGCGGTCGAGCACGACGCAACTCGAAGATGCGCTCGCCTGGGACAGGACCGACGCGCCGGCACGGACGGGCAGGGGGGCCATCTGCCCCCCTCGCCGCGCAGAGGCGGCTCACCCCCCGAGGATACTTGAGGAAGGTGAGATGCAGGGAAGGGCAGGCGTGGCGGCCCCGCTGAATGGTAAGGCCGCTAGCCGGTTGTTAGGTCGAGGGCCCGCTTGACCGCCTCGGGCTCGCGGTCGAGGACGAGCAGCAGCGCGGCAGCGGAGCCTTGCAGCCCGCGCTGGCCCTGCTCGATCTTGCGATAGCCTGACAGGCTGAGGCCCATGAGGGGCGCCATCTGCTCCTGCGTGAGCCCCGCCTTCGCGCGCACCTCGCGGGGGGACGGATGATG
>NZ_RAWI01001357.1 GCF_003612125.1 Corallococcus praedator
TCGCCACGCCGAGCTCGCCGCCCGTCTGCAGGCGTTGCAGGCGCTGCAGGAGAAGGTGCAGGTCGAGAACAAGCTCAAGCCGTGGCTGGCCAAGCACGGGCTCGACGCGCTGCAGGGCCTCTGGACGCGCATCCGCATCGATGCCGGCTGGGAGACGGCGCTCGAGGCGGTGCTGCGCGAGCGCCTCGGCGCCCTCGAGGTCGGCCGCCTCGACACCTTGCGCGCCTTCGCCGCCGACGCGCCGCCGGCCCGCCTCGCTTTTTTCAGCGCCTCGGCGACGCCGCATGCCGGCGAGCGCGGCGCCTTGCCGCGCCTGGCCGAAAAGCTCCACCTCGGCGACGCGTCGCTCGCCGCCTTGCTCGGCGACTGGCTGGAAGGCGTCTACACCGCCGACGAC
>NZ_RAWI01000135.1 GCF_003612125.1 Corallococcus praedator
GTCCGGGTTGCCGACCCCCCCTTCCGTTCCCACCCTGACAAGGGTGATGCGTGAGCTTCGGGGGGAGGAGGGCGGGGTGGAGGAGCGGGTTCCGACAGGGGCCCGGCCGGTGCGGGCCCTGGCCCGGAGTCCGGGGCCGGTGCCGGACCATGGACAGGTGTGGAGCCCCGGGGTGTCCCGGCGGCTGCTCGCCCGCTACTACCTGCCCCAGCGTCACACCACCCTGCAGGGCAACGCGTGCCGCCTCCTGCGCGACGGCGTGGAGGCCTATCCGGAGATGCTGGAGGCCATCCGCCGGGCGCGCCGCTCCATCCGCCTGGAGACGTACATGTTCGTCACCGACGCGGTGGGCGAGCTGTTCGGCCAGGCGCTGGCGGAGGCCGCCGAGCGCGGCGTGCACGTGAAGGTCCTCTACGACGCGGTGGGCTCGTGGACCAGCCGCAGGAGCTTCTTCGAAGGACTGCGCCAGCGCGGCGTGGACGTGCGCGCCTTCAAGCCCTTCAGCCTGTCGCGCGGGCTGCGCCACCTGTTTCGGCGCGACCACCGGAAGATTCTCGTGGTGGACGGCACGGTGGCCTTCACGGGCGGGGTGAACATCGCCGCGCACTGGGCGCCGGAGGGGCAGGGCGTCGCGTGGCGCGACGACGTGCTCAAGATTGAGGGCCCCGCGGTGCACGAGCTGGAGCGCCGCTTCCTGGCCACGTGGCGGATGATGTTCCAGGACCGGCTGAGCCGCCTCAGGCGGCGCATCCGGGGCGGCGTGAGCGCGCCGGAGCCCGGGCCCCAGCGCGGCGACGTGGGGCTGGCGGTGCTGTCCAGCCGCCGCAGCATCCACCGCGCCTACCTGCACGCCATCCAGCGCTCGCGCCAGAGCGTGCTCATCGCCGCGGGCTACTTCGTGCCGGACCGCCGGCTGGTCGCCGCGCTCAAGGACGCGGCGAAGCGCGGCGTGGAGGTCAGCCTGCTGCTCAACGGCGGCAAGAGCGACCACCCCTTCCTGGAGCACGCCACGCGCGCCTTCTACGAAACGCTGATGGGCGCCGGCATCCGCATCTTCGAGTGGCAGCGCGGCGTGCTGCACGCCAAGACGGCGGTGGTGGACGGCGTCTGGGGCACCATCGGTTCGTTCAACCTGGAGCGGCTCTCCCTGGCGTTCAACCACGAGGTCAACGCCGTGTTCGCGGACCCCCGGCTGGGACGCGAGCTGGAGGACTCCTTCCGCACCGACTGCGGCGACTGCCGCGAGGTGGACCTGGCCGTCTTCCGGCGCCGGCCCCTCTGGCAGAAGGCCGTGGAGCGCGTGCTCTACTTCTTCCGCAAGGTGCTCTGAGCCCGACCCCGGAGCCGGCCCCGGAGCCCTCTGGGAAACACGGGGTTCCCGGCAACCGTCCGCCGCCGTCAACGCGGTGCAGGAACCCTTTGCATGCCGGGTGCGAGGGCCATAGAAGTTGCCTCATTCCGGCACGGAAGGACGGCAACGAACATGACGGACAGTTTCGGCACGAAAGCCAAGCTCAAGGTGGGCTCGACCACCTATGACCTCTTCAGCCTGGGGACGCTGGCGAAGTCCCACCCGGCGGTGAACCGCCTCCCGTTCTCCCTCAAGGTGCTGCTGGAGAACCTGCTGCGCAACGAGGACGGCCGCGTCGTCAAGCGCGAGCACATCGAGAAGATGCTCGCCTGGGACCCCAAGGCGGCCCCGGAGACCGAAATCTCCTTCCACCCCGCGCGCGTGCTGCTCCAGGACTTCACCGGCGTGCCCGCCGTCGTGGACATGGCCGCCATGCGCGAGGCGCTCGCCGCCATGGGCGGGGACCCCGCGAAGATCAACCCGCGCAACCCGGCCGACCTCGTCATCGACCACTCGGTGCAGATCGACTCGTTCGCCACCACCGCGGCCTTCAAGGAGAACGCGGAGCTGGAGTTCGAGCGCAACCGCGAGCGCTACGCCTTCCTGCGCTGGGGCCAGAGCGCGTTCAAGGGCTTTGGCGTCGTGCCGCCGGACATCGGCATCTGCCACCAGGTGAACCTGGAGTTCCTGGCGCAGGTGACGTTCCGTCAGGGCACCACGGTGTACCCGGACACGCTCGTGGGCACGGACAGCCACACGACGATGATCAACGGCCTGGGCGTGGTCGGCTGGGGCGTGGGCGGCATCGAGGCGGAGGCCGCGCTCCTGGGCCAGCCCATCACGATGCTCATTCCGCAGGTGGTGGGCTTCAAGCTCACCGGCAAGCTGCCCGCGGGCGCGACGGCCACCGACCTGGTGCTCACCGTCACGCAGATGCTCCGCAAGAAGGGCGTCGTCGGCAAGTTCGTGGAGTTCTACGGCAACGGCCTGAAGAACCTGTCGCTGCCGGACCGCGCCACCATCGCGAACATGGCCCCGGAGTACGGCGCCACCATCGGCTTCTTCCCCGTGGACGAGGAGAGCTGCAACTACCTGCGCTTCACCGGCCGCCCGGATGACGTCGTCGCGCTGACGGAGGCGTACGCGAAGGAGCAGGGCCTGTGGCGCACGGATGACGCCCAGGACCCCCTCTTCACGGACTCGCTGGAGCTGGACCTGGCCACCGTGGTGCCCAGCCTCGCCGGCCCCAAGCGCCCGCAGGACCGCGTGCCCCTGAAGGACATGAAGGCGGGCTACGAGGCGTCGCTCGTGGAGATGCTGTCCGCCGGCAAGAGCAAGGGCGAGGACGACGAGGGCCCCAAGGGCGGCGCCAAGGCCCCCGCGGCCCCGGTGCCCCCGGAGCGGCTGGCCCAGAGCGTCACCGTGAAGGCCGGCAAGCAGAGCTACCAGGTGGGCCATGGCGCGGTGGTCATCGCGTCCATCACCTCCTGCACCAACACGTCCAACCCGGCCGTGCTGGTGGCCGCCGGCATCCTGGCGAAGAACGCCGTGGAGAAGGGCCTCAAGCCCCAGCCGTGGGTGAAGACGAGCCTCGCCCCGGGCAGCCGCGTCGTCACCGAGTACCTGCGCGACGCGGGCCTGCTGCCCTACCTGGAGGCCGTGGGCTTCCACGTCGTGGGCTACGGCTGCACCACCTGCATCGGCAACTCCGGCCCGCTGCCGGAGGCCGTGTCCAACGCGGTGGTGGAGGGCGACCTCGTGGTGGCCGCGGTGCTGTCCGGCAATCGCAACTTCGAGGGCCGCATCAACCCGCACGTGCGCATGAACTACCTGGCGAGCCCCCCGCTCGTGGTGGCGTACGCGCTGGCCGGTGAAGTGGGCCGCGACCTGAACAACGAGCCCCTGGGCACGGACCCCAACGGCAAGCCGGTGTTCCTCAAGGACATCTGGCCGTCCGACCAGGAGATCCGGGAGACCATCCGCACGGCGGTGAAGCCGGAGCAGTTCCGCAGCCAGTACGCCAACGCGATGGACGGCGATGCGCTGTGGCAGCAGCTCCAGGTGAGCAAGGGCTCCACCTTCCAGTGGGAGGAGAAGTCCACCTACGTGCGCAAGCCGCCCTTCTTCGAGAACCTCCCGAAGGAGCCCAAGGCGGTGCAGGACATCAAGGGCGCGCGCGTGCTGGCGCTCCTGGGTGACTCCGTGACGACGGACCACATCTCGCCCGCGGGCAACATCGCGAAGACGAGCCCCGCCGCCAAGTACCTGATGGCGGAGGGCGTGGAGCCCAAGGACTTCAACTCCTACGGCGCCCGTCGCGGCAACCACGAGGTGATGGTGCGCGGCACCTTCGCCAACATCCGCCTGAAGAACCTGCTGGTCCCCGGCGTGGAGGGTGGCGTCACCGTGCACATCCCCACCCGCGAGCGGATGAGCATCTACGACGCGTCCATGAAGTACCAGGCGGACAACATCCCGCTCGTGGTGCTGGCGGGCGCCGAGTACGGCACCGGCTCCAGCCGCGACTGGGCGGCCAAGGGCACGCAGCTGTTGGGCGTGAAGGCCGTCATCGCCAAGAGCTTCGAGCGCATCCACCGCTCCAACCTCGTGGGCATGGGCGTGCTGCCCCTCCAGTTCGAGGCGGGCCAGGACGCGCAGTCGCTGGGCCTCACCGGGCAGGAGACGTTCGAAATCACGGGCGTCGCGGACGGACTCGCGCCGCAGAAGAAGCTCACCGTGAAGGCCACCGGCGGCGAGAAGGGCCCCATCGAGTTCACGGCGGTGTGCCGCATCGACACGCCCAACGAGCTCGACTACTACCGCAACGGCGGCATCCTCCAGTACGTGCTGCGCCAGCTCGCCAAGGCGTAAGGCGCTTTCTGGAGTCTGTCGTTCCCGGCCCGGCCGCCCTCGCTCCATGGAGGGTCGCCGGGCCGTCGTCTTTTCGGCGCGTGGCGGGGACTACTGCGCGCGCAGGCGCGTCCAGGCGGCCACGTAGCGCGACAGCCTTTCGGCGTCCTTCGGCGTGACGGCGGACAGCCGCCGCACGTCCATGTTGTCCTCCAGGTCCGCCAGCTTCACGCGGCGGGCCAGGGGGTGGGGCAAAAGCCTTTCGATGAAGGCCTCGTAGGTTTCGCCCTCGCGCTTCGTGAGGCAGTCCAGCGCGGACAGGATGTCCTCCGCGTAGCCCAGCGCTCGCAGCCGCTCCAACGTGTAGGGCGTGTCCTCCACCACGTCGTGGAGGATGGCCACGGTGCGCTCGGCGTCCGAGGACAGGCGCAGCATCACCCGCAGGGGGTGGAGGATGTAGGGTTGTCCTGCCTTGTCGCGCTGACCCTGGTGCGCGGCCACCGACAAGGCGATGGCGTCTTCGAGCGTGGGCATGGCGGTCAGCTTCTCACGCCCGCCACGGGCCGGTCCGAACGTTCAGCGGTTCAGGTTGCCGGAGCCCGTGCCGCCCGCGTTCTGCGCGGTGTAGGGCTGTCCTCCGCCGTTGTACTGGAGGATGCCCTCCACGGCGAGGCCGGTGGTGTCCTGCTGGTTGGTGTCACCCCGGCGCGGAATCAGCGTCTCGCTGATGCACAGCGCGCCCACCACCACCTGCTGGTCGTTGTCGCGCGCCCAGTCGTTGTCCAGCGGCTTGAACTCGTCCTCGTTGTCGCGGATGTAGATGTAGACGTCGTCCTTGCCGTCTCCGTCCAGGTCCGCGAACAGCGCCGGGTTGGCCGCCTTGATGGCGTTGCGGCCCGTGGCGGCCGTGGGGTCGCGCGGCATGGCGGGCGCGGTGTTGGTGGACGAGGCGACCGGATCATAGACGGACGGCGCCGCGAGGTAGGTGTTCCACTGGGCGTAGTTGCGGCCGAAGTAGCCGCGCGCCAACTGCAGGCCGCTCTCCGCGCAGCTCTGCCGCTGGCCGGCGCGGCTGTAGGACACCGCGCGGGTGCGCTCGCTGCTGGCGTAGGCCATCACGCCCGCCACCAGTCCCAAGAGCACGGTGACGAGCAGCACGACGAGCAGCAGCGTGGCGCCGCGGGCGGAACGGGATGAAGGGCGCGGGGACATGGGCGGACTCACAGGCTGGCCGACGCCAGGTTGGGCAATTCCGCCCGGCGCGAGAAGAGGCTGCGGAAGTAGCCGTCGGCGGTGGCGCCGGCGGGAGGGGTGTGGTTCTCCACGGCGATGGGCAGGTCCTCGGCGAGCACCGCCTGGTTCTGCGTGTCGCGCCGGGGATTGCGGCCGGTGGCCACCACGCTGATGCGCACCGAGCGCAGGCCCGGGGTGTACTCGGGCGACAGCCCGTCCTGGAAGACGTAGCTGGACGGGTCGCCCGAGTTCGTCGCGTCCACGCCGAAGGCCACCTGGAAGTCCTCCACGAAGTCCTGCACCACCAGCGGGTCGCCCATGTCCATGAAGGGGCGGCCGGACGCGTCGGTGGCGGGCAGGCCCTCCGCGCGCATCAGCGCCTTGCGGCCCCCCGTGGCGGGGTTCGGCGCGATGAAGAAGTGCAGCAGGCGCGCGGTGTACACGAGGTCCCCGCGCTGGAAGCCGCCCTTGTGGGGCGCGTTGGAGAAGCCCGGCACGCCGGTCTCCAGGTAGTTCACCGTGGCGGTGGGCGGGCTGCTCACCACCGTGGCCTGCGTGAGCAGCGCGGCGCTCTTCATGTTGCTGGCCACCAGCATGGCGTTGGCCGCCGGGGCGCTGCTGGGCGTGCCCACGCAGTTGACCTGGAGCGAGCCGGTGCCCGGCTGCACCACCGTCATCGCCGCGCCCGGGGCGCAGTCGCGGCCCAGGTAGTTGCGGTCCGGCACCACCAGCCACAAATCATCGGTGCCTTCCGTGCCGGGCACGTTGCCGGCGGTGGTGGCGGCCAGCAGGCCCGTGCCCGCGCCGTCCCCGCCGAAGACGGGGTTGATGCGCTGGGGCACGCCCGCGGACACCACCCAGAGGCCCTCGGACATGCCCGCGCCGGCCTGCCGGACGGCCGACAGCAGGGCTTCTCCGGCGAGCCGCGCGTGGTCGTGGCTGTCCCCCACGTGCTCCGTGTTGTGCACCACGCGCCCGCCCGCCAGCAGCAGGGCCGCGGCGGCCGCGAGGATGATGGTGGCGAGCGCCGAGGCCACCATCGTCTCCAGCAGCGTCATGCCTCGCGGCATGGCGCGCCGGGGGGCCGCTTTCGATTCCATCCGGTGCGACCGCGTCATTGGACGAACACCTCGCTGTGGACGACGGCGCGCTCCAGGCTGTCGCCCTTGCGGAACACGCGCGTCCAGACGGTGAAGGGCAGGGCGCCGGCGGGCACCAGCGCCTGGGACGCCAGTGGCAGGTCGCGGGGCAGTCCCTTGGTCACCAGGATTTCACGGCAGTAGACGTCCCGGGGCAGCACCGAGTCCGGGGTGGAGTCCAGGCAGGGCGTGTTGGCGGGCACGCCCGTCATGGGCTCCACCTCGCCGGTGGGCTTCACGCGGAAGTAGGCGCCGGTGCCCACGTCCGTCGCCGACGCCGGGCTCGGATCCAACTTCCACGGCGCCGTGCCGAAGGGAATCTCCGGCGCGAAGGTGCCCGGCCGGTCCACCGCCTGCAGCAGCAGGTCCGACTTCGACGCCAGCCACAGCCGCTGGACGCGGGCCTCCAGCAGCATGCGCCGGCCCTGGAGCACCTGGCCGTCCTTCACGTCGCGCGTGGCGGCCACCATGCCCATCACGGCGCCCACGGCGGCCAGGGCCAGGATGCTCATGGAGATGAGCACCTCCAGCAGACCGCTGCCGCGCGTCCGGCCATGCAGGGGGAAGCGGATGGGAGGGCTCATTCGAAGAACCTCTGGCTCCAGTTGAGCAGCTGGTAGAGCACGCCGTTGTTGCCGTTCACGGAGTCCTTCTGGTTGGGGCTGGAGGGGCCCTCCGTGGTGGCGTTGTCGATGCGGGTGACGTGCAGGGCGCTGACCTCCGCGCCCACCACGAAGTCCTGCGACGCGCCCCCGTTCTCGCGGTGGTAGACGGCCACGCCGCCGTAGTTGGCGAGCGTCGCGCCCGCCATGGGCCGGAAGCCGGTCGCGGACGTGGGCGCCTCTCCCAGGTCGACGCTGTAGGTGGCGCCCCGGATGGAGCCGCTGAGCAGCATGGGGTCGTTCACCGATTCCTGGGCGGTGCTGAAGTACGCGGTGCGCCCGGCGATGGTGATGTTGCCGTAGACGTGCTCGGGCGCGCTGAAGATGAGCGGGAAGGGCGGCGGTTCGCGGAGCACGCCGTAGGTGGTCGCCTCCGCGTGGGCCACGCTCGCGGGGAGGGGCGTGCCGTCCAACTGCTTGCCGTCCATGCCCAGGGGCAGCCGGTACTCCGGATCCAACAGGAGGACATGGAGCCGGCCCGCCACGGTGTCCGGCACCCAGTCCATGCCGGCGGTGCCCACCAGCGCCACCATCTTGCCCTGGTAGTTGGCGAAGGCGGACGACGCATCCACCCCTTCGCGGGGAATGCGCGCCAGGCCCACGTTGGTGCTGATGGGCTGCGACGTGATGGGCAGCGTGCCGATGTTCATCGCGGTGTACTTGCAGGGGGCGGCGTCGCTGCACGCGGGGCCCAGGCGCGCCACGTTGACGTTCATGCCGGTGGACGCATCCAGCTCCCAGAGGCGTCCCTCCATGTCGCCCACGTAGAGGCGCGCGGCGCCGCTCATGTCCTGCGACACGGTGGGCGCGGCGGGCGCGCTGTTGTCCACGCCGCTCGTGTAGCCCTGCTGCCACTGCCACAGCTTCTGGCCGTTGGCCGCGTCGATGGCGAACACCTGCACGCCCTTGGCTGGCGTCCCCGGCGCGCCGGAGCTGCTGGACGCGACGAACACGGTGTAGACGGGCTCCAGGCCCAACCGGCCCACGCCCACGGACAGGCCGCGCGAGCCGCCCAGGCCGCTGTAGTCGTAGAGGCCGCTGGCGCCACGGCCGGGGTCCGTTCCGGGCGGCAGCTTGAAGATGCTGGTGGCCTCGTCCCAGGTGTACGTCCAGTCCACGCCGCCCTGGCTGCGGTCCGCCAGCGCCACGGCGGTGTGCGGCGCGCTGGCGCTGCCGTAGTGGCTGCCCACCAGGTGCCACAGGAGCACCGGCTTGAGCGGGTTGGTGACGTCCATGGCGAACAGGTCGCGGCCCGTCTGGCCCACGTTGGTCACCAGCACGGTGTGCCACTCACGGCGGCCGGTGCCCACGAAGTCGGCGAACACGTCGAACACGACGGGCGCGCTGTTCACCCGCGCGGTGTTGTTGCGCAGGCCGACGAGCTGCGTGGCCGGCAGGAAGCTCCACAGTTCGGTGCCCGGGGCCGGCGTGCTGCCGCCGCGGAAGGCCGCCGCGTGGTCCGTCTTGAAGCGCGCGGTGGCGTCCGGGTTGGGGAACTGGAGAGCCTCCTGGGGGCCGTCGTAGCGCTTGCCGCCGGAGACGTAGAAGGCGTGCAGCTGGCCGTCCAGGCCCGCCGCGTAGGCCACCGTCGGACGGGGGCCGCCCTTGTCCGGGATGTTGGCGCTGGCGGGCACCACCACCGGGGAGGAGTGGATGAAGCCGCCCAGGTGCGCGCGGTTGTCCGCGTCATCGTTGTTGCACTCGTTGTCGTTGGGCTCCAGCACCGCGGTGCCGCTGCCGTCGCGGCGCGTGGAGGTGGCGAAGCAGAAGCCGCGCACGCGCTGGAGCATCTGCGCCACCGCGCGGAAGTCGATGGCGAGCTGGGTCTGGTTGAGCACCGTGTTCGCCACGCCGAAGTCCGCGCCGCCCACCTGCGGGGTGTACTGCGTCGCCTGTTGCAGGTCGCACACGCCGTCCGCGCCGCGCACGAAGTCGTAGCGGAAGCTGCCGTCGCGCGACGTGGCGCGGCCCAGCTTCAGCACGTCCACGCAGCCTGGGTTGGGGGCGCTGCCGTAGCTGTCGTTGATGCGCGTGCCGGAGACCTCTTCGGGCACCCAGCCCACCTGGAGTACGCCGTGGGGCGCGGTGCGGTTGGTGCCCAGCACCGGGTTCTCCGTCACCTCGCCGCCGAAGTAGGTGAAGAGGTTGCGGGCGCCCGGGCGGGGCATGCGCGCGTCCGCGTTCCAGAGGGTGCCGTCGTCCAGGGCGTTCTCGCCGGTGGAGAGCGAGTTGCCCCCGATGAGCGAGTGCGCGCGCAGCGTGCCCGGGTAGTAGGGGAACACCCAGTGCGAACCCTGCGCGGGGGTGTACGTGTCCGCGCCGGGCGGGTAGCCGGACACCGCGTCGTAGGAGGTCTTGAACAGCACGGCGCGCGAGCCGTCCGTGTCGCTGCCGTTGGTGTCGTCCAGCGTCACCGGCGCGGAGACGGTGCGCTCGCTCTGCAGCGGTTCGGAGCCCAGGTTGAGCAGCGTGTTGAGCACGATGCGCGTGCCCGCGACGCTGTCCTTGAAGTCGTGGCCCGCCAGGTAGACGACCGTCGCCTTCTGCGGATCATTGTCCTTCTGGCCGAAGGAGAAGAAGTCATGGCCGCGCGTGGTGGGGCTGACCGCAACATCCGGCGCGCTGTCGTAGCGCTCGCCGCGCTCGTAGTCCTTCCAGCTCACCGCCAGCCGCCGCACGCCGTCCTTGTACGCGCCAGCGCGGTAGTTCTCCGTATGGCCCGCCACGTTCTTGTAGCGGAAGTCGCCCATCTGGGAGAACGGGTCGCCGGGGTTGGGGTAGATCATGCAGGCCGGCCGCCCGCGGCTCTCGCTCAGGTAGTCCGGGTCGGAGCAGTTGCGGCCGTCCCAGGTGGCGCCGGGGCCGCCCAGCTTGTTGATCTCGAAGTTGACGTCGCCCTGGAAGCGCGAGCGCGCCATGGGCGTGTTGTCCGGGCGCTTGCTCGTCTCATAGGACCAGATGCTCGCGCACTCGGCGAAGAGGCCGTTGCCGCGCTGGTCGGTGAAGTGGGCGATGTTGTTGAGGACGTTCTCGCGCTGGTTGACGGCGCCGTCCCCGTTGGAGCTGTACTCGGCGCGGGTGCTGTCGCCAATCTCCCAGTGCGGCGCCCAGAACACGCGGTAGCGCGGCTTGCCCGTCGCCGGGTCGATGGCGTTGATCAGGCCGTGGGGGAACGCGGTGGTGGAGATGAGGTCCGCGTTGGCGTGGAGCGCGTCGTAGATGAGCCCGGGGCGACCGCCGTTGATGGCGCAGGGGGTGGTGGTGCCTTCCGGGCAACCGCCGGCGCCGGGGAAGTCCAGGCCCGCGTTGCGCAGGTAGTCGTCCAGCATGCCGCCCTTCACGTAGGACTTGTCCCCGGCGTTGTTGTCGTGCCGGTCCAACAGGGCGATCTTCGGGGGCACGCGGTTGAGGCGACGGCCGATGGGCGCGTTGAACTCGATGGTGGCCTGGTGCATGCGCACGTAGAAGCAGCCCATGCCGGTGCTGAACGTGTTGCAGGAGCACTCGGTGCGGAACTTGTTGGGCGCGTCCGCCCCGGCGGAGGAGTTCAGGAAGTCGAGCGCGTTCTTCGCGTCCTTCGCGTCGATGATGAAGCTGCCGCCCATGTACTGGACGTCGCGGAAGCCGCTGCCGGTGTCGAGCGTCGTCTTGCGGAAGTTGGGCCGGGCCTCGCCCGTGGTGGTGGTGAAGTTCTCGATCTCGTCCTCGGGGAACAGGCCGCCGGCAGGCAGCGCCGCCAGCGGGGGCACCGGCACCACCGGCGCCGCGTCCGCGCGCGAGATGTGGAAGTCACAGCCGTCGTTCCACTGAGGGTCATTCCACTGGCCGCTGTTCGGCGTGGGGGGCATGTGCTTGTTCGTGGGCACGCACCGGTTGGGCGACTTCTTCGTATCGTCGATGGCCAGGTACACCGTCACCGGGTGCGCGGCGTTGAAGCCGCCCGCCTCGTTGGACTGCAGGAGGCGCCACACCAGCCCGTAGGCCGACAGGCTGCCGCAGCCCTGCTGGAAGGTGGCCTGCTCGGGGATGATGAGCGAGCCCTGGCTGAAGGTGACGATGTCCGTGGCCGACGCGGGCGCGGCCGCCAGCAGCGCGAGGCCCAACAGGGCGCGCCGCCAGGAGGAGGCTCCAAAAGGGGAGTGTGCCAAGCGTTCACCGGGGGTTGAGGGGTCAACCGACCCCTCGGGGTCAGGGGTCACCCGCGATGTGTGCACACCGTGTGCCCCGCAAGACACGGGCCTCACCCTGGGGGAGACCTGAAAAGAAACCGTGTCGTTGTGGCCAGGCGGCGTCAGCGGCTACGCAAACCTTGCGAGGTCCGCACCGGGCTGCATAGCGCGGCGCGGTGACGGGCCGCCTACTCCCCGACCCGGCCGCCACGGCCGGCCTTCTTCTCGGAGGTGCGCTTCTTCTCCTCCAGCCGGCGCCGCTTGGAGCCCAGGGTGGGGCGGGTGGCCTTGCGCACCTTGGGCACGAACGTGAGGGCCTGGAGTCCCGCGCGCAGGCGGCGCACGGCGGCGTCCTTGTTCTGCGACTGGCTGCGGCGCTCGGTGGCGGTGACGGACAGCTCCGTGGGCGGGTGACTGAGGCGCACGCCGCTGGCGGTGGTGTTGCGGTGCTGTCCGCCGGGCCCGGAGGCGATGAAGAACTCCACGTCGCAGACCTTCAGCAGGGCCTCGTCATCCAGGGCGAGGGCCGCCCGGGCGGCCTGGCGTCGTGCGGGTGGGGCGATGGGAGTCGTCGGCGTCATGGCAGTCCTCAACGTAGCGCCGGGGGGACGACACGGGTACCGCCTCCCTGACGCCGGCCTTGTTCCGCTCGCGCGGAGCCCGCACGCGGGAGGGCCGGGGGGACTCTCTGATTGAGTGGGCGGATTCTCGATTTGAGAGTCCCAGGGGTTCGGCTGGGAGGTGATTTCAAGTGATTCCAGTGGTTTGAGTGATGGCCCGGACGTTGCTCTGGGAGAGGGCATCCACCCGTTGCACGAATCAAAGGACCTTCCCCATGGCCATCCAGACCTGGCAGCTCGACACGACGCACACCACCGTGGGTTTCACGGTGCGCCACATGGTGGTGGCCAAGGTGCACGGCCGCTTCACGCGCTTCGAGGGCAAGCTGACGCTCCAGGGCGACGACTTCACGAAGGCGTCCGTGGAGGTGAAGTTGGAGGCGGCGAGCCTCGACACCGGCGTGGAGGCGCGTGACAACCACCTGCGCTCGCCGGACTTCTTCGACGTGGCGGCGTTCCCGAAGCTCATCTTCCGCAGCAAGCGGGTGGAGGCGGTGAAGGGCGACCACTACCGCGTGGTGGGCGACCTGACGGTGCGCGACCAGACGCACGAGGTGGTGCTGGACGCGGAGCTGCTGGGGCGCGCGAAGGATCCGTTCGGCACGGAGCGCATCGCGTTCCAGGCGACCACGCACCTGGACCGCAAGCAGTTCGGGCTCACCTGGAATCAAGCGATGGAAGCGGGCGGGGTGCTGGTGGGCGAGCGCGTGGACATCAGCCTGGACGTCCAGGCGGTTCCGGCCACGGTGCAGGCGGACAAGGCGGCCTGACGGCGATTCCCGCGTGCGGCGGGACCTCGCGGGGTGCAGTGAAACAAGCAGGGAGCGACACCATGATCTACGTACGAACGTCCGAAGCGCGGGGCCACGCCAACCACGGCTGGCTCGACACCCACCACACCTTCTCCTTCTCGGACTACTACGACCCGGACTTCATGGGGTTCCGCTCCCTGCGCGTCATCAACGAGGACACGGTCGCGCCGCGCCGGGGCTTCGGCAAGCACCCGCACCGGGACATGGAGATCCTCACCTACGTGGTGAGCGGCGCGGTGGAGCACCAGGACAGCATGGGCACCAAGGCGGTCATCCGGCCCGGCGAGGTGCAGCGCATGAGCGCGGGCACGGGCGTGCTGCACAGCGAGATGAACCCGTTGGATGAACCGCTGCACCTGTTGCAGATCTGGCTGCTGCCGGAGCGGCAGGGGCTGCCGCCCGGCTACGAGCAGAAGCGCTTCGACAACGAGGAGCGGCGCGGCAGGTTCCGCGTGGTCGCGTCCCAGGACGGGCGCGATGGGTCTCTGACGGTGCACCAGGACGTGGTGCTGTCCGCGACGGTGCTGGGCGAGGGCGAGAAGGTGGACTACGTGCTGTCGCCCGGCCGCCACGCATGGCTCCAGGTCATCCGGGGGGAGGCCACGCTCAACGGGGTGACGGTCAAGGCCGGTGACGGCGCGGCGGTGTCGGAGGAGACGGCGCTGGCGCTCGCCGCGAAGGCGCCCACGGAGGCGCTGCTCTTCGACATGGCCTGAGCCTGGCGTGAGGTCAGGGGCGGGCCCCGGCGCGGAGCCGGGGCCGCCGCTGGCTAGAAGCTGCGCAGGTTGAACGTGAAGCCGGTGCTCGCGGTGCGGCCGTCCGGGGCGGTGGCCACGAAGCGCGTGATGACGGGCACGAGGGTGAGCGAGCGGTCCGCCGAGACGGAGATCTCCGCGCTCGTCTGGCCCTCGGCCAGGGTGAGCGCGTCGGCGGTGAGGCGCTGCGTGGGCGACTCCAGCGTGATGACGAGCTCACCGGTGAAGCCCTCCGCGCGGGTCACCGTGACCGTCGTCTCCGAGCGCGCGCCCGGGATGAGGTCCACCTGGCGGGGCGTCACGGTGACGGTGAAGTCCGGCTGGTTCACCGGCGGCGGGAGGATGGCCACGGCGATGCCGCCGCTGGCCGTGACGTCGTTGGCCGGATCCTCGGCGAGCAGATCGATGCCGCCCAGGCCGTAGGTGGTGGTGGTGGCCGCGACGGAGATCGTAAGGGTGGTGTTGACGATGGTCTCCCCCGCGGGCAGGACGAAGTCCGGGCCCATCGTGACGCCCACGGGCGTTCCCGCCACGCTGATGCGCAGCTCGCCCAGGTTGTCCGCGATGCGCTGCACGGCGAGGTCGTAGGGGACGGAGTCACCGGGCGTCACCGTCACCGTGTCCGCGCCCCCCCAGTCCAGGCGGTAGTACGGCGTCCCGCTGCCGCAGCCCAGGGTCAGTGCGCAGGCGAGGAGGGCGAGACGGGAAAGGGGACGCGGCATGGGGGCTCTCCTGGGTGACGAAGCGGTGTGGAGCATGGGCCGGCGGCGGAGGGACCCGCAAGCGGCCGGAGGGAAGGGCAGGCGTCAGCGGAACAACGAACAGGCCGCCACATAAGTCCCGACGTGGGCCTCCAGTGATGGCGTCAGCGGCTTCGCGTAGCCGCCGCCCAGCGTGAGCACCACGGGCAACCCACGCTCGCGCGCCGCGTTCAGCACGCGCAGGTCCCGCTCCCGCAGCCCCGCGTGGGTGAGCGACAGCCGCCCGAGGGTGTCCTCCTCCAGCGGATCCACGCCCGCCTGGAAGAAGAGCAGGTCGGCGCGAGCGGACTCCAGGACGTGGGGCAGGTGGGTCTCCAGCAGGGCCAGGTACTCCGCGTCCCCCGTGCCGTCCTCCAGCCCCAGGTCCAGGTGCGAGGGCTGCTTGCGGAAGGGGAAGTTGTGCTCGCCGTGCATGGAGAAGGTGAAGACGGAGGCGTCGCCCGCGAAGGTGGCCGCCGTGCCGTTGCCCTGGTGCACGTCCAGGTCCACCACCACGGCGCGCTGGATGGCGCCCTCGGCCTGGAGGACACGGATGGCCACGGCGATGTCGTTGAAGACACAGAAGCCCTCCCCGTGGTCGGGGAAGGCGTGGTGCGTGCCGCCGGCGAGGTTGGCGCCGAAGCCGTCCTCCAGCGCGGCGCGGGCGGCGGCCAGGGTTCCCCCCACGGAGGCCCGGGCGTTGTCCACGAGCAGGGGGGACCAGGGAAAGCCCAGCCGGCGCAGCTCCGCGTCGGTGAGGGTGCCGCCGAAGAAGGCATCCAGGTAGCGGGCGGTGTGCACGCGCTCCAGGTCGGTCCGGTCCACCCGGGGCGCTTCGAGGAGGCAGGCCGGGGACAGGATGCCGCGCGCGAGCAGGGCCTCGCGCAGCAGGCGGTACTTCTCCATGGGAAAGCGGTGCCCCTCGGGGAGGGGCACGGCGTACCGGTCGGAGTGGAAGACGCGCACGGGACAGGGGGCGTAACGCCGATGGGGGAGGGGGTGCAACCGGAGGCGTAGACCTTCCGGCGGACCTGTCCGTTACAGGAGCAGGCGGTGCGTGATGCCCGCCCCGCCGTCGATTTCCGGAGCCCACCATGAACCTGAAGCCCCTCTCGCGGGCCGTCCTGACGGCCGCGCTCGCCACCGGTCTGTCCGCCACCTCCGCCCTGGCCGTGACGCCCCTCCACGCGCCGCCGGCGGAGACGGCTTCCACGCCCGCAGGCACCGCGAAGGCCGCCGGAGTCGTCGCCGTGCCCGCGCCGCCCAGCGATGCGAAGGCCGCCCCCGCCACGAAGCCTGCCGCCGCCACCGCCGCGCCGCCTTCCGCCGCGACGAAGCCTGCCGTCAACGCGATGCCCGCGCCGCCTCCCGCCGTGAAGCCCTCCGGAACCGGTGCCGCCACGACGCAGGCGCCCGGGCAGACCCCGACGGTCCCCGACCTCAAGGTGGAGGGCCCGGTGGCGCCGGGACAGGCCCAGGGCGCCCAGCCGGAGATCGAGGTGGCATTCGTGCTGGACACGACCGGATCGATGGGCGGGCTGCTGGAGGGCGCGAAGCAGAAGATCTTCTCCATCGCGTCGCGCATCGCGAAGGGCAAGCCCACGCCGCACCTGAAGGTGGCGCTGGTGGCGTACCGGGACGTGGGGGACGCCTACGTGACGAAGCGCTTCGACCTGAGCGACGACCTGGACGCGGTGTTCGCGGAGCTGCGCAAGCTCCAGGCGGACGGCGGCGGGGACTCGCCCGAGCACGTGGGGCGGGGGCTTGGCGAAGCGGTGTCCCTGCTCAAGTGGAACCAGAACCGCGAGGTGATGAAGGTCATCTTCCTGGTGGGTGACGCGCCCCCGGCCCAGCGTGAGGCCGCCTGGGACTTCAAGCTGTGGTCCAAGCGCGCGAAGGAGCGCCACATCGTGGTGAACACCGTGCGCTGCGGTGGGGACGACGCCACGGAGGTCTCCTGGCGCTACGTGGCGAAGCTGACGGATGGCACGTTCGACTCCATCGACGCGGCGGGCGGCATGGTGGCGGTGGCCACGCCCTTCGACGCGGAGCTGTCCCGGGTGAACGCGGAGCTGGCGTCGAAGACGCTCTACGCGGGCCGCAAGGAGGCGCAGGTGATGAACCGGGCGCGTGCGGACGCGATGAAGAGCATGGCCCCGGAGGCCGCCGCGGACCGCATCAGCTACATGAAGGCCAGCCGCGGCGCGGGCAAGGGTGGCGCCGCCGCTGCGGAGGTGAGCAGCGCGCCCGCGGCCATTGGCGGCGCGGTGGACCTGCTGGAGAAGCCGGCCGCGCTCGCCGCCCTCAAGGACGATGAGCTACCCGAGGAACTCCAGGGCCTGAAGAAGGAGGAGCAGTCCGCGAAGGTGAAGCAGCTCGCCACCGAGCGCAAGGCGCTGGAGCAGCAGGTCGCGAAGCTCGCGAGCGACCGCGACCAGTGGCTCACCAAGAACGCGCCCCCCAAGGAGGACGCCTTCGACGCCAACGTGATGAAGAGCGTGAAGACCCAGGCCGCGAAGTTCGGCGTGGCGTACTGAAGAGCACCTCCGGGCGCGTGGGCCTACTCGCGCGTCACCGCCCGGAGCACCACTTCCCGGCGCTGATCCAACAGGCGCATCGCCAGCGGACGCACCGCCCGGTAGACCAGGAAGTTGAGCACCGCGCACCCGGCGATGAAGGCCACGGACTGCCACCCCGGGCCGTCCTTCCCCGCGAGCTTCAGCGCATGGCCAAAGGGCATGCAGCCCACGCTGGCGGCGAGGATGCCCAGCATCGACGCGGTCAGGGGCACCTTGTCCCGCCGCTTGAGGCTCGCGTGGAACTTCACCGGGAAGTACAGCGACAGGAAGTTGCCCGCGGCGAGCAGCATGGGCACCACCGCCGCCACCGCGGCCATGGCGCACAGGAAGTCCACCCACGTGCCCGCGCCGAAGTACACCCGGTAGAAGAGCCCCACCAGCACCGCCATCCCCAGCGCCGCCACGCCCTGCACACGGTTCTTCGCGCGCAGCACGTCCGACAGGTCCAGGGGCGCCGCCAGGAACACCGCGAACCCGTGCCCGTCGTACGCGAACGTGTTCTGGGAGAACGTGGAAGCAATCACCACCGCGCCGTAGATGCTCAGGCCGCCCATCACCCACGCATCCGCGCTGTTGCCCAGCAGGTAGACGAACAGGTCCCGTCCGGACAGCAGCTTCAGCAGGATGGCCAGGATGAAGGGCACCGCCGCCAGCAGCCGGGCGCGAGGGTTGCGCCACAGGTCCAGCACCTCGCGCCGCACCAGCGTGTCGAAGCGCGTGCGCGTGGTGGCGAACGGATCGCTGTCCGCGCCGTCCACCCGCGCGCCACCCGAGCGGCCCGACTGCCGGTGGAAGCGCAGCAGCAGCGCGTACGCCACGGCCATGCCCACGCCGGTGAAGAACAGCAGGCCCACGGCCTCCATCATCGCGATGCGCACATGCCCGTGGGCCAGCTGCCCCAACCCGTCCCCGAAGTAGCCCGGCGGCACCTGGCTGAGCGCCACCGCCGCGTTGATGATGAGGCTCATGTCCAGCGCGCCCACGCCCGCCTCGCCCACGCTCGTCAGCCACGACGTGTCGATGGGCGGGATGAACGACGCGGCCACGAGGAACGTCAGCATGCCGCCGCCCATGATGCGCGCGCTGTGCTTCGCCTTCAGCACGTTGATGACCGTGTAGAGGCCCACCCGGCTCCACGCCGCGCAGAACAGCGCGAACAGCACGTAGAGCACCGCCGCCAGCCAGGGCGCCGCCAGCCGGTGCCGCGACGCGTAGCCCACCGCCGCGCCGGTGAGGGGCGCGTAGAACACGAGCGCGCGCGGCTCGAAGAGGCTCGCCACCGTGGAGCCGATGAGCAGCCGGAACGGGGAGATGGGGAACGCGGCGTAGCGGGAGAGTTCGGAGTGGTCATCCACGCCGGCGGACAAGAGCGGCCAGGTCACCCAGGTGGCGGCGGTGACGAAGCACAGCAGGTTGAGGATGAAGTAGGGCCACACGTTGCTGTGCGCGATGGTGCTCAGCCGCATCAGCTTGAAGAAGGACAGGCCCAGCAGCACGCCCGGCGCGCTGGAGCCCAGGAACGCGGCCACCGCGAGGAAGCGGCTCTTGCCCGGGCCCTGGTTGAGGCCCAGGTGCAGGCGCAGGCCCCACAACAGCAACAGGTGACGCAGGAAGCTGGGGACGGGGGGCCGGGGACTCACGCGGACTCCCGGCGCAGCGGCACCACCGTCGCGGAGGGCTCCGCGTAGAACGACAGCTTCGCGTTGCGCGCTGCCGGCACGGCGACCAGCTTCTCGAACACCGCCTCCAGCGTGGGCGCGCCGTGGCGCTGGCGCAGCGCCTCCACCGGGCCCTGGTCCAACATGCGCCCACCCCGGATGACGCCCGCGTGCGTGGCCAGCCGCTCGGCGATCTCCAGCACGTGGGTGGTGAGCAGCAGCGTCACGCCCCGGCGGCTCAGCTCGCGGAGCAGCTCACGGATGACGCCCGCGGCGAGCACGTCGATGCCCTCGAAGGGCTCATCCAGCAGCACCAGCTCCGGCCCGTGGATGAGCGCCGCGGCGATGGCGAGCCTGCGGCGCATGCCCTTGGAGTACTCCGCCACCAGCGTGCCGGCCTTGTACGTGAGCTCCGTCAGCTCCAAGAGCTCCACCGCGCGCGACGCGGCCTCTGCGCCGCTCAAGCCATACATGCGCGCGCAGAACGTGAGGTATTGGCGGCCGGTGAGGCGCTCGAAGAGGCTCAGCTCCTCTGGCACCACGCCCACGCGCTGCTTGACGTCCAGGGGCCTTGCCACCGCGTCCACGCCGAGCATGCGGATGGAGCCCGCGTCCGGCCCGTACACGCCCGTCAGCAGCGCGATGGAGGTGGACTTGCCGGCGCCGTTGGGGCCGAGGAACGCGTAGAAGGCGCCCTTGGGAATCTGGAGGTCCAGCCCGTCCAGCGCGGTGAAGGCACCGAAGCGCTTGACGAGGCCGCGTGCATCGATGGCCAGCTCGGAGCCGGTCGGTTCGGAAGGGGGGGGCGTCATGAAGGACGCCATCACACCACGTTCCCTGGGGCCGCCGACAATCCTCGGGTTGACGGATGTCGGTGCCTGCCTGCTGTCCGCGACTCAGTGCACCATGGCGACTTCGGGCGGCCCGACGATCTGCTGCACCGTGGTGCGCACCTTGTCCAGGTCCACGGGCTTGGAGATGTAGCCAGCGGCGCCGACCAGCTCCGCCTCCCATTCGAAGCCGTAGCCCGAGATGATGATGATGGGCAGGTTGCGCGCCCGGGGCATCTTCTTGAGCGCGTCCAGCAGGCCCCAGCCGCTCATGACGGGCATCCGGAGGTCCAGCAGCACGGCGCCCGGGATGTCCTCCTCCAGCAGGTCCAACGCCTCGCGACCGTTGGCGGCCTCGATGGTGTCGTAGCCCATCTCCTGGAGGGCATCGCAGATGAGCGTGCGGTGACTCGCGTCGTCGTCGACGACCAGGATGTTCGACATGGGTATGAGCCTCTGGAGATGGCGGCGTCTGCTTCTTGGGGACCGCGATTCTATGGGCACGAAGATGGGAATGCCTCTTCCATTGCGGAAGGGGTTGCGTTTCTTTTCAACAGTTGTTGTCCACACCGTAGAGCTTCAACGCATTGCCTCCCAGCACCCCCGCGAGGGCGTCCTCGGCCGGCTTCAGGTCCACCAGCGCCTTGAGCTCCCGGTCCCACGCATAGGGGATGTTGGGGAAGTCCGTCCCGTAGAGGATGCGCTCCGGCCGCACCTCCAGCACCTGACGGGGCAGGGGCACGGGGAAGTAGCCGCCCACCGCCATCGTGGTGTCCAGCCAGAGGGTGTCGTGTCGCTCCAAGAGCCGCGCGTAGGCGTCGAACTCATCCGCGCCCAGGTGGGGCACGCACAGCTTCAGCGTCGGATGATCCGTGAGCACGCGCTCCACCCGCTCCGCGGCGCAGAGCATGTAGGGATCACACGGGTACTGGGGGCTGGCCGGCTCGCGCCCCGCGTGCATGACCATCGGCTTGCCCGCCCGGGCGCAGGCCGCGTAGAGCTCCTGCAACTGGGGCGCGTCCGGGGAGAAACACTGCACATGGCAGTGCAGCTTCACGCCCTTGAGTCCCAGGGCGAAGGCCTCCTCCAGGATGTCCACGGCGCCGGGTTCGCCCGGAAACACGGTGGCCAGCCCGATGACGCGGGGCTCGGCCTTGGCCACCTGGGCCACGTAGGCGTTGAGGGCGCGCGCCATGCCCGGCTTGTGGGCGTAGTGCAGGGCGACCACGCGCTCGACGCCCCGGGACAACAGGAACGAAAGCACGTGGGGCGTGTGCAGTTTGTAGCGGATGGGCCAGCCGTGCCGGTCGAACCAGCGCCACACCGCCTCGAAGACGCGGTCGGGGAACAGGTGCACGTGCGCGTCCACGACGGGCGGCAGGCCGGGGTCCACGCGGGGCCCTTCCTCGTCCGCCAGCGCGGGCATGGGCATGGAGATGCCCAAATCCCGCCACGAGGGCGACGACGCCAGACACGGCACTGGAGCGTCGTCGTCCGGGACGGACGTCATCCGCCGCCCGTGCCCGACGGGCCGGACTTCGAGGTGTCGTCCGCCTTGTCGGCCTGATCCATGCGCCGCAGGTAGCTGTTGTGCGCGTAGCCGTTGCGCTCCAGCCGCTGCGCCTCGATGGCGTCCGCGACCTTCGTGCACACCTGGCCGAGCACGCGCAGGGACTCGGCGATCACCCGCTCCGCGTGATCCTGCGCGTTGGCGGACGGAATCGTGGGTCGGTCGCGGCGGAACAGGAGGGGCAACTTCATCCCATGGAATCTAAGGGATGCCCCGCCCGTGTGCCACGCGTCAGCCC
>NZ_RAWI01001358.1 GCF_003612125.1 Corallococcus praedator
GTCATCCACTGCTGCACAGTGACCTATCGATTTGTACCTTTGATATTCAATGAACACTTCAATCATGTCGTTGTCAGAACTGTTTCTGATGAGAAGATGGTGTTGATGTGACCAGCACAAGCTAAAACCTTATTTTTACGAGTTTTTGGTACTTTTTAGTGTGGATGCACGAATACGAGACGTCGCCTCTAGTGGTGATAGTACATGCGAGTTCTGTGTGCATCACAAGTTTATGCTTGGTGTCGTTGATGAGAGCTGAGGCTAAGTTTGGAGACTTCCCATATAGTCTAGGCGGTTAGGATTGCTGGCTCTCACCCAGCAGAACCGGGTTCGAGTCCCGGTGTGTGAACACCTTTATCTCTTCTTGCACTACAAATTTTCTATACTCTCGCGTAC
>NZ_RAWI01001359.1 GCF_003612125.1 Corallococcus praedator
GCATCGACTTCCGCGATCAGCGACGGCCACCGGTTCTCGACCGCGCGGATCTGGTCCTCGCCCAATTCTTCTCGACGGACCGCCAGCGCTGCGAGCTGATCGGCGTCGAAGTAGTTCTCCACTCGTGCATCCACTGTCATCACCTTCCTGATGAGGTCGAGGAGGTCGGTGTCGGTGGGTCGGTGCGAGCGACGCACCGTCGCGAGGACGGTCGCCATGTGGGTCTGCAGCTTCTGCATCGCCGCGAGCTGGGCGTCGACGTGATCGGCGTGCGCGACGAGCATCGCCTCGAGCGATGTCTCACCGTGGATCGCGTCACTGATCTGGTCCAACGACAATCCGAGCTGCCGCAGCGCCAGGATCTCGTAGAGCCGCGTGACGTCCTCGCCGCCGTAG
>NZ_RAWI01001360.1 GCF_003612125.1 Corallococcus praedator
GTGCTGCAGATGATCATGGATTCGTTGCGGTACTGGGTCACCGAGATGCACGTGGACGGCTTCCGCTTCGACCTGGCCAGTTCGCTGGCCCGGCAGTTCCACGAGGTCGATCGGCTGTCGGCGTTCTTCGACCTGGTGCAGCAGGACCCGATCATCAGTCAGGTGAAGCTGATCGCCGAGCCGTGGGACATCGGTGAGGGCGGTTACAACGTCGGTGGTTTCCCGCCGGTCTGGACCGAGTGGAACGGCAAGTACCGGGACCAGGTGCGCGACTTCTGGCGCGGCCAGGACGCCACCCTCGGCGAGTTCGCCTCCAGGTTCACCGGTTCGGCGGACCTGTACGAGGATGACGGGCGCAAGCCCTACGCCTCGATCAACTTCGTCACCGCCCATGAC
>NZ_RAWI01001361.1 GCF_003612125.1 Corallococcus praedator
GTGATCTATTGGTCCGTGACGGCCAATCCCTCTCGACGGCTGATCTCCTGAAGCTGAAAGCCTTGAAAAAACCCCAGGCTCTGGTCTTGCCTCCTTACGAAAAAGAGGGCGAAACAAGCGCTCTTTCCCTCGATAAGTTTGGTATGAAAGACGTATCGAAGATTGGAGCTAAGGCTGCAAACGTAGCTGAGTTGCGACGTCTCATCCCTGCGCATACCATTCAGGAAGGCCTGGCTTTGCCTTTGGCGGCATTCCATCGTTTCCTCAAAACAGCGAAAACCAATGACGGCGCAGAATTTCTTCCCCGTTACCAGGAAACCCTGCGTAAGCTCTTGCTTCCAGAAATTAGATTGAGTGAAACAATCGTACTTCTGACCGAACTGCGGACGCTGATTG
>NZ_RAWI01001362.1 GCF_003612125.1 Corallococcus praedator
TCCACAAATAGCGCCAAAATTACAAATCAAGACGATCGATCCTGCAAATACTGTCGATAGCCCACTTGATCTAATTTCTGCTGTTTACTCATTACCATCTCGCTCAAATGCTGGCGATAGGCTTGCACTTGAATGAGCAATTCTGGCTGATAGCTTGCCAGCATTTGAACGGCAAGTAAGCCTGCATTCGTGGCATTGCCGATCGCCACGGTTGCCACCGGAATTCCGGCTGGCATCTGCACGATCGAATAGAGCGAATCGACGCCCTGAAGGTGACGGCTCGGCACGGGCACACCGATTACAGGTAGCGGCGTTAGTGCAGCCACCATTCCCGGCAGATGGGCGGCTCCTCCGGCTCCGGCAATAATGATTTTGAGGCCGCGATCGACCGCAGTT
>NZ_RAWI01001363.1 GCF_003612125.1 Corallococcus praedator
CCATCCACGGTGTCACCGTCACCGCCAAACTCGACCGCACCGCCGCCTGGCTCCTCGTCCCTCGCCTGGCCTGGCTCGCCTACGCCAGCTATGTCTCCGTCGCCACCGCCATCCGCAGCCCCGACGACCTGCTGCAACGCACCGCAACGGCGCCAGCCAACGATGACACCAGCTCGACGAACGCGAGAGATGTTGAACGCTCGCTACCCGCAGTCAGTCTTGCGGTCACTTCCGACCGATTAAGCCGCCGTAAGCCCTCTACCTGGTCATCCGATCGCTGGACCCAACCGGTGAAGGCCAGGCGCAATGGACCATGAGGTGGAGCGCAACGCTCAACGCGTTCGCCACCACCTTCGCCGACCGCTGGCCAGCAGCAGACACCTACTGATCGAAACC
>NZ_RAWI01001364.1 GCF_003612125.1 Corallococcus praedator
CTCCTTGTCGCGCGCCTGGAAGCGCGTCTCGATGGCGGCACGTTCCCTGGCGAGACGCGCCCGCTCGTCGTCGCCGCTGTCGGCCGCGCCCGCCTGCAGGCAGACCAGCGCCGCCGCCAGCCAGAGGATGGCTTTCATGTCAGCGAAGTATCGACAATGCGCCGCGCCTCGGCGAGGAACTCGGCCGAGCGCATCTCGCGCAGCCGCGACACCGTGCGCGGGAACTCGTGCACCAGAGGCCCTTCGGTGTACAGCGCGTCCGGCTCGACCGCGGCCGAGAGGATGAGCTTGACGCGACGGTCGTAGAGCACGTCGACGAGCCAGGTGAAGCGGCGCGCCTCCGAGGCCAGGCGCGGCGACATCTGCGGCACGCCGGAGAGCAGCAGCGTGTGGAAC
>NZ_RAWI01001365.1 GCF_003612125.1 Corallococcus praedator
AACCTACGTCGGTCATGCTGGAAAATTTGTCGGCGGGCGCTACGTTGGGTACGATCCCAAAACCGAAGCCGCCGATGCAAAGCGGGCGGTTGCCAATGTTGCTAAACACGGCTATATCGACAAGCGCACGATTAATACCCGGATGGCATTGGACAATACGGCGCTCGTAGCAAAACAGTCGGATCTGATGAACGATCGCGCCCGCATTTCCAGCTCGATCGACACCTGGGCGCAAACAGAACGAATCAGGCTGCTAGCCGGGGCAACCCTGACCACGAAGGCGCAAGAGCGAGCTTACACCCGCCGCCTGAATCGCGATCGCGTCACCTTTGATGAAACGAATCCGCAAATCACAACCGGGCAAACCCGCAAGCTCAACGGCGGGCAGTCCACTTC
>NZ_RAWI01001366.1 GCF_003612125.1 Corallococcus praedator
GGCAGACTACAACGGCGCTGACTTTAAGGTAGTCGGAACGGCATCGGTGCCTGAACCAGGAACGATCGCTGGACTCGCGATCGCAGGCGGCTTGCTGACGTTGATTCGACGCCGAGCCTAGTCGCGCCCAATCGTCCACCTTCTAATCATCTGACTGGCGATCGACTACCATCAAATGCAGCCACAGGCGTTGCTGCTATGACAACAGAACTTGATTTACTGATTTTGACTATCTACATCATTACAGTCATCTACGTGCTGTATCAGATGATCGATTCGCTCGAAGCCAAAACCACGATCGCTTTCGATCGCGCCACTGTGCAGCAGCAGCTTGAAGAGCGCGAACTGCAATCGCTCGTCGATATCAAGTTCAGTTTGGCAAGCCGCTACGACTAC
>NZ_RAWI01001367.1 GCF_003612125.1 Corallococcus praedator
GGCCGTGGAAAGCGAAGTCGGCCCGGAGCGTTTCAAACGGTTTCGTTTCATCGAAGGGAGTGTCAGCGATTTCGAGCTCTGCCGGCAGGTGTGCCAGGGAGTTGACTACATATTACACGAAGCCGGTTTTATCTCCGTGCCGCAATCGATCGAGGATCCGCTCTGGTGCAATCGCGTCAATGTCGATGGCACGTTGAACATGCTCGTGGCTGCTCGCGAAGCTGGAGTCCAGCGGTTTGTCTATGCCAGTTCCTCCGCCGTCTATGGCGATGACGAGACGATCCCGAAAGTGGAGGAAACGATCGGCAAACCTCTCTCGCCGTATGGCAACTCGAAGCTGATCGATGAACCTGTCTCTTATAAACATCTCCGAGCCCACGAGACCGGAGCCTATCT
>NZ_RAWI01000136.1 GCF_003612125.1 Corallococcus praedator
CCGGGTGGGCGTGTGCGTGGAGCGCTCGGTGGAGTTGGTGGTGGCGGTGTTGGGCGTGCTGAAGGCGGGGGCGGCATACGTGCCGATGGATGGGATGTACCCGAAGGAACGACTGGCCTACATGCTGGAGGCCACGGGCGCGCGGGTGGTGGTGACGCAGGCGAGCCTGGAGGACGTGCTGCCGGAAGTCAGCGGGCAGCGCGTGAGACTGGACACGGACGCGAGCCTGTTGGCCACGTATCCGGAAGAGGGTTTGGGCAACACGGGAGCGGCTGGGCAGTTGGCGTACGTGCTGTACACGTCAGGAAGCACGGGCCAGCCGAAGGGCGTGATGGTGCGCCACGGCTCGGTGCTCAACCTGCACGAGGGCTTGAAGCGGACGGTGTACCAGGGGCTGCCCGCGGGCTCGCGGGTGAGCCTCAACGCGCCGTTGGTGTTCGACGCGTCGGTGCAGCAGTGGGTGCAACTGCTGGACGGCCACCGCCTGTGCCTCGTGCCGGAGGCGACGCGCAAGGACGCGCAAGCGCTGGTGGCGTGGCAGCGGAGCAACGCCGTGGTGGCGCTGGACTGCACGCCGTCGCTGCTGAGGCTGCTGCTGGCGGAGGGCCTGCTGGAAGGAGAGGGCGCGCCTGCGCTGGTGGTTTCAGGCGGTGAAGCCATCGACGCGGCGATGTGGGCGGTGCTGGGCGCAGCGGAGCGCACGCGCACCTTCAACGTGTACGGCCCGACGGAGTGCACGGTGGACGCGACGGCGTTCGCGGTGGAGCGAGGCACTCAGCCGACGGTGGGCGTGCCGCTGCACAACGTGAGGTCGTACGTGCTGGACGCGAAGGGGCAGCCGGTGCCGGTGGGCGTACCGGGTGAGCTGTACCTGGGAGGCGAGGGACTGGCGCGAGGCTACCTGGGCCAGCCTGGGCTGACGGCGGAGCGCTTCGTGCCGGACGGCTTCAGCGAGAAGGCCGGGGCACGGCTGTACCGCACGGGCGACAAGGTGCGGTGGGGCCGAGACGGGACGCTGGAGTACCTGGGCCGAATGGACTTCCAGGTGAAGGTGCGAGGCTTCCGCATCGAGCTGGGAGAGGTGGAAGCGGCGCTGGGGGCGCAGCCTTCCATCCGCGACGCGGTGGTGGTGGTGCGGGAGGACGCGCCCGGTGACAAGCGGCTGGTGGCGTACGTGGTGGCGCAGCCGAACCACACGGCGGACGCCACGACGCTCCGAGGCGCGCTGAAGGGACGGTTGCCGGAGTACATGGTGCCGTCGGCCTTCGTGACGCTTCCGGCCCTGCCGCTCAACGCGAACGGGAAGGTGGACCGCAAGGCGCTGCCGAAGCCAGAGGCCGGAGCGGAGCGCACGCACGTCTACGTGGCCCCGCGCACTCAGACGGAGCAGGTGCTCGCCTCGCTCTGGGAGGCAGTGCTGGGCGTGAAGCAAGTGGGCACGCAAGACAACTTCTTCGAACTGGGAGGCCATTCGCTGCTGGCAACGCAGGCAGTGTCGCGCATCCGCACGGCTTTCAACGTCGAACTGCCGCTGCGAGCCCTCTTCGAAGCCCCCACCGTGGCGGAGCTGGCCCTCAAGGTTGAAGCAGCGCTGGCCGCGAACCCGGGACTGTCCGTGCCGAAGCTGGTGGCTTCCGCTCGCACGGGCGCGGAGCCGTTGTCCTTCGCGCAGCAGCGTCTCTGGCTGCTCGATCAGCTCCAGCCCGGAAGCTCGTCGTACAACCTGCCCGCGACGGTGCGGCTCACGGGCGCGCTGGAAATTGGCGCGTTGCAGCGCACCTTCCAGGAACTGGTGCGTCGCCACGAAGCACTGCGCACGACCTTCCAGGTGCGAGACGGGCAGCCCGTCCAGCACATCGACTCCACGCGCGAGCTGACGTGGGAAGTCGTGGCGCTCGACGCGGTGGATGCCGAGCAGCGCGAAGCCGACATGCGGCGTCGCGTCGAACTGGAAGCGCGGCGACCGTTCGACCTGGGTCGGGACTCCCTGCTCCGCGTCACGCTGCTGCGCCTGTCCGAACAGGAGCACGTCCTGGTGCTGGTGATGCACCACATCGTGTCGGACGGCTGGTCCACGGGCGTCCTCGTGCGTGAAGTGCAGGCGCTCTACGCGGCCTTCTCGCAGGGCCGTCCGTCTCCCTTGCCGGAGCTGGCGGTGCAGTACGCGGACTACGCGGTGTGGCAGCGCGGGTGGCTGAAGGGCGACGTCCTGGAGTCACAGCTGTCCTGGTGGCGGACCCAGCTCGCGGGCGCCCCGCATGCGCTGGAACTGCCCACGGACCGGCCTCGGGGCGGAGTGCAGACGTTCCGTGGCGCCCATCGTTCGGCGCAATGGCCGAAGGGGCTCGGAGAGCAGCTGAAATCCCTGTCACGCCAGGAGGGCGCGACGCCCTTCATGGTGCTCCTGGCGGCGTGGCAGGTGCTGCTGGCGCGCTACAGCGGGCAGGCCGACATCAGTGTGGGAACGCCCATCGCGGGCCGCAACCGCACGGAGCTGGAAGGGCTCATCGGCTTCTTCGTGAACACGCTGGTGATCCGCTCGCGGCTGGAGGGCAGTCCGAGCTTCCGGCAGGTGTTGCGCCAGGTGAAGGAGACGACGCTGGGTGCGTACGCGCACCAGGAAGTGCCGTTCGAGAAGCTGGTGGAGGAGCTGAAGCCAGAGCGCGACTTGAGCCGCTCGCCGCTGTTCCAGGTCATGTTCACGCTGCAGAACGCGGAGTCGGGAACGTCTGAGGCACCGGCCTCCGAAGGCGCCCTGTCCCTGCGCTCGCTCGAAACGCTCGGGAACACGGCGAAGTTCGACCTGACGCTGTCCATGATGGAAGGCCCCACGGGCCTCTTCGCATCGCTCGAATTCAACACCGACCTCTTCGACCCGACGACGGCGGAGCGGATGTTGAAGCACCTGGGGCTGCTGCTGGACGGCGTCGCGAAGGACGCGGATGCGGACGTCTGGGACGTGCCGCTGCTGGATGCGCCCGAGCGTGAGCAGGTCCTGCTGCGCTGGAACGACACCCGCGCCGAATTCCCCTCGGACGGTGCCGTGCACGAGCGTTTCGCGGCCCAGGCCGCGCGGACGCCCGGCGCGCTGGCGGTCGAGTCGGCCACGGGCGTGAAGCTGACGTACGGCGAGCTGGAGGCCCGGTCGAACCAGCTCGCGCGGCGCCTGCGTGCGTTGGGCGTGGGCCCCGAGGTCCGCGTGGGCCTGTGCGTGGAGCGCTCGCCTGAGATGGTGGTGGGCATGCTGGCCGTGCTCAAGGCGGGCGGCGCATACGTCCCGTTGGATCCGGCCCATCCCCGCGAGCGGCTGGCGTACCTGCTGGACGACGCCCGGATGCCGGTGGTGCTCACGCAGCGTTCGCTGCGGGAAGCGTTGCCGGAAGGCCCGGCACACGTGCTGTGCCTGGACTCGGACTGGGACACCCTCGTGGCCCCGGAGGCCGGAGTGCTGGCTCCGGCGGCGGCGGGACAGCTCGCCTACGTCATCTACACGTCAGGCTCCACCGGACGGCCGAAGGGCGTGGAGGTCGAACACGCGAACCTCGGCAACCTGGTGACGTGGCATCAGCGCGCCTACGGCGTGACGGAGGCGGACCGCACGACGCAGCTCGCGGGCCTGGCCTTCGACGCGTCCGTCTGGGAAATCTGGCCCACGCTCACCTCGGGCGCGAGTCTGCACCTGCCGCCGGAAGGGGTGCGCACCGCACCCGCGGAGCTGGTGCACTGGCTGACCGAACGGCGCATCACGGTCGCGTTCCTGCCCACGGTGCTCGCGGAGGCGGTGGTTGCCCGCGAGTGGCCCGGCACGACCGCGCTCCGCACGCTGCTGACGGGCGGAGACCGGTTGCACCGAGTGGACGTCGAAGGCCTCCCGTTCCAGGTCGTCAACCACTACGGCCCCACGGAAGGCACGGTGGTCTCCACCGCGGCGGTGGTGCGCGCATCGACGCAGGCCCCGCCCATCGGTCAGCCCATCACCAACATGCGGGCCTACGTGCTGGATGCCCGCCTGCGGCCGGTCCCCATCGGGGTCGGTGGCGAGCTGTACGTCGCGGGCGCGGGCGTCTCGCGCGGCTACCTGCGCCGGCCCGCGTTGACGGCGGAGCGCTTCATCCCGGATCCGTTCACCTCCGAGCCCGGAGCCCGGCTGTACCGGACCGGCGACCGGGTGCGCTGGCTGGCCAAAGGGACGTTGGAGTTCCTGGGCCGCGCCGATGATCAGGTCAAGGTCCGTGGCTTCCGCATCGAACCGGGAGAAATCGAACAGGCGCTCGCACTGCACCCGTCGGTGCGCGAGTGCGTGGTGGCCGTGCGCGACGACGCGCGAGGCGGCAAGCGGCTGGTGGCCTATGTCGTGGGCGAAGGCGCGACAGCACCGGAGACGGGCGTGCTCCACGCCTTCCTCCGTGAGCAGTTGCCGGAGTACATGGTGCCGTCGGCGTTCGTGGTGCTGAGCGCACTGCCGCTCAACGCGAACGGCAAGGTGGACCGGCGCGCCCTGCCGGCCCCCGAGGCGGACGTATCCCGGACGGGCCCGAGGGTGGCCCCCAGCACCCCGACGGAGGTGTTGCTGGCGAGCCTCTGGGCCCAGGTCCTGGGCGTGTCCCAGGTGGGCGCGGAGGACAGCTTCTTCGAGCTGGGTGGGCACTCGCTGCTGGCCACCCAGGCGATGTCGCGCATCCGGTCCGCGTTCGGCGTGGAGCTGCCGTTGCGTGCGCTCTTCGAGGCACCCACGGTGTCCCGCCTCGCGCTGAAGGTGGACGAAGCGGTGCGTGCGACCCATGGCACCGCGCGGTCCACGGTTCCGGCCCTGGTGCCGGTGGCGAGGACGGGCGCCGAGCCGCTCTCCTTCGCGCAGCAGCGCCTGTGGTTCCTGGATCAGCTCCAGCCGGGAAGCGCGCAATACAACCTGCCGACCGCCATCCGGTTGTCGGGGCGGTTGGATGTGCCGGCCCTGGAGCGCACGTTCGCGGAGCTGGTGCGTCGGCATGAGGCCCTGAGGACAACGTTCCAGGTCCGCGAAGGCGAGCCGGTCCAGGTCATCACGCCGATTGCTTCCACGGGGACGCTGCGCCTCATCGACCTCTCCGCGAGAGCGTCCGAGGCACGGCAGGACGAAGTCCGGCGCATCGTGGAGACAGAGGTCGCGCGTCCCTTCGACTTGAGCCAGGGCCCGCTGTTCCGAGCAACCCTGCTCACGGCGTCGGAAGAGGAGCACGTGCTGGTGCTGGTCATGCACCACGCGGTGTCGGACGGCTGGTCGATGCGGGTGCTGGTGCGCGAAGTGGTCGCGCTCTACGCCGCATTCGCGGAGGGCCGCGAGTCACCGCTGCCCGAGCTGTCGGTGCAGTACGCGGACTACGCGGCGTGGCAGCGCGGGTGGCTGAAGGGCGAAGTGCTGGAGGCACAGATCGCCTGGTGGCGTCAGCAGTTGTCGGGGGCTCCGAGGACGCTCGAACTGCCGACGGATCGCCCAAGGCCCGCGGTCCAGACGGTGCGGGGTGCGCTCGCTTCGGTGCGGTTGCCGAAGTCGCTGGAGGACGCGGTGTCGGCCCTGGCACGCCAGGAGGGCGCGACGCCCTTCATGGTGCTCCTGGCGGCGTGGCAGGTGCTGCTGGCGCGCTACAGCGGGCAGGACGACATCAGTGTGGGAACGCCCATCGCGGGCCGCAACCGCACGGAGCTGGAAGGGCTCATCGGCTTCTTCGTCAACACGCTGGTGATCCGCTCGCGGCTGGAGGGCAGTCCGAGCTTCCGGCAGGTGCTGCGGCAGGTGAAGGAGACGACGCTGGGTGCGTACGCGCACCAGGAGGTGCCGTTCGAGAAGCTGGTGGAGGAGCTGAAGCCGGAGCGTGACCTGAGCCGCTCGCCGCTGTTCCAGGTCATGTTCACGCTGCAGAACAGCGCGAAGGGGCCGGATGAAGCGCTGCCCACAAGCGCGGGACTGGCGTTGCGTCCCGTGGAGACGGACGGGGCGACGGCGAAGTTCGACCTGACGTTGGCGATGTCGGAGACGGGCCAGGGGTTCGCGGCGTCGCTCGAATACAACACCGACCTCTACGACGCGCAGACGGCGCAGCGGCTGCTGGGGCACTTCGGGACGTTGCTGGAGGGCCTCTCGAAGGACGCGGAGACGAGCGTCTGGGACCTCCCGCTGCTTGAGACCGAAGAGCGTCATCGGGTGCTGAAGCAGTTCGCGGGCACGGCGGCCTCCGGAGCGCAGCAGGGGGCGGAGACGATCCACGGGCGCTTCGCGGCTCAGGCGCTGAAGACGCCGGACGCGATGGCGGTGGCGCACGAAGGGACGCATCTGACGTACGCGCAGGTGGAGGCGCGGGCGAACCAGTTGGCGCGTCACCTGCGGACGTTGGGCGTGGGAGAGGAGAGCCGGGTGGGCGTGTGCGTGGAGCGCTCGGCCGAGCTGGTGGTGGCGCTGCTGGGCGTGCTGAAGGCGGGGGCCGCATACGTCCCGATGGATGGGATGTATCCGAAGGACCGTCTGGCCTACATGCTGGAGGGAACGGGCGCCCGCGTGGTGGTGACGCAGGCGGGCCTGGAGGACGTGCTGCCGGAGTTCACGGGTCAGCGCGTGCGGCTGGACTCGGATGCGGACGTGCTGGCCGCGTACGCCTCGGACAACCTGGGAGAGACCGGCGCCGCGGATCAGCTGGCGTACGTGCTGTACACGTCCGGAAGCACGGGACGTCCGAAGGGCGTGATGGTGCGCCATGGCTCGGTGCTCAACCTGCACCAGGGCCTGAAGCGGACCGTCTACCAGGGGCTGCCCGCGGGCTCGCGAGTGAGCCTCAACGCGCCGCTGGTCTTCGACGCCTCGGTGCAGCAGCTCGTCCAACTGCTGGATGGTCATTGCCTGTGCATCGTCCCGGAAGCCACGCGGAAGGACCCGGAGGCGATGGTGGCGTGGCAGCGGCGGAACCAGGTCGTCGCGCTCGACTGCACGCCGTCGCTGTTGCGGTTGATGATCCAGGAGGGGCTGCTGGAAGGCGAGGGCGCCCCGGCGCTGGTGGTATCAGGCGGTGAGGCACTCGATGCGGCCACCTGGGAGGTGCTGGGCGCGTCGGAGCGCACGCGCACTTTCAACGTGTACGGCCCGACGGAGTGCACCGTGGATGCGACCGCCATCGCGGTCCAGCAGGGCCGGCAGCCCACGGTGGGCATGCCGCTGCTCAACGTCCGGACGTACGTGCTGGACGCGAAGGGCCAGCCGGTGCCGGTGGGAGTGCCCGGAGAGCTGTACCTGGGCGGAGAGGGCCTGGCGCGAGGCTACCTGGGGCAGCCCGGGTTGACCGCGGAGCGCTTCGTGCCGGATGGCTTCAGCGCCGAGCCGGGAGCACGGCTGTACCGCACGGGCGATAAGGTGCGGTGGGGCCGGGATGGGACGCTGGAGTACCTGGGCCGAATGGACTTCCAGGTGAAGGTGCGGGGCTTCCGCATCGAGCTGGGAGAAATCGAAGCGGTGCTGGGGGCGCAGCCGCAGGTGCGCGACGTGGTGGTGGCGGTGCGGGAGGACGCACCGGGAGACACGCGGCTGGTTGCGTACGTGACGGCACAGTCAGGCCACACGGCGGACGCCGCGACGTTGCGAAGCGCGCTGAAGGGCCGGTTGCCGGAGTACATGGTGCCGTCGGCCTTCGTGGTGCTGGAAGCCCTGCCGCTCAACGCGAACGGCAAGGTGGACCGCAAGGCCCTACCGAAGCCGGAGGCCGGCGCGGAACGCAGCCATGCGTATGCGGCGCCGCGCACGGAGACGGAGGAAGTGCTCGCGCAACTGTGGGCGCGGTTGCTGGGCGTGAAGCAGGTGGGCCTCCAGGACAGCTTCTTCGAACTGGGTGGGCACTCCCTGCTGGCGACGCAGGCGATGTCGCGCATCCGCTCGGCCTTCCAGGTCGAGCTGCCGTTGCGAGCCCTCTTCGAGGCTCCGACGGTGGAAGGGCTGGCCCTCGCGGTCGAAGCGGCTCGGCGGACGGGACAGGCGTTGACGGCGCCGAAGCTGGAGGCCGTGGCGCGGACGGGCAGGGAGCCGTTGTCCTTCGCCCAGCAGCGACTGTGGTTGCTGGATCAACTCCAGCCCGGGAGTACCTCCTACAACCTCCCCATGGTGGTGCGTCTCTCCGGCGCACTGGACGTGGGGGCGCTGCGTCGCACGTTCGATGAACTCGTGCGGCGTCACGAGTCCCTGCGCACGACGTTCCCGGCGCAGGACGGCCAGCCCTTCCAGGTGGTCGCTCCGTCCCAGGAAGTGGCCTGGAACCTCACGGTGCTGGACGGCGTGCCGGAAGCGCAGCGTGAGACGGAGCTCCGCAATCAGGTGAGCACGCAGGTCCTTCGTCCGTTCGACTTGAGCCAGGGCCCGCTCTGCCGCGTGACGCTGGTGCGGCTGAGCGCCACCGAGCACGTGCTGGTGCTGGCGATGCACCACATCGTGTCGGACGGCTGGTCGATGGACGTGCTCGTGCGCGAAGTGGCCGCGCTCTACAGCGCGTATGAGGAAGGCCGAGCGTCACCGTTGCCGGAGCTGGCGGTGCAGTACGCGGACTACGCGGCGTGGCAGCGTGGATGGCTGAAGGGTGAGGTGCTGGAGGCGCAGCTGTCCTGGTGGCGTCAGCAGCTCGAAGGCGCACCGCACGCGCTGGAGCTGCCGACGGACCGGGCGAGGCCCGCGGTCCAGACCTTCCACGGTGCCAATGCGTCCCAGGTGCTCCCGAAGGCGCTGGAGGAGGCCGTCAAGGCGCTGGCGCGCGAGGAAGGGGCGACGTCCTTCATGGTGTTGCTGGCGGCCTGGCAGGTGCTGCTGGCGCGCTACAGCGGGCAGGCCGACATCAGCGTGGGAACGCCCATCGCGGGCCGCAACCGCACGGAGCTGGAAGGGCTCATCGGCTTCTTCGTCAACACGCTGGTGCTGCGCACGAAGCTGGAGGATCGCGCGAGCTTCCGGCAGGTGTTGCGTCAGGTGAAGGAGACGACGCTGGGCGCGTATGCGCACCAGGAGGTGCCGTTCGAGAAGCTGGTGGAAGAGCTGAAGCCGGAGCGCGACCTGAGCCGCTCGCCGCTGTTCCAGGTCATGTTCACGCTGCGGAACATGTCGGCTGGAGCAGGACAGACGCTTCCGGCCGGGCTCGTGCTGAGCCCGGTGGAGACGGAAGGCACCACGGCGAAGTTCGACCTGACGCTGGGGATGACGGAGACGGGCCGAGGACTGTCGGCGTCGCTCGAATACAACACGGACCTGTACGACGCGGAGACGGCACAGCGGCTGCTGGGGCACCTGGGCGTGCTGCTGGAAGGCATCGCGAAGGACGCGGATGCGAGCGTCTGGGACCTCCCGTTGCTGGCAACCGAAGAGCGTCAGCAGGTGCTGAAGCACCTCGCGGGCACGGTGGCGCAAGAGCGTGAGTCGACTGAAGTCCTCCACGGTCTCTTCGCGGCGCAGGCGGCGAAGACGCCGGCCGCGGTGGCGGTGGTGCACGAAGGTGTGGAGCTGACGTACGCGCAGGTGGAAGCGCGGGCGAATCAGTTGGCGCGTCACCTGCGGACGTTGGGAGTGGGGGAGGAGAGCCGGGTGGGCGTGTGCGTGGAGCGCACGGAAGCGATGGTGGTGGCGCTGCTGGGCGTGCTGAAGGCCGGGGCGGCGTACGTGCCGCTGGACGCGACGTACCCGAAGGAGCGTCTGGCCTACATGCTGGAGGGAACGGGAGCGCCGGTGGTGGTGACCCAGGCGGGCCTGGAGGACGTGCTGCCGGAGTACACGGGCCAGCGCGTGCGGTTGGACACGGACGCGACGGTGCTGAACGGCTATCCGGTGGAGAGCCTCGGCAACACGGGCGCGCCTGCGCAGTTGGCGTACGTGCTGTACACGTCGGGAAGCACGGGCCGTCCGAAGGGCGTAGCGGTAACGCACGCAAGCGCAGTGGCGTTCCTGAAGTGGGCCACGGCGACCTTCAAGGCGGAGCAGCTGAAGGGAGTGCTGGCGGCAACGTCGCTGAACTTCGACCTGTCGGTGTTCGAAGTCTTCGCGCCGCTGGTGAGCGGCGGCACGGTGGTGGTGGCGGAGAACGCGCTGGCGCTGGCCGGACTGAAGGAAGCGCAGCGTGTGACGCTGCTGAACACGGTGCCGTCAGCGGTGGCGGAACTGGTGCGAAGCGGAAGCATTCCCGCCAGCGTGGAGACGGTGAACCTGGCCGGAGAGGCGCTGCCAAACCGACTGGTGCAGGCGCTGTACGCGCTGCCGCAGGTGAAGGAAGTCAACAACCTCTACGGCCCGACGGAAGACACGACGTACTCGACGCACGCGCGGGTGGAGCGCGGAGCGAAGACGGAGCCGCGAATCGGCCGTCCACTGGAGGGCACGCAGGCGTACGTGCTGGACGCGAAGGGCCAGCCGACGCCGGTGGGCGTGCCAGGAGAGCTGTACCTGGGAGGCGAAGGACTGGCGCGCGGCTACCTGGGCCAGCCCGGGCTGACGGCGGAGCGCTTCGTGCCGGACGCTTTCAGCGAGAAGGCCGGGGCACGGCTGTACCGCACGGGCGACAAGGTGCGGTGGGGCCGAGACGGGACGCTGGAGTACCTGGGCCGAATGGACTTCCAGGTGAAGGTGCGAGGCTTCCGCATCGAGCTGGGAGAGGTGGAAGCGGCACTGGGCGCACAGCCGCAGGTGCGCGACGTGGTTGTGGTGGTGCGAGAGGACGCGCCCGGTGACAAGCGGCTGGTGGCGTACGTGGTGGCGCAGCCAGGCCACACGGTGGACGCGACGACGCTGCGGAGTGCACTGAAGGGACGGCTGCCGGAGTACATGGCGCCGTCGGCCTTCGTGACGCTGGAAGCCCTGCCGCTCAACGCGAACGGCAAGGTGGACCGCAAGGCGCTGCCGAAGCCGGCGGTGGGAACGAGCGTCTCAGGGAAGGTCATCGCGCCCCGTGACACGACGGAGTTGCAGTTGGTGTCGATCTGGGAGGACCTGCTTGGGATGCAGCCGATCAGCGTCGATGCGGACTTCTTCGAACTGGGAGGCCACTCACTGCTGGCGGTCCGGTTGATGACGGCGATCCGCAAGCGGCTGGGGAAGGGGCTGCCGTTGGCGGCGCTCTTCCTGAGTCCGACGGTGGAGCGGCTGGCGGCGCTGCTGCGTCAGGACGCGGCGCCGTCGCTGTCTCCGCTGGTGACCATCCAGCCGGAAGGCAGCCGTCCGCCGCTGTTCTGCGTCCACCCGGCCGGAGGCAATGTCCTTGGCTACGTGGAGCTGTCGCGGCAATTGGGACCGGATCAGCCGTTCTACGGCTTGCGCTCCCTGGGCATCGACGGAGAGCAGGAGCCGTTGGAAACCATCGAGGCGATGGCGACCACCTACGTCGAAGCCGTGCGCACGCTGCGACCGGAAGGGCCCTACCTCATCGCGGGTTGGTCCATGGGTGGAGCCGTGGCGTACGAGATGGCCCGTCAGCTGCGCGCGGCGGGACAGATCGTGGCACTGCTGGCACTCCTGGATCCGGGCTCCGTGAGCCAGACGGCAGGCACGGGCACGGAGGGCGAGCAGATCCACCAGGAACTGGCGGCGCTCTTCGAAAAGGACCCCGAGGGCAACGGCCCGGAGAAGGCGCCGGAGGCCGGCGAACCGCCTTCGAAGGACGAACTCCTGGCCCGACTGCTGGACGAGGCGAAGAAGGACGGAGCGGTGACGCCGGACGTGGAGCTGAAGGACTTCCGCATCCTGATGCGTGTCTTCGAACTCAACCGCAAGGCGACCCGCCAGTACGTCCCCACCCCGCACGAGGGCAGCATCACCGTGTTCCGTGCCAGCCAGAACGTGGATCCCGCGCCGCTTGGCCGGGATCGCGGATGGAACGCCCTGGGCCTGGGTGGCGTGAAGCTGCTCGAACTGGAGGGCGACCACTACTCCATCCTCCGCACCCCCCAGGTCACGCGCCTGGCGGAGGAACTCCGCAAGCGGATCACGGAGGCCCTGGAAGAAGCCGGGTCGAAGTAGCAGGCGGGTCCGGGCTCGCCACCGACATGGCGAGCCCGGGGCCGGATCCGCCGCTCAATCACTCAGGCGGAATTTCCCCGTCGGCGTTCTTCCGCACGGGCATTCCGGCCGGTGACCGTGGCCAGCACGCTCACCAGCTCCGCGGGATCGATGGGCTTGGGCACATGCATCTGGAAGCCCGCGAGCAGCGCCCGGGTGCGGTCCTCCATCCGGGCGAAGGCCGTGAGCGCGATGGCCGGCGTCTGTCCACCCTGGTCCACGGGCAGCGCGCGCAGCCTGCGGATGAGGGAGTAGCCATCCTCGCCGGGCATCCCGATGTCGGAGAGCACCACCTGGGGGCGGAAGAGCCGCAGCTTTTCGAATCCCTCCCGGGCGCTGGCCGCGGTGATGACCACGGCCCCACGGCCCTCCAGCACCACGGAGAGCAGCTCCCGGGCATCGGGCTCATCGTCCACCACGAGCACCTGGAGACCCTGCAGGATCGTCATCGGCAGGAAAGGGATGTCCAGTCGCGCGGTGGACGGCAGGGGCAGCTCCACCTTGCCCGTCGTGGCCTTCGCCAGGGGCAGGGTCAGGGTGAAGCGCGAGCCCTGACCCTCACCCTCGCTGAAGGCCTCGATGGAACCTCCGTGCAGGTCGGTGAGGTGCCGCACGATGGCCAGCCCCAGTCCCAGTCCTCCATGCTTGCGCGTGGAGCTTCCGTCGACCTGCCAGAAGCGCTCGAAGATCTGGGACAGGTAGCCCCTGGGAATGCCCTGGCCCGTGTCCTCCACGTCGATGCGGACGTTTCCCTCCGCCCGTCGCAGGCGCACGGTGACCTGTCCACCCTTCGGCGTGAACTTGATGGCGTTGGAGAGCAGGTTCCAGACCATCTGCTGGATCCGGTCGGAGTCGCCGTGGAGGGAACCCACGTCCGGGGAACGGTCGGAGTGCAGCGTCACGCCCTTCGCCTCGGCCGCGTGGCGCACCGAGTCCAGCGCGGCCTCGATGCAGTCGCCGGGATTCACTGTCTGGATCTCCAGCCGCAGCTTCCCGGTGATGATCCGCGACACGTCGAGGAGGTCCTCGATGAGCTGGGTCTGTACCTGGGTGTTGCGCTCCACTGCTTCCAGGGCCCGCGCATGCTTCTCCGGCGCCAGCTGTCCCGAGCGCAGCATCCGCGTCCAGCCCAGCATGGCCATCAGCGGCGTGCGCAGCTCGTGGGAGACGGCGGCGAGGAACTCGTCCTTGGCGCGGTTGGCCTGTTCGGCGACCAGGTGCTCGGCCTTGGCCATCTCGAACAGCCGGGCATTGTCGATGGCGATCTCCGCCCGTCGCGCCAGCTCCTGCACCAGCTCCAGGTCGCGCACGGTGTAGCGGCGGCCCGGACGCGATGCGCACACCTGGAGCACGCCGAAGACCCGACGCTGCGCCCACAGCGGGACGACGAGCCACGAACCCGGCCGCAGCCGCCCGTCGGAGCCCAGGGCCTCCACGGAGCCCAGGGCCTCCTGGAGGTGTTCATCGGTGAGCTCGGGCTCCAACTCGGCCTCGCCCGTGCGCAGCACCTGGGAGATGCCCCGGCGGGCGGTGGCAGGAGGAGGGAACTCACGGTGCAGCTCCCGCAGCAGGGGCACCCGCGACGGATCCGCATGGGCCACCATCGCCTGGCGCACGGGTCCGTCATCCTCCAGGAGGTAGACGGCGCACCAGTCTCCCAGCCGGGGGAGGATCAGCGCGGCCAGTCGCTCCAGGGTGACGGACATCTCCAGCGAGGCGGTGAGCATGGTGCTCGCCTCCGCCATGAAGCTGAGCGTCTCCGCCGCGCGCTTCTGATCATCGATGTCCGTGCACGTGCCCAGCCACTGGATGATGCGACCGTGCGCATTGCGCAGGGGCACGGCCTGGATGAGATGCCAGCGGTAGGCGCCGTCCGAGTGGCGACGGATGCGGCCCTCGCACTCGAAGGGCATTCCCGACTGGCGAATCTCGCTCCACTGGCCGAGGAAGCGCGGGATGTCATCCTGGTGGAGCACTTCGCGGGCCACATGTCTCTCCTTCGAGGTCTCCTCCCGTGAGCGTCTGGCGCGCAGGCCGGTGTAGTCGTACCAGCGTTGGTTGAAGTAGTCGGGGCGTCCGTCGGGGCCGGACGTCCAGACGATCTGCGGAAGGGCCTCCGCGAGTGCCCGGTGCTGCTGCTGCGCCAGGTGCAGCCGCATGGCCTGACGCAGGCTCTGCCCCAGGTGTTCGGCGGTCAGCTTCGACTTCGACAGGTAGTCGGAGGCGCCCGCCTTCATCAGCTCGACGGCGGTCTGTTCGTTCCCCTGGCCGGTGAGCACGATGATGGGGGAGCGCGGCCCCCGCCTTCCCAGCTCCCGCAGGACCTGGAGCCCATCCTCTCCGGGCAGCAGGAAGTCCAGGAGGATGATGTCGAAGGACTGCTTGCCCAGGTGCTCGAGCGCTTCGGCGCCGCGGGTGGCCTCCACCACCTCCGCGACGATGGCCCCCTGGCGCAGCAGCCGCCGGACCATGAGCCGGTCGACCTCGTCGTCGTCGACGAGCAACAGCCTGAGCGCTTCACCCGTGTCCGGAACATCCATGGGGCGCGAAGGCGCCGGAGCATCACTCACGAGCGTTCCGCCTCGATCCGCCGGGGCCAGGTGAAGTGGAAGGTCGCGCCCTCGGACGACTCGACCCACACGCGACCGCCCCGGCTTTCGACCAGCTTCTTCACCACGCACAGGCCCATGCCGGAGCCCTCGACCTTGTCGCGCGCGACGAGCGTCTGGAAGGGGGCGAAGATCTTCTCGTGGTACGCGGGCGCGATGCCCGGACCGTTGTCCGTCACCGAGAAGTGTTGGAAGCCCTGTGCCTCCCGCGCCTCGACCCGCACCCTCAGGCCCTCGCCGCGGGCATGTCTCAGGGCATTGGAAAGAAGGTTCAAGAAGACCTGCTGAAGCGGAAGTCGCTCGGTGAAGAGCGTCGGCATTTCGGTGCCGACCTCGAGCCGTGCCGTGTCTCCATCCGGAAGGCGCGCCATCACCGTGTGGATCAGGACGCCCACGTCGACGGTTTCGGGTGCGTGCGAAGCGCGGCCCGCGCGGCTGAACTCGAGCAGCCCGTCGAGCATGGCCTCCATCCGGTGCACCCGCCCGCGCAGCAATTCCATCTGCCGGCGCGACTCCTCCCCGAGCCGGGGTCCCAGATCCTCCTCGAGCCACTGCGACAGGTTGGCGATTCCGCGCAGGGGGGCCTTGAGGTCGTGGCTGGCGACGTAGGCGAACTGGTCGAGGTCGGCGCTGTTCCTCCGCAGGGCTTCGCGGAGCGCATGGACTTCAGCAATGAGGGCTTCTTTCGGCTTCTGGGTGTCGTCCATGAAGAGGAATCCAGCGTGGGCTGCTGGCGCTCTCGACGCCGGCGGCCCCCATGGAAGCAGCCGCCTATCAAGGCAGAGCCCGGGCCGGTGCTGGGATCCTCAATCCGCGTCCCGGTTGGTTGGAGAACAGAGACCTGCGTGCCCGCTTGGAGTGCGGCCGAGCAGGCATCCTCCCGCGTGTCGGGAAGGAAACAGCGGGGGGCCATCCGTTGCCTCGAGCAGGAATGTGAACGCTAGAAGGGCGCCGCTCGGGCTCCTCTCGAAACGCAATTGTCCCAAGCTCGAAGGACCCGGATGAGCGCTCCCACTGTTGGCGACAAGAGCGACAAGACCTTGAACATCCTGCTCATCGAGGACGACGAGGTGGACGTGATGAACGTCCGCCGTGCCTTCAGCAAGAACCACATCGCCAACCCGCTCTACGTGGCCTCCAACGGCCTGGAAGGGCTGGAGGCGCTGCGCAACGGGACGGTGCCGGAAGGGCGCCGGCTGGTGCTGCTGGATCTCAACCTGCCGAAGATGAACGGCATCGAGTTCCTGCGCGCGCTGCGAGCGGATCCCCTGTTGCGGACGACGTCGGTGGTGGTGCTCACCACCTCCGCGAACGAGCGCGACAAGATCGACGCGTACGATCTCAACGTCGCCGGCTACCTGCTCAAGCCGGTGACGTTCCTGAGCTTCGTGGAGGTGATGGCCACGCTGAACAAGTACTGGACCCTGGTGGAGATGCCCTGAGCGGTGACATGCGAGACCTGAATCCCAGCGGCCTTCGCGCGGACGGACTTCTCCTCCAGGACGCACCCTTCCTCACCGGGGACGGGGAGATGGCGCGGCGCATGCGGGAGTTTGACTGGGCAAGCTGCCCGGTGGGCCCGGTGGAGCAGTGGCCCCAGAGCCTGCGCACGGCGGTCAGCATCTGCCTGTCGTCCCGGCACCCCATTGAAATCTGGTGGGGACCGCAGTTCGCGCGCCTCTACAACGACGCGTACCGCCCCATCCTCGGCGTGCACAAGCATCCGCAGTTCCTGGGGCGCCCTGGCTGGGAGTGCTGGGGGGAGATCTGGGACGTCATCGGTCCCATGCTCGAAGGCGTCCGCGCCACGGGCAAGGCGACGTGGTCGGAGGACTTCCCGTTGATGATGTGGCGCAACGGGTATCTGGAGGAGACCTACTTCACGTTCTCCTACGCGCCGCTCTGGAACGAGGACGGCACGGTGGGTGGCATCTTCTGCGCCTGCGCGGAAACGACGCCACGTCTGCTCAGCGAGCGCCGCCTGCGTCTGCTGCGCGACCTGGGCGCGCAGACGGCCGCCTCGGCCACGGCCACGGTGAAGGAGGCCTGTGAGCATGCGATGAAGACGCTCGGGGCGGGCATCGCGGACGTGTCGTTCGCGCTGCTCTACCAGCTCGCCCCAGAGGACGCGGAGCCCACGCTGTCGGCCTCCATGGGGTTCGTGGGCTCCGAGCAGCTTGCCGTGGCGGAGGGGAGCACCTGGCCCTTCGCGGAGGTCGTCCAGACGCAGCGCCTTGTGCGCGTGGCGCTTCCGGAGGCGCACGCCCCCTGGCCCGGAGGTGCGTGGCCTGAACCGTCCCGGGAGGCGTTGGTGCTCCCGCTGTTCCGTTCGGGAGAGCGCACGCTGCAGGGCTTCCTGGTGATGGGGGTCAACCCGCGGCGCTCGCTGGATGACGCGTACCGGGACTTCTTCGAACTGGCGGCCGGCCATGTCGCGACCACGCTCTCCAGCGCGCGGGTGTTCGAGGAGAGGACGCGGCTGCTGGCCCGGGAGCAGGCGGCGCTCGCGGAGGCGGAGCGGCAGCGCTCGCGGCTGGAGACCCTCTTCCTGCAAGCCCCGGCGGGCATCTGCGTGCTGCGAGGAACCGACCATGTCTTCGAGTTCGCGAACGCGCGCTACATCGAGCTGCTCGGCGGTCGGGACGTCGTGGGCAAGCCCCTGCGGGAGGCGCTGCCGGAGCTGAAGGAGGTCATCGTCCCGTTGCTGGACCGGGTGTACTCCACGGGAGAGCCGTTCTTCGGCAACGAGCTCCAGGTGCCGCTGCGTCGCACGGAGCAGGTCCAGGACTACTTCTTCAACTTCATCTACCAGCCCATCTACGACCCGTCGGGGACCATTGAAGGCATCTCCGTCATCGCCTTCGAGGTCACGGAGCAGGTCCACGCACGCCAGCGCTCCGAGCGGCTCACCCAGGAACTGGAGGCGACGAACCAGGACCTGGATCAGTTCGCCTATGTCGCGTCCCATGATCTCAAGGCGCCGCTGCGAGGCATCGCGAGCCTGTCGGAGTGGATCGAGGAGGGGATGGCGGACAAGATGAGCGAAGAGACGCGCCACCAGATGGGGTTGCTCCGGGGACGGGTGCACCGGCTGGAGGCGCTGATCAACGGCATCCTGAGCTACTCCCGCGTCAGCCGGACCCGGGAGAAGCTGGAGACGGTGGACGTGGGGGCGCTGCTCGCGGAGAGCCGGGACCTGCTCGCGCCGCGCCCCGAGGCGAGCATCGTGATTGGAGGGGGGATGCCCACGCTCCAGGTGGAGCGGGTGCCGTTGCAGCAGGTGTTCCTGAACCTGATGAGCAACGCCCTCAAGCACGCGGGCCGGACGGACGCGAGGATCGAGATTGCCTGCGCGGACGCGGACGACTTCTACGACTTCACGTTGAAGGACAACGGGCCGGGGATCGACCCCCGCTTCCACGACCGCATCTGGGGCATCTTCCAGACGCTGGAGGCGCGCGACAAGGTGGAGGGGACGGGGATCGGGCTCTCGGTGGTGAAGAAGATTGTCGAGACGCGGGGAGGGCGCGTGGCCATCGAGTCCGAAGTAGGGGCGGGGGCCACGTTCCACATCTACTGGCCTAAGCGTCCCCGGGGGCATGTGTAGCCCCCGGGTTCTTCATCCGGGCTTGCTCACCCCCAGGCTGCGCCGCACCTCCAGTCCTGGTGTCTCCGCCAGCTTGACCACCAGGGCCGCGACGCTCTTCCGGGACACCTGGCTGCCTTTGAAGGGCTGGCCTTTCTGGGTGGTCTGGTAGTCCGTCTCATCGTCATGGGTGAACCAGGCGGGCCGCAGGATCGTGTAGTCGAGGTCCGAGGCCTCGATGACCGCGGCCGCCCGTCGATACGGCTCCAGGATGCTGCCGTACTTCTCTCCGGGGACTTCATCGTAGATTCCCATGGAGCTGATGAAGATGAGGCGCTTGAGGCCCGTCGCGTCCATGGCCTTCACGATGTTCCTGGCCATGCGCTCCAGGTCGCCCGCCAGATTGGCGTAGACAACATCCTGTCCGGCCATGGCTGTCTTCAGGCTTTCAAGATCCAGGACATCGCATTCGATGATGCGCATGCGCTCGGGATGGGTGTTCTTCAGCCGGGCCGCATTGCGCAGGCAGAGCGTCAACCGGGCCTGGGTTTCCTTCAGGAACAGGTCGGTGGCGTGACGGGCAATTCCGCCGTTCGCTCCGAGGATCAAGACATTGCTCATGGGTGAAGCTCCGTTCTTGCTGTTCATTGTTCGCTCAGGCTCAGCAGCCCCTCGGAGAGCCTGGCCCCTTGCAGCTTGATCTTCGCGGCGGCGAGGTCGATTTCGCGGAGGTCGTCGCGGGTGAGCACGACGTCCACCGAGGCGAGGTTCTCGTCCAGGTGCTCCAGCTTGTTGATGCCGGGGATGGGCACGATCCAGGGCTTCTGGCTGAGCAGCCACGCGAGGGCAATCTGGGCAGGCGTTGCCTTCTTCCGCGCCGCGAACTCGCGGAGCATCTCGACGAAGGCCAGGTTCGCCTTCAGCGCCTCCGGGGCGAAGCGAGGAAACGTGCTTCGCAGGTCGGAGCTGTCGAACTTCGCGTTCGCGTCGATCTTCCCCGTGAGGAAGCCCGTGCCCAGCGGGCCCCACGGCACGAAGCCGATCCCGAGTTCGTCGCATACCGGCAGCACCTCCGCCTCGGGCTCTCGTGTCCACAGCGAGTACTGGTTCTGGACCGCCGTCACGGGATGGACAGCGTGGGCCCGGCGGATCGTCGTCGTGCCGGCCTCCGAAAGGCCGAAGTGCTTGACCTTGCCCTCCTGGATCAGCGCCTTCACGGCGCCGGCCACCTCTTCGATGGGCACGGCCGGGTCGACACGGTGTTGGTAGAGCAGGTCGATGTGGTCGGTCTTGAGGCGCTTGAGCGAGGCCTCGACGACCTGCTTGATGTGTTCAGGCCGGCTGTCCACACCGGTCTGGGCACCCGTGGAAGGGTCGATCTTGAAGCCGAACTTGGTGGCGATCACCACCTGGGCGCGCAGTGGGGCGAGCGCCTTGCCAAGCAGTTCCTCGTTCGTGAACGGGCCATAGGCCTCGGCCGTGTCGAAGAACGTGACGCCGCGCTCGACGGCCGTCCGGAGGAGCGCAATCGCCTCCTGCTGCTCGGTCGCCGGGCCCAGATTGGCGCTCAGTCCCATGACACCAAACCCGAGCGCCGAGACCTCCAGGCCGCCCTTTCCCAATCTCCGCTTTCGCATGGTCCGTACTCCTTCGTGATGGGGTCAGGCCCCGTTCACCAGGAGAAGTACGCCGCGATGTCCCGGATGACTACGCGCGGTCAGTCCAATGGGCTCTTAAGCAAGGCTTCACAGTGAGCACTCGCTCCTTGAGGAGGTGGCCCGGCCACGCGTAGGACTTCTGCGGGTGGCCGGTCAGCGCGTCCAGTGGGTCCCAGAGCGTTCCACCTGGAGGCTTGCTGACGCGCACCGGCACTTGACGTGCAATCTCCTCCCCAACTCGCGCAAGTGCCGGTGGTGCGATGACGCGCGTCGGTCCTGGTGCCAGAGGCACTGGCGCGACCGCCCGACATGCGTGGCCGTGCCGTCACGGACAATGCCAGATGCATTATGCGCGGTAAGACAAGTTGGAGGCCGTAGGAGGGTGCTGGCATGATGGTGGGCCGCGAAAGAATGGGGATGCGTCGATGCCGCCGGTGCAGGTGAAGAATCGTCAGGAGCGACTGCTGGGAGCCATCCACCTCTCGACGATGGAGGGGGTGGAGATAGGGCCGCTCGCCAGTCCTATCGTCACGCGTGACGCCGGGCGGATTCTCTATGCCGACCACGCGAGCACCGAGGTGCTCCGGCGCAAGTACGCGGGGCACGGTTGGGACACCGCGACCATCGTGGACGTGGACGTGGACCTTTCGTCGCGAACGCTGTCCGGTGCGCTGGGCGACCGGCGGGTGGACTTCGTGCTCGCGAGCCACGTCATCGAGCATGTGCCGGACCCCGTGAGCTGGCTGGGGGACCTGCGCGAGGCGTTGCGTCCCGGCGGCGTCGTCTCGCTGGCCATCCCGGACAAGCGCTTCTGCTTCGATGCGAAGCGTCCGGAGAGCACCCCCGGGGAGCTGGTGGACGCCTTCCTGTCGCGCCGCACCGGGCCCACCGTGAAGCAGGTCTTCGACTTCTGGGCCTGCTACTGCCAGGTGGACGCGCAGGCCATGTGGAGTGGCGCCATCGACGCGGAGCACCTTCCGTGCTCCGGCACGCTCCAGAATGCGCTTGAGAAGTCTCGGGAAGCGGTGGCGGCAACCGGCTACACGGACGTGCACTGCTGGGTCTTCACTCCGCGCTCCTTCCTGGAGGCCGCTGCCACCCTGGCGGAACTGGGGATGTTCCCGTTCCAGCTCGCGGACTTCGCGTCGACCCCTCCAGGGGATATCGAGTTCTTCGTCAGCCTGAGGCGCGTCGAGAGCGAGGAGAGCGAGAGTGAGCGGGCCCTCCGCGTGCAATCGCTGCGCGCCGCTGCGCTCGAAGCGGCGCGCAGCGATTGCACGCGGAG